>CALFIE010000018.1 GCA_937876095.1 uncultured Flavobacteriales bacterium | reverse complement strand
AAAAATTTATAACTATTTTTTCATTTAAAAAAGCACCATTTTTTACCACATTGCCGAAAATTTTGCACAGTTTATTTTTTTCATTGTACTTTTTACATTGTACCAATATGAAGGTTTAAAGTTTTTTCTCCGCAAAACTCGCCATCACTTTTGGATGAACCAAATCTTGCATATTGATGGAAATATCGTTAGCTTCAATTTTTGGGATTTTGTATTTGGTTTCGTCGAAATAATTTAGCGACCAAGTTCCATCGTTGTATTCCAGCCAAGACAAATTCTCAATCCAATCTCCTGAATTCATGTAATGAACAGAGCCTTTTTCGGTGGTTACAATTCTATCTGCAGGCTGATGAATGTGCCCGCAAATCACATAATCATAATGATTGTCAATAGCCAATTCAATAGCTTTTTCCTCGAAATCAGCAATGAATTTCACGGCATTTTTTACCGAATTTTTTACTTTTTTAGATAAAGAAACTCTTGGTTTCCCGAAAAGATTCAAAATATAATTAATTGCCTGATTCAGCAAAATCAGCCAATCGTAACCAATTCCACCAATTTTTGCTAAAATTTTCGCACCACCTTTTGTGGTATGGTCGAAAATATCACCGTGAAAAATCCAATGTTTTTTATCATTAATTTTCAACAGATATTTGTCGGTAAGGAACAAATTTCCCATTCGCAAATCACTGTATTTTCGTAAAAATTCATCGTGATTACCTGTAATATAGATGATTTTAGATTTCCTCATAATTTTGAAAATCTCACCAATCACCGCCATATGAGAATTTGGAAAATATCGTTTAGAAAAAGCCCAACCATCAATAATATCGCCATTCAGAATTAACAATTTCGGATTGATGGTTTTCAGAAAAGCGACCAATTCGGTAGCGTGACAACCGTAAGTTCCCAAATGAATGTCTGATAAAATTACGATTTCTACGGCTCTTCTGGTTTTTGGCATTTTTGGTTTTTACAAAATTAAGATCGGGATATTAATTGGGAGTTAATAGAAGTTTAATTTTTTTGAATTTCCCACAGATTGCTCAGATTTTCACAGAAAAATAATTGTTCAAAAACCTACAATCTAAACGAATCAAAATTCTTTAAATTATGTTTTTGATTAATTATTAGAAATTTACCATAAAAAATCTGTGCAATCTGTGGGGAAAATTTATTTCTTCGCTTTCGCAATATTCACAATTACTTTCACTGCTTTTTCCATTGATTCCAAAGCCACATATTCATATGGTCCGTGGAAGTTTTCGCCTCCTGCAAAAATATTCGGACAAGGCAATCCCATATAAGATAATTGAGCACCATCAGTTCCACCACGAATTGCCTTAATTTTTGGTTCAATATTCGCGTCCTTCATCGCTTGTTCAGCAATATCAATAATGTGCATTTTGCCTTCAAATTGCTGTTTCATATTGCGATATTGCTCTTTTATTTCAATTTCGGCGATATTTTCACCATACTTTGCATTGAATTCCGCTACTTTTTCAGTAATCAATTTCTTGCGATTTTCAAATTTTTCAGCATCGTGGTCGCGAATAATATATTGCAATTTCGCTTCAGAAACATCTCCTTTAAAATCCGTCAAATGAAAAAATCCATCAAAACCTTTTGTAGTAGCCGGAGTTTCGTTTGAAGGCAACATATTCGCAAATTCCGTTGCGAGAAGTCCCGCGTTTTTCATCTGTCCGAATGCATAACCAGGATGTACACTCAATCCGTGGATTTTCACCACTGCTCCTGCTGCATTGAAATTCTCAAATTCCAACTCGCCAACTTCGCTTCCATCCATTGTGAAGGCATATTCTGCACCAAATTTTGCAACATCAAATTTATGCGCTCCTCGTCCAATTTCTTCATCAGGATTAAAACCGATGGCAATTTTCCCGTGTTTTATTTCCGGATGCGCCAAAAGATATTCCGCCGCTGTCACAATTTCTGCAACTCCTGCTTTGTCGTCTGCACCAAGAAGTGAAGTTCCATCTGTAGTAATCAGCGTTTTACCAACATATTTTTTCAAACTTTTGAATTTTTCAGACGAAAGCACAAAACCAGTTTCTTTATTCAACACCAAATCACCTCCATCATAATCTTCCCAAATTTGCGGTTTCACATCTTTCCCATTGAAATCAGGCGAAGTATCATAATGCGCAATAAATCCAACAACTGGTTCGTTTTCTGCTAAATTACTCGGAATATATCCAAAAACATACCCATTTTCATCCATAGATACATCTGCAAGTCCCAAATCTTGCAATTCTTGGAAAAGATATTTTGCAATATCCCATTGTTGCGGAGTTGAAGGTGTAGTTTCGATTTCTGGATCGCTGGTTGAGTATATTTTCACATAAGTTAAGAAACGTTGAAGGAGTTTCATTCTCCATTCGTGGTTGAATTCTATTGTTTGCATATTTCAATGTTATTTCTGACAAATTTAATAATTTGGGCGCCATTTCCAGCTTTCGCTACTCGCTTTTTTTCTAAAATTTTAGCCAAAGCTTTTCCAAAATAAATTTTAGAAAAAAGAGCTCAAACAAACCGCTCAATCTGGGGCGCAGTTTCGAACTTCGGCTATCTATTTTACCAAAAAATGAAAACTAATTCCACAATCCGTAAAAAGTTGTATTTTTAGCAAAGAATAATACCTAAAATTTAGAAATGTTTTTAACTGAGTGTCCACGAGATTCTATGCAAGGTTGGGGAGAATTTATCCCAACACAAACCAAGATAGATTACCTCAATTCTTTGATGGGAGTTGGTTTTGATGTGCTAGATTGTGCAAGTTTTGTTTCTCCGAAATCAATTCCGCAGTTAGCAGATTCTGCACAAGTTTTAGAAGAAATAGACAAGTCTAATTCCAACACGCAACTTTCGGTGATTGTAGCCAATATTCGTGGAGCCGAAAAAGCACTATCTCACAAAAATGTGGATATCTTGGGTTTTCCTTTCTCTATTTCAGAAACTTTTCAGTATCGAAACACCAACAAAAATCAGGAAGATGCTTTTACCCAAATTTCGGAAATATTAGCAATGACCAAAGCCGAAAAAAAATTTTTAAACATCTATTTTTCAATGGCTTTTGGAAATCCTTACGGTGAAATGTGGAAATGGGAAGATGTCGATTTTTGGGCAAAACGTTTTTCAGAAATTGGCGTGAAAAACATTTTACTTTCGGATACTACCGGAACCGGAAATATTAATCAAATTGACCAAATTTTTGAAAAAATCCCATCAAAATATCCCGAAATTCATTTCGGGGCGCATTTCCACAATCGATATGAAGATTCTTATGCCAAACTAAAAACTGCTTACGACAAAGGTTGCCGCAGATTCGATTCGGCGATTAAAGGAATTGGTGGTTGTCCGTACGCAAAAGACGAATTGGTAGGAAATATGCCAACTGAACAAGTCATCAATTTTATGGCTTCAGAAAACATCGAAAATCACCTGAATCTGTTGAATTTCGAAGCAAGTTGGAATAAAGCGAAAGATATTTTTCATTTTTAATTACTCGCTGATTTAGCAGATTTTATTTATAACTGCTGAGAAAATTTATAAAACAACCATGAAACCAATCATAACAGCTACCGAACTTTTAGAAATTTTTGGGGACAAAAACCTCATTATTCTAGATGCTCGAACCGGGAAAAATGCTCATCAAAATTACCTTGAAAAACATATAAAAGGTGCAAGATTTATTGATCTTGACCAAGATTTGGCTGAAATTGGTGATAATCCTGCTTTCGGAGGTCGACATCCTTTACCTGATTTGTTCAGTTTTGCAAAAACACTGTCGGATTTGGGAGTTTCAGAAAATTCTCACGTCGTGATTTACGATACTTCATTTGGAGCAAATGCAGCAGCACGATGTTGGTGGATGTTAAAATCTTTTGGTTTGCAAAAAGTACAAGTATTGAGTGGTGGGTTTCAATCGGTTGAAAAAGCGGGTATTGAAATGACTTCAGGTGAAGAACACTTACACAAATCCACCATCAAAATACCTGAAAATTGGCAATTACCAACTTCTGACATCTACGAAGTTGAAAAATCGATTGCTGAAAATTCTGCAACAGTAATTGATGTTCGTGATGCGTACCGATACAATGGCGAATCTGAACCTATTGATTTGGTTGCAGGTCATATTCCGGGTGCAATTAATATTCCTTTTTCTGAAAATTTAGATGAAAATGGCGAGTTTCTTTCGCCAAAAATTTTGAATGAAAAATATGAAAATTTCCTCAACAAAAAACCCAAAAAACTCATCATACATTGTGGTTCTGGAGTTACTGCTTGTCATACCATTTTGGCTTTGGAACACGCTGGTTTCCAAACGACTAACTTGTATATTGGTTCTTGGAGTGAATGGAGTAGAAGAGATAAGGAAATTGCGAAGGAAGTTTTATAAAATTTGTACAATGTAAAAGGTACAAAGTAAAATGTATATTTCTTCTGGGAAAAAAGGAACTAAAATAATAAGTCAATCCTTGTTTTCAAAAACCTTGAAAGACTTCATTTATTAATACAAAATTCCTAATTCAAATCGGGCTTCTTCGCTCATCATATCTTTGGTCCAAGTTGGCTCGAAAGTGAGTTCTAAATCTACCAATTTTACACCTTCTACTGTTTGTACTTTTTCTTTCACTTCTTGCGGAAGACTTTCTGCAACAGGACAATTCGGCGTAGTAAGAGTCATTACGACTTTTACATCGCCCAATTCTGAAATTTGCACATCATAAATCAAGCCCAATTCGTAGATATCTACCGGAATTTCGGGATCGTACACTGTTTTTAGGGTTTTTATAATTTCTTCGCCAATTTTGGCGATTTGCTCATCTGATAAATTCATAAAAAACAATTCTTAATTACCAATTATTTACAGAAGCTGTTGCAAAATTAATGATTACTTCTGGTCAAAAAATCTTCTTGTCTCATCTTTCTGAAAACATTTGCCAAAGTTAAGACATCTTTTTCACAATAGTTCACAATTCTTGGCAAGTCTTTTTCTATGTAGTAGATAGATGAAACCATAGAACCATCTATATCGTTTTTTGGAGTGGAAATTCCGAAAACGTGCGCCAAAAGTTCTAGCGAGACAAAATTTTTGTAATCACCAAATTTCCATAGTTCCATAGTGTCCAAATGTTGAATTTCCCACGGTTTTTTGCCATAAGTCTGAAACGGAACAGGTGGTTGCATTCCACAAATTAAATATCTGCGAGCAATCCATGGGAAATCAAATTCTTTACCATTATGTGCACACAAAACCACGTTTTGCAATTTTGGCCGGTTGAAAATTTCACCAAATTCTTGTAACAATTTCACCTCATTGTCTCCTGAAAAACTTCGGATAAGGAGTTGGTTGTTTTTCTCGACCATTCCTATAGAAATACAAATAATTTTACCAAATTCTGCCATAATTCCGGCTCTTTCTCCGTAGAAATCAGCAGCAGAAACCTCTTCATTTCTTTGTCTGGCTGTTTTTTTGTCCCAAAGATGTTGTTCTGTTTCGGTAAGATTGGCAAATTGATCAGATTGTGGAACTGTTTCTATATCCAAAAATAGCACTTTTTCTATGGGAATGGTTTTTATCATCTGACTAAAATTTTATTATGAAAATTGATTTAATAATTGTTCAACTTCTTCCTTTTCAAGGGCGTACTTTTGTTGAAGTTCAGAGTTTTCACCCATTCTTCGGTAATATTCAAGTGCTTTTTCTGCAAACTGTTTTCGGTTGAAATCGGGTGCTTCAGGAATTTGCGGAAACACTTTGTGAAACAGCATTTCGTAATACGCCTGAAATTCTCTTTCGTTTTTATCTTCCATCATCACTTCAGGAGATTTTTGTCGCACATGTAACATTTCGTGTGCAAGCATATTCATCACCAAATTAAGGTCAAAATCAAAAAGATTTTTAGGAATATTTACCTGTTGCTTTCCACCGATTTCACCTTCTGCAGTAAGTAGAATAGAATTTTTCTCCAGTTCGTGTCTGAAACCAAACCCTTGTAAATTGTCGCTTTCTAACCCGAAAGATTGAATCAGGTAATTTGCCGCATCTAAAATTTGGTCATTTTCTTTATAGGCGTCTAATTGCAATTGAGCTTGTTCTACATCCATTTTTTTGTATTATTGAACAAAAATATCAATAATTAAGATAAAAAAAAGAGGAAATTCCCTAATTTTATATGAAAATCTTTTTTATTTTTACTTTTAATTAAAAAAATTTATGCTCGTAAAAATTTTTGGCAGCGCAATTCATGGCGTTTCTGCACAAACCATTACCATAGAAGTAAACGTAGATACAGCAGGAGTTGGTTATCACTTGGTTGGTTTACCAGATAACGCCATCAAAGAAAGTAGTTACCGAATTTCAGCTGCTTTGAAAAATGTAGGTTTCAAAATTCCTGGCAAAAAAATCACCATCAATATGGCACCTGCAGATTTACGAAAAGAAGGTTCTGCCTATGATTTGTCTATAGCAATCGGAATTTTGGCTGCATCTGACCAAATTGTTGCTGAAAATCTGGACCAATATATAATTATGGGAGAATTGTCTCTGGATGGTGGTTTGCAACCGATAAAAGGAGTACTCCCAATTGCAATAAAAGCTCGTGAAGAAGGTTTCAAAGGAATTATTTTGCCAAAACAGAACACAAGAGAAGCTGCGATCGTAAATAATTTGGAAGTCTATGGAATAGAAAACATACGAGAAGTGATTGATTTTTTTAATGAAGGAATTCCGCTGCAACGAACCGAAATTGATACCCGAAAAGAATTTGTAGATAAAATAAATGATTTCCCATTTGATTTTTCTGAAGTAAAAGGACAGGAAACCGCAAAAAGAGCGATGGAAGTTGCCGCTGCAGGTGGACACAATATTATTTTGATAGGACCACCAGGAAGTGGAAAAACCATGCTCGCAAAAAGAATTCCGAGTATTTTGCCACCACTTACAATGAAAGAAGCCTTGGAAACTACCAAAATTCATTCCGTTGCAGGAAAAATTGGCACCGAAACTTCTCTGATGACAGTGCGACCATTCAGATCGCCACATCATACGATTTCAGATGTGGCTTTGGTTGGAGGTGGAAGTTATCCACAACCTGGCGAAATTTCTTTGGCACATAATGGTGTTTTGTTTTTAGATGAAATGCCCGAATTCAAAAGACAAGTTTTAGAAGTGATGAGACAACCACTCGAAGACCGAGTTGTTACCATTTCTAGAGCAAAATTTACGGTAAATTATCCTGCAAGT
Source organism: uncultured Flavobacteriales bacterium (assembly GCA_937876095.1). GTDB lineage: Bacteria > Bacteroidota > Bacteroidia > Flavobacteriales > Weeksellaceae > CALFIE01. The sequence continues at coordinate 13,247 of CALFIE010000018.1, read as the reverse complement.
TTTATGTTGGTTGCTTCTATGAATCCGTCTCCTTCTGGTTATTTTCCTGATGATCCCAACAATACAAGTTCAGCATTTGAAATGCAACGATATATGAGCAAACTTTCTGGGCCACTTCTGGATAGGATTGACATACATATAGAAGTGCAAAAAGTAGAATTTGAGCAATTGTCAGATCGCAGAAAGGGCGAAAATAGTTTAAAAATTCGGGAGCGTGTTTTGCGTGCACGTGATACACAAACAGAGCGCTACAACGATTTGGAAATCAATTACAACGCACAAATGGGACCCAAAGAAATTGAAAAATATTGCGAACTGGATGAGACTTCTAAGAATTTGATAAAACTGGCAATGGAAAAACTCAATCTATCAGCAAGAGCCTATGATAGAATTTTGAAGGTTTCTAGAACGATTGCTGATTTAGAAGGTGTAGAAAACATCAATTCTGATCATGTTTCTGAAGCGATACAATACCGAAGTCTGGATCGTGAGTTTTGGAATGTCTAGTTTTAACCGTTTCTAATCCAAATCGGATTCATAATACATCAACTCTTCTGAATCTCCATCCATAAAGAATTTTTTCTGGAATTTCAATCCTAATTTTTCTAATAATTTTCTGGACGAGTGGTTGTATTCTACGGTAATTCCTCCTAATTTTTTGATTCCAAATTCAGAAGCCACCATATTTTTAATAAAATTGGCGCTTTCGTAAGCATAACCTTTTCCTTCAAATTCTTCGAAAAAAGCAAAACCAATATCTGGAGTTTCTAAATTGGGGCGCACATAAACACCACAAAAACCAATTTTGGTTTCGTCTGATTTCAACATCACCGTGTAATTTCCAAAACCTAATTTGTCGAACTGAGGAAAAATTCTTTCGTTGAAATAATTCTGGGCATCTTCTACCGATCTCACGTTTCTATCACCAATGTATTTGTAATATTTTGGAGTGTTTAGAATTGCTACTAAAAATTCTAAATCGTCTGTATCGGTTGGTTTTAGAATCAATCGTTCGGTTTCGTATCTATTATTTTTCATATCAAATTCCCTTTTTGCCATCGAGAATCATCTCGATCATTTTTATTTTTCTATTTTCTCGTGTTTCTGGCTTTTTGGCATCGGTAATCCATCTCATATATTCTTTTTGATGTGTGTAAGACATTTTTGCATATCGCTCAAATGCTTCAATATTCTCATTAAAAATTTGTTGCACATCTTCAGGAATTTCTACGACTCTTGCTTCCAGATCGTGCCAAACTTTAACATCAACTACTTCTCCGAATTTTTTACCTAATTGGTTTCTGACTTCTTGTGTAAGGATTAGCAAATGTTTTTCGGTTTTCATTTTTACCAAACTACCTCTATAAGAAACTGAATCATCAAACAAAACCTTTACTTTCACTTGTCCTTTTTTGCCAAAAATTTCTTCTGCAGAAAACGGAAATTCTACATAACCAGCATTGATATTGTCATGCTGAATAATGGGAGCGGAAAAAGCAATGCAATCTTGAGTCATCTTCAATTTTTTATAAAAATAAAAAAACCGTTCCTAATACAGAAACGGTTTTTGATATTTATAGCAATTGCTGCTTATTTCCAAGTTTGTTGATCTTTATTGTCTGATTTTTTAACACCATTGTCAATGTTATATGCAATACCAACTCCTAGAGTTTGTTTCATCTGCGTTTTTTGGATTTGGTTGTGATCATAAAACAAATCCATAGTAATTACAGAAGATATATATTTGTTGATTTTCATATTAAGAACGCCACCATAAGACAATACCAATCTTTCTGGGTGATCTAGATAATTAGAGAATACCGATGCAGAATTTACCAAAGTTACATTCTCCATCAGTTTCATTTTATACACTGCAGTTCCCAAGAAACCAAACTGGAAAACAGAAGAATCCCCATTGTTTTTCAAGCCATAAATACCTTGGTATTGTAAATCTTTATCTAAAACAAAAGTCCATCTTGCATTCGCTGGTCTAAGTGTAGCTGTAAAATTATCATTTGGTCTGTACGTGAAACCAGCACCTAAATTTACATAACCTGGAGCCATAAAATTAGAAATTTTAGCAGCTGCAGGATTGTTACCATCTGCATAACCTGCTGCAAATTGCGTAAGCAAACTTGCACCTGCAGATACGAACCAACTTTTAGAAATTTTTCTTCCGTAGTTGGTAGATAAATTGATCACATCTTGTGTTTTTCTAGTTCCTACACCTTGTGTATTATTTTGTCCGTAACCAAGAATTACAATATTTTCCCAAAGTTCTTTTCCTTTTTCGTAAGTCATATTATAATTTACACCAGCTAACCAACCAACGTTGTTGGCTCCACCTCCAACCCAATTAGAAAATGCAGCTTGATTAAGCATCAAAGTGTTTTGACCTTGTACAGACCAATGTTTTGTGGTGTCTACTTTTGCTGCTGTTTCTTGTGCAGAGAATATTGCTCCGATTAATAAGAAACTTGATAATAAGATTTTCTTCATTTTAATTACTATTTTTTTATGAGGTGCAAAAGTACAAAAAATTATTAAAGTTTAGTTTGTTACAAATGGTTTAATGATCTTTTTGGAGCTAACCTTCTCTGAATCCTCTAGTCCAAAATTGTAAGCTATACCAATCCCTAATGTTTGTTTCATTTGTAATTTTTGAATTTGGTCGTGATCATACATCAGATCTACCCCAACTTGTGCCGAAATAAGCTTATTAAATTTGAAATAAAGCGTTGCGTTGTACCACACATCAACTCGCTCTGTATGAGATAAATAATTACTAAAAAATTGCAATTGATTTACCAAACTGATGTCGTCATAAATTTTTTGTCGTACATAAAATTGACTCTCGCTCCGAGTTCTTTGCGAACTTTTTGACCATCAAATTCCAATCCATATTTTCCATTTTTTTGTAATAAAGGATCAGTTACAATAGTGAATTTACCATTGATTGGTCTTACAATTACCTGAAAATTCTCATTTGGATTATAAGAAATTCCGACTCCTATATTCACATAAGCAGGACCCAAAAATTTTGAAATTCGATCCTGAAAAACTGGATCAGGAGTCAAAGTATAATTGTAACCAGGCGTAATTTGCGAAATAAACTGAAATCCTGCAGATAAATACTTGTTTTTGCCCAAATCATAGCCGTAATTGGTCATAAAATTGAGGAAATCTTCGGTTTTGCGAGAAGATTGACCTGCACTTGCAACAAAACCATAACCTGTTTGCAAATTATTTTCTACAAAATGTTTTCTACTTTTGTAAGTAAGGGTGTAATTAATCTTGGCAAGAACACCTAAATTATTATTACCACCAGAATTCCAATTAGAAAAAGATGACTGATTGATAATCAAATTATTAGAACCAAACAAAAACCAATTTCTAAGATCGCTATTTTTAATAACTAAATATGGTGTGATTGGTAAATCTGAATTAGGAACTGATAGTATTTTTTTGTCTTTCAACAAAATAGTGTCGCTTTTTTTGATGATAACCACTTCAAAAACAGGATTTTGCAAACTGTCTAGATTAGGCTGTTTTTGATTCCAACTTGCATTGGCAATACTATCAATTTGTTTTCTATAATTTTTTATCTGGCTAAAAAAAATCCCTGAAATACACAAAAAAACAATTATTACAAGTTGCTTCATAACATCAGATGCATAAATATTTTTCAAAAAAAGGATTACGGAGCTGAAATTAAGTGGGCAATTCACCACTTTTGTCCGACATTTTATTTTTTATTAAAAATAATTGGTCAAATTTACATAAAACTTTTTTGGCAAATATTTTGAGGAACTATTGCTATGTTGTACCAAACTATTTATAAACGTGCTCTACTCTATCCTGCAATCATGTTGGCTACAATGTGGTTTGGTTATCTTCTGCAAATTCAGGGTGTTATAGATAGTTGCAATGGCGCTATTATTCCTCTGGTTCCAGAAGGTTTGAAAGGGATTTTCTTCTCGCCATTCCTGCACGGAAATTTAGAACACATCTTCGGAAACTCAATTGCTGTAGCAATTCTAATGTTTTTACTGTTTCAGTTTTATCCGGAAATTGGCAAAAAAATATTTTTTACAGGTTGGTTGGTTACTGGTTTTTTGGTTTGGCTTTTACCGCCAATTGATATATTTACTGGTGAATACACTTATAATTGTATAATCGGAGCAAGTGGAATTGTTTATGTTTTGGCATTTTTTCTATTTTTTAGTGGTGTTTTCAGATGGAATTTGAAATTGTTGACCGTATCATTATTGGTCGCTTTATATTATGGAAGTTTAATTTGGGGAATGTTTCCTGAAGAACTTTTCAGCATAAGCAATGAACCAAGTAGAATTTCGTGGCAATCTCATCTTGCTGGTGCAGTTATTGGAATTATTTTGGCCTATCTTTTCAAAAATTTAGGCGAAAAAAAGAAACGTTTTATATGGGAATTTCCCAATTACTATAGCGAAAAAGACGATAAATTGTGGCAAGAATACAAAGAAAACCACCCAGAAGATTTCAATGAGTTGCCCTACAAAGAAAAAGACGATATTTGGGAACACTTGGAAGAAATTAGGAAAAAATAAGCCAAAATGTCTATCTTTGGTTTAATAATAATTTTATGTTTTCAGAGGAACATTTATATGCAATTGCATTGAGGCGCTGCAACTTAATAGGTGACATCAATTTTCACAAATTGGTAAGTGTTGCTGGTTCTGCAAAAGAAGTTTGGGAACTTTCTAAAAACAAACTGAATAAAATAGATGGAATTGGCAAGAAAATTTCCTTAGATATAGGCAATATTGAACATTTGAAATTCGCAGAAAATGAGTTGAAATTTTGTGAAAAACACAATGTGAAAATCAGACTTCGACATCTGAATGAATTACCCAAATTACTGAACGAATGTGTAGATGCACCTGCAATTTTGTACCAAAAAGGGAACTTCCCCGAAAATCTACAAAACATCAGTATGGTTGGAACTCGTAATTTGACCAACTATGGGAAAACATTCATACAAGAATTTTTCAAAGAAATCAACCCTAATAATGTAATCAGTGTAAGTGGTTTAGCACTCGGTGCAGACACAGAAGTACACGAACAATCTTTGCAAAATAATATACCAACCGTAGCAGTTCTTGCGCACGGATTTCATTTACTTTATCCTACCAAAAATAAAAAATTATCCGAAAGAATACTAGAAGGAAATGGCGCACTGATTACCGAATTCAACTCTTCTCACAAACCAGACCGTGAAAATTTTATACAACGTAACAGAATTATCGCGGGACTTTCTGCAACAACCATAGTTGTAGAAACGGCTTTTGGTGGTGGTTCCATCAGTACGGTAACTTTTGCAAATAATTACAACAGAGAAGTATTTGCTTTACCCGGAAAAATCACCGACAAATACAGCCAAGGTTGCAATCTGGTAATTGCACAGAACAAAGCAAACACGATTTCTACGATCAAAAGTCTTATAGAAAATTTGAATTTAGATGCAGCAGCAGGAAAAATGGAAGAATTATTCCCAACTTCTGAAATTTTCCTTCAACTTCCTGAAAATCATCAAATAATATTAGACATCATTATTAAAAATCCACAAATTACTTTAGACGAAATTTCACAAAAATCAGGAATTTTATCTTTCAAAATTTTGCCAATTTTATTGGATTTGGAAATTTCGGGCTTGGTAAAATCACTTTCTGGGAGACAATATTTAGCAAAATAGTTCAAAAAAAGCATTCCGTTTTATAGACTTTTCTTATTATCACCTAAATAATAATAATAATTCGATTATTTTTTTAATAAATTCGAAATATCTATTACAAATAATTAAATTTTTAGCAAATCTAATTTTACAACTTGTGTATTTTGAAAAAAAAATTAAATTTGTTGACACCAATAATTAACCAATATGGAACATTATAACGTAGAGCAAAAAATCCAAGAATTTATTGCAAAAATTGAAGCGAAAAACCCAAATGAACCCGAATTTTTACAAGCTGTAAAAGAAGTAGCTGTTACAGTAATTCCTTTTATATCAACAAGGAAAGAATATAATGGCATGAAGCTTTTGGAAAGAATGGCAGAAGCTGAACGTATTATTATTTTCAGGGTTCCTTGGATTGATGACAAAGGTGAAATACAAGTTAATAGAGGTTTCAGAATACAAATGAACTCAGCAATTGGACCATACAAAGGAGGAATTAGATTTCACCCAACCGTAAATTTATCGGTTTTGAAATTTTTAGCATTTGAACAAGTGTTCAAAAATTCGCTTACCACTTTACCAATGGGAGGTGGAAAAGGAGGATCTGATTTTGATCCACAAGGAAAATCTGACAACGAAGTGATGCGTTTTTGCCAAGCTTTTATGACAGAAATGTGCAAACACATAGGTCCAGAAACTGATGTTCCTGCAGGTGACATTGGAGTTGGAGCCAGAGAAATTGGCTATCTTTTTGGGCAATACAAAAAAATTAGAAACGAATTTACCGGAGTTCTTACTGGTAAAGGTTTAGCTTATGGTGGTTCATTAATCAGACCAGAAGCAACAGGTTATGGTGTGGTATATTTCGGTGATCAAATGTTGAAAACTATTGGGACTGATTTCAAAGATAAAGTAGTTACAGTTTCAGGTTTCGGAAATGTAGCATGGGGTGTAATCAAAAAAATTGAAGAATTGGGCGGAAAAGTCGTTACAATTTCTGGACCAGATGGTTATATCTACGATAAAGACGGAATTACCGGCGAAAAAATAGATTATCTATTAGAATTAAGAGCTTCTGGAAACAACAGAGCTGAAGATTACGCCAAAAAATATCCAAGTGCCGAATTTCATGCAGGAAAAAGACCTTGGGAAGTGAAATGTGATGTAGCAATTCCTTCTGCTACACAAAACGAGCTCAATTTAGAAGACGCTCAAAAATTAGTAGAAAACGGTTGTGTATGTGTAGTAGAAGCAGCAAATATGCCTTCTACACTAGATGCAATCAACTATTTCTTAGACAAAAAAGTGCTATTCTCACCTGGTAAAGCGTCAAATGCAGGTGGTGTTGCAACTTCAGGATTAGAAATGACTCAGAATTCTATCCGTTTGAACTGGACTTCTGAAGAAGTAGATGCACGATTAAAAGAAATTATGATCGGTATTCACAATGCTTGTAGAAAATACGGGAAAGAAGAAGATGGTTATGTAAATTACGTAAAAGGAGCTAATATTGCTGGTTTTGTGAAAGTTGCAGAAGCAATGCTTGCACAAGGAGTTGTATAAATAATTGATTCTATATAAAAAGCCTTATAAATAAAAAGTAAAAATTTGAGAGGTGGAAGTCACAGATAAAATCTGTGACTTTTTTGTGAGAAATTTTCATCTAAAGAATCAGCCATTTATTACTTTCCTGCTTTCTCGACCATTTTTTCTACCCACAAAAATGCAGCGGGACAAATCACGGTGTTTTTCAACATTAGGTTATTGATCTGATAGATTTTCTTGCGGTCTGTGTGTGGATATTCTCTGCACGCTTTTGGTCTTACTTCGTAAATTTGGCAAGAATTATCGCTGTTCAAGAAAAAACAAGGGAGATTTTGTAAAACCTTATCATTATCTTCATCTATTTTCAAAAATTTTGCTTCGAAATCTAGCGGTTTCATTTTCAAAAATTTTGAAATTCTTTCGATGTCTTTTTCGGTGTAGAGAGGACCAGTCGTTTTACAGCAATTGGCACATTGTAAGCAATCTACCTCATCAAAAACCTCATCGTGTATTTCTTGCGCCAAATAATCTAAATTTTTTGGTGGTTTCTTTTTCAGAGATTCCAAAAATTTTTTGTGTTCCTTTTGCTTTTGGAGTGCAAGATTTTTGTTTAATGCTATATCCATCAGTTTTCTACAGTAATTTTTGGCAATTCAACGATCTGATATTCATTAATTTTAGACAAATCCAAAACAGTAGATAAATTATCACTGCTTGGTTCGTACATTTTCACAAATTTTGCGCCGTATACAATTTCAGAATTAATGTAGGAAGTTTTCTGAACCACCGTATTCGCAAAAACATCATCGAAAGCTCTTACCTGAACCATAATTTCTATATTGGTGTCATTGCTGGTAAAATCTTCTTTGGTAAAACCAAAAAAAGGAGAATCTTGGTCTATTTTATGAACTACCGTCCAGTTCAAAGTAAGGGTATTTATTCGGTCGAGTTCTACTTTAAGATTATAAAAATTGCTTTGCAAAACACCATCTTCTATTGTTTCTATTGCCGAAGTAACTATTACATGTCCGTCTGTAAGTGCATTATTTTTATAAGGAGCCATTCTAAACATTAGTGATGTAACTTCCTGATATGGTGAAACTAAAATATTTTCTGAGAATTTTAGAAAAGCTCTTGGTCTGGAAAATCGACCATAAAAAAGACCTGTTGCAATGGCAAAAACAAGCAAACCAAGAAACGCCTCAAAAGTGGAGGTAACATTGGCCAAAAAACCAACTGGTGCAACTCTACCATAACCAACCGTGGTAAAAGTTTGGGTGCTGAAAAAAAACACGTCAATAAATTCATTGAACGGTGTAGATTTATCAATTCCGGTAAGATGTTCTACTCCTATAAAATAATAAATTATTGCGAAAATAAAATTGAGGGAAACAAATCCTGAAAACATCCAAAAAACAAATCGCCAAGTACTGAGATACATCAAACTATGATACCAACTGAATCTACTAAAAATTGGGATGCCTTTTCGCTCTACGTTTGGGAAACCGTCTTTGTTTAAATATCTTCCTGAAACATTGCTACCAAAACCAGTGTCGATTATTTTTTTTTGTCTGATTTTTCTAAAACTTCTTGCCATAATAGTGCAAATTTATAATTAATTGACTGAAATCATACTCCATTACAAGCCAATTTCTTACTTTTGTTTTATGAAAAATCTGGAAAATCGGCAAGATATCGAAGTTTTGGTGAACACTTTTTATGAAAAAGTAGAAAAATCTGAAATCGGTTTTTTCTTTAATGATATTATGAAAGTAGATTGGAGCAAACATCTACCCAAAATGTATAATTTCTGGGCGACTTTGCTTTTCGGGGAAGTTGCCTACAAAGGAAATCCGATGTCTGCACATTTCCCAATCAATGAACAACAAGCGATGCAAAAACACCATTTCGAAACGTGGATTGCACTTTGGAAAGAGACTGTAGATGAATTATTTACCGGTGAAATGGCAGAATCAGCCAAAAAGAAAGCCGGAAACGTGGCAAATCTGATGGCGTATAAAATGGATGTGGACACCAAATTGAGGGCAAATTCTGCAGACTAATGATGTAAAAAAACATTCCAAAAATAATAATCCTGAAAATCGGTAAACATATGCAACAGCAAACCAATTGCAATGATTCGATAATTTCCTTTCAGGAAAAGAGCTCCCAAAAAATAAATTACAATCGCAACATAACTGTGTAACGGATGAAAACCGATGCTGCATCTCCCAAATTGAAAAACTGGAGTTGCCAAAAGGTGGTCTACATCTACCAACATAGTTGTCAATATCAATAGATACGCTTTTTTCCAGTTTTTTTTAAAAAAAACCTTAGCTACTATTGCAGGAAACAATAGGTGCAAAAAAAAATGGGTAAAATATTGTAAATATTCCATAATTTGATGACCCTTTTTGCGTACTATGCGTAAAGAAAATTAAAACGCAGAAAGGGTTTGTTGTTTATATTCTCCCTTTCAAAAAATCTTGTCGCAAGTTTTCGTCTAATTTTTCTATGGCATATCTAAGTGATGTTCTTGGCATATTTTGATAGTGTTTTTTCAAAAATTGTAGTAAAACAGATTCATCTTTACCCCCAATTTCGCGTAAAAGCCAACCATTTGCTTTATGCATCAAATCATGAGGATGATTGAGATTGTTCAGTGCCAATTCTTGGGTTAAATTAAATTGATTTCCTTTTTTGATGTAGTGCATGGTTGCAACTACAGCAATTCGTTTTTCCCACATATTTTCAGAGTCTGATAATTTTCTAAGAATATCATCTTGCTGATTTTCAAAACAATATCTTCCTAAAATTTTATAACAAGAAGTATCTACCAAATCCCAATTGTTAATATGTTTTGTATTCTTCAAGTAAAAATCAATCATTTTTTTCTGTTCATCTTTATCTTTGGTTTTCTCAAATTTTGTCACCAACATCATAAGTGCAACCAACCTCATCTCGTGAAATTTTGATTCCAAAATTTCTTGAACATCGTCTAATGTTGCTTTTTGCCAATATTCTTTCACCAATTTTCTAGAATCAGGAACAACTACTCCAATAAATTGGTCACCTTCTGCATATTGACCTTTTCCTGTTTTGAAAAAGTAAGGTAAAAAATCACGCTTTTCAGGCGTGGAAAGAAATTGTAGAGCTTCAAGTATTTGGGTTTTCATGTTAAGTAGTTGATTCTTTAATTTGTGAATTGCTATTTTGAATTGGATTTATAAAGAGCGTTGAGTTGATAAAATAATTTTCTGCTTCTTGTCATAGGCTATGATATTCTTCATAATTAATGAAATTCAAATCTAAAGATATTATTATGGAATTAATAACTTCAATACAAGAACTATAAGCAATATTAATATATCTTGCTTTTTCAATATTTGAATTTCTTGCGAAACTTTCTGCAAATTGGCTATTATGCTCAAGCTTGCTATTCGGATCTGATTTGTAATTCCAAATTTTTCTGAGTCTGGATATCAATACGTAACCATATATTTGTTTTTAACAAAACTTCTAATTTTTCAAAATAATAAATATGCATCGAACAACTTTACGACTTTACACCTCTTCATCATCAAAATACTCAAACAAGAAATCGTTGTAAGGAAATCGTGAAATGTGGATTTTCAGCACCTCATCATAAATTAATTTCTTCATTTCAGGGAAATTTTCTTTAGTAAGTGCCGAAATAAAAACGGTAGGATATTTGGATTTTGCCATCCAAGTTTTTTTCCATTCTTCCAGAGAAATATTTTTTTTGTTAGAAGGTGTTAAATCGTCTTCGTCTTTTTTCTCGTAAGCAAAAGCATCTATCTTATTGAAAACCACTACCATTGGTTTTTGATGCGCATTAATTTCCATTAAAATTTGATTCACCGAATCAATTTGGTCTTCAAAATTTGGGTTAGAAATATCTACAACATGAACGAGCAAATCGGCTTCCCGAACTTCATCTAAAGTAGATTTGAAACTTTCTACCAATTGTGTTGGCAATTTTCTAATGAAACCAACCGTGTCTGTCAACAAAAATGGCAAATTGCCAATCACGACTTTTCTCACGGTTGTATCGAGCGTTGCAAACAATTTATTTTCTGCAAAAACATCAGATTTAGAAATGGCATTCATTAGTGTAGATTTCCCAACATTGGTGTAACCAACCAGTGCAACACGAACCACTTTTCCACGATTTTGCCTTTGAGTAGACATTTGTTTATCTATGGTTTTCAGTTTTTCTTTTAAAAGTGAAATTCGGTCACGAATAATTCTTCGGTCGGTTTCAATTTCGGTTTCACCAGGACCACGCATTCCGATTCCTCCTTTTTGACGTTCTAAGTGCGTCCACATTCTGGTTAATCTTGGTAAAAGATATTGATATTGAGCCAATTCTACCTGCGTTCTCGCATAAGAAGTTTGTGCTCTTTGTGCGAAAATATCTAGAATCAGATTGGTTCTGTCTAAAATTTTCACTTCCATTTCTCTTTCCAAATTTTTGAGTTGAGAAGGCGATAATTCATCATCGAAAATCACGGTTCCGATGTTGTTTTCTTTTACATAGTCCTTAATTTCTTGCGCTTTTCCGCTCCCAACAAAAGTTTTGGAATCAGGTTGCGTCAGTTTTTGAGTAAATCGTTTTGCGACACTTGCTCCTGCTGTATAAGCGAGAAACTCTAACTCATCTAAATATTCGTCGAGTTTTTCTTCGTCTTGATGTTGTGTGATGACACCGACAAGAACTGCGGTTTCGTATTGGTGGTTGTTTTTTTCGAGCATAAAATAATTGTCATTGCGAGGCACGAAGCAATCCGTTACTTCTCTTATTTTTTACAAAAATACGGAATTTATTTCCTATAGTTTTCACGGATTTTACTAAACTAAAATCCTTCAAGTTTTGATAATTTTGAAGGAAAAATTATTCAAAAAAGTTCTTTTACTTACCAAAAAAAACACTAGGAAACTAATCACCAAATGCTTATTTATGTATATTTATTGTTTCGCAGAACGATTATTTCAATTCAATAGGATTGTTGTTGTTTTTTAGTTCTTCTTTTACACGCTCTTCCATGCGTTTTCTTCTTTCTGCATCGTTTTGTGGTGAAGAACTTCGTGGTGTTTCAATCCTCATTCCACCACCAAAACCACCACCTCCTGTTTGTTGGAAAAACGACATTGGATCCTTTCGGAATTTATCTTGCTGTTTCAAATAATCGGCTCTTTTTACGGTCAATTTGTTACCAAAACGATTGTCAAAACTTGGGAGTTCTGCCAATTTTTTGGTTTCTTTCAGGTCAAAAGAGAAATTTCCTTTGGAATCTTCTACTTTTACAATTAAACCTGGTAAACCATAAAATTTATACGGCCCATCTTGAAAAGGAATATCTTGCGTAAACCAAGCGATCCATTTTCTTCCAGCAAATTCGGTTTCAGCTTTTTGAGTTTTATACTCCCCTATTTTAACAGTTTCTGGAAGAATTTTCCAGCTAAGATCACGATCTTCATCATAGGAATATTGGTCTCTTGCAATTCTATCGTTGTAAGTGACTTTTTTGTCTGCCAATTTTTTTTCAATTAAATAATTGATGTTGGTTCGGTATTGCTCCATTTGAGATCTATCAAAATTGAAATTTCTGGTCTGGAAAGCACGTTTCATAATACTGTCTCGCTGCATTCTTTTTTCACCATAAAACAACGATTTTTCTGGTGACACATCTAAATACGCATTTTCCACAGTTGGTGCTGCAGTAGAATCTGACTTCATTGTTACTTGATAGACAAATCTAGAATTTTGTGCGAGTACCATTCCATAAATGCTTGCAAATAGTACAATTGCTATTTTTTTCATAGGTTTTTTTCTTCTTTTGATTAATAAAGAGCAACAAAGTTAAACTTTATCAATAATTCTAATAGATAAATTACTCACAACTAATTTGATATTGAGTTAAATTGTATTAAATTTGCTCTTTTAAATCATTCTAAATAAAAATAA
>CALFIE010000017.1 GCA_937876095.1 uncultured Flavobacteriales bacterium | reverse complement strand
GCACTTCCTATAAAACAATTCTTCAGCACTGGTGTTAAAGATGGAAATTATTATGGGGAAGACATGTTATTTTGTAAAATGGTAAAAGAGCAAACTGGTCTTTGTATTATGGCTGATCCTGTCATTGAACTTAAACATCATGGCAATAAAGATTATGCCTACTTATTTAAAGACTTCTTACCAATAATGCTGGAGAATCAAAATGGGATTTTTAACCCTTAGTCCGGCACAAGTTACACCAATTACACCGTCTTCTAAAGATGCACGAGTAATTGCGTTTCAGGTGCCTAGAACACAAACAGTGGCAGATGTAGAAGCTTGGCTTCCTGCTGATGCTTCTATTATCAGTATTGTACGAGAACTTGGTGTAGCCAGTAATGCTGGCACAACAGCCACAGTTACTTTAACAGTAACAAACAATGGCGGTACAGTGTCTACGGCAACGGATGATGTTAAAACAAATGGAGCTACAACTGGCTTTGTTCAAATGACAAGTTTGCCTAACATTCAACCTGTTCCTCTTAATGGTGATCTTAAAATCACCGCAGTTTATGCCGAGAGCGGCACAGCGTCAAACACTGGTGGCCCTTGGAACTATGTCGTAACATACGTGCGATAACAAAAAAGGGCTCCACTGGAGCCCTTTCTCTTTTCTATAAGGAAAAATTATGCAAAAATATGTACCAAAAGGTAAAGAAATTGCTGTAGAAGGTAAAATTGTCTACCGAACTTACGACGATAAAGATGGCGTAAAACGCTATATTACCGAGATTAGAGTAGAAGAATTGGTACTTTTTGGAAGTAAGTAACAGTTTTTAAACCACAAAAGTAACAAAAGTTATTATGACATTTAAGAAGTTCAAAAGGTTATAAAAGTCAGAAAATCAAAGATTTTCAATATGAAATCCTTTGGATTTCAAAATTTTGTGTTCTTTTAAAGATTTTTTTTATTTCTTAAATTTAAAAATAGATAAGTCAGTCTTTTGTAACTTTTGTGGTTATAAAAAATAAATTAAAAACTATAGCCGTTGCTTTTCGCTAAATCTTTTATCGATTTTTTGATGGCTGCTCCTAAATCGTCTGCATCTGCAGAACCACGTTTTTTCATTTCAGCATCTATGTATTGTTGTCTTTTTATGGCAAGATCGGCGATTTCCTTTTGTACTTCGGTGCGTTTTTTAGATTTTTCGTTGATAATTTGTACAATTTCATCTTTGGATTTGCCTTCCAATTCGGTTGGTAAATCTTCTTTTTTGATGTTTTTTACAAAATCTTTGTCACTTTCTGCTTTGTCTACCAAATCCCAAGTTGCGTTGTTGTAGGCAGATTTGCTTGCTTTAGACACGGTTCTTTCTACCGCATTTTCTTTAGAAACCACTTCTGCATTTTGATCTTGTACAGCTTGTACTCGCATTTTTGCAGAACCTGTGCTTCCGTAACCAATGTACGTTTTGTTTAGCGAAACATTACACTCAGAAATCCGAACATCATAAGGTGTTTCTATGTAGATGACTTTTCGGTTAGAATCTATATTGAAGAATTTTCCGCCACCTAAATCGGCGCCATCTTTCCAAAAAGTAGAAATTCCTTCTTCTTTACCGCCACAGAAAATGGTATTTACATAAATATTTTTCTTTTTGGCATCTGCAATCGCTTCTTTGTAGTTAATTCCTTCTTGGTTAAATGGTTCGTTTCCTGCAATATAAATTAACTTCATACTTTTGGAATTGGCGTTCCAATCTAGCTGAGAAACAGCACCTTTTATTACTGCTCCACAATATTCGGTTCCACCATTGGTTCTGAGTGCGAATAATTTCTCGGAAATCAAATCCAAATCTTGTGTAAGTGGTGTCACTTTTCGGATCCAATTTTCGTCATCAATTCCATCGTTACCATATTCATAGAGTGAAATTTCAATTTTTGGAGATTTTCCGTCGTATTTCAGTGTGGTTAGTGTATTTACAATGTTCCATAATCTAGATTTTGCTTGGTCTATCAATCCGTCCATAGAATTAGAGGTGTCCAGAAGTAGCGCCACTTGTATGGTATTTTCGCCATCTAAAATTGGTTTTTCTATGGGAGATTTCATTTCGGTTTTTGGTAGAAAATTTCGTTTTTCGTATTTGTTTTTTTCATTACTAAAAAGTTGAAATCCTACAATTGTGCTTGCTACAAGTCCGGTTAATACAATTTTGGTATTCATAATTTTGGTTTTTTTATCGTTGATAATAATTGATGTTCATTTCTTTTGGATATTTCACTTCGTAAGAGAAGGTAATTTTCTCGTTGCTTCCGCTGTTGAGATTTCTTTTCCAGATGATTCCGCCTGTTTTTTCATCGTAAGTTCCATCGCCAATTTCCATGGTTTTCACCGTGATTTTATTGTTTTCGCTGAGTGGAATTTGATCCAAAATTTCTATGTTGATATTTTCTTTGGTGTTATTTCTGATAGAAATTTGGTAGGTTTCGGTTTGTTTTCGGTTGGAATTTAACAGTTTTTCATCGCTTTTGTCTCCTAATTTCAATCTTTTTACGACAATTCTCTCATCTATTCCAAGAGAAATTGGGAACTCATTGTTCACATAATTGCTGCTAATATTGGTTTTCCCGATGTAATTGTCATCAAAATAAATATTTGCTTCACCCGGAATCAAGTCCAATTGTTGCCAGTTTTTCACTTTTGCCAAGAGATACACGTTTTCGTTCATTTTCGGAACGGTGTGATATTGGTAATCTGCTTCCACTTGTTTTTTGTCTAGAATTACAAATTGCTCTTTTTCTTGGCTCAAGATGGTTTGCTCGTAATTTAGTTCGTACAAAATATTCATTTGGCTGTCTGAAACCGTTGCAACCGGAATTTGTGAAACATCAGATTTCTCCATCATTTGATACGTATTAGCAATCTTGGCATTTTCTTTTTTGAGATAGCCTTGAGTTTCGTCTTTATATACATTCTGAACATATTCATTCACATAAAGTGGTCGCAAAATAGGGCGATTTTGGTTGTAATTTGGGTGATACGTAGAAACGTAGAGTTTCACATTCTTCCAATCTTGCCCTGTTTTTTGGTAAATTTTTCCTTTGTAGACAATTTCAAAAGGTTTTTTGGTGTTTTCGGCACGCAAATCATACGACGGAACCCAACCTGCATTTTGCACCACATAACTGATTCCCAAATCAAAATTGGTGGCATTTTCTGCATAAATTTCCAGTAAAAGTTCTTTTTTATTCGTGTTTTTATTGGTTTGTTCTTCTGCAAACTGTTGGTTGATCTTGGCAATTTTCTCGTCTAAAGTCAATTTTTTTTCATTGATGAGAAAAATCGTGTTATCCAATTCCAACATTCTTTTGGCGTAGAATTGAGTGAGTTTTACCAGTTGTTCTTGTGGCGTAACTTTGTTGTTTTCGGCAATTTTAAGATTATTATTAATGATGCTTTGTTCGCCATTCAACGATTTTAATTGTATTTCGAAAAGCGAAATCTCTCGCTGAATTTTCTTGCGTTCTTCATCCAAAGATTTTTCTTTTTCTGACCGATCATTTCCTTGCAAATAATTATTTTGAGGAGTTACCGAAAGCAAAGTCACGCTTTTTTCTAAATTGATTTTGTAGGTGTTTTCGTCTAAATCATTCGGTAAATTAATAATTTTTACCAAATTTTTGCCTTTTTGCAAATTTACCTGACTGCTACCAAAAACTTTGGCTCCACGCAAATAGACGGTCACTTTTTTCACCTCGATTTCTTTTTTTATTTCTTGTGAATAGACGAAGTTTGCGAACAACAACATCCAAATAATCCAGTGCTTTTTCATAATATTGTATTTAAAATTTTAAGTAAAATTAACCGCAAAAACTCCCCGAAATTTCCAAACTTGGTGAATTGGGCTTTTCACTTGGTGAATTTCTTTCTTTGTTATTTAAATAAAATGTTACTTTGTAGTAATGAAATTGTTGAAAAAAATATCCATTTGTTTTTTTATGATCATGCTTTGCAATACAGCATGGTCACAAGATTCTTTGCGTCTAGAACAAGTGCAAAAATCCTACAAAAAAATTAAAAAAGCGGTGAGTTCTAACAATGAAGCTGATTTGGCTTTAGAATATTTGAATTTAGGAACCCAGTATTTTAATCAATCCAACTATGCAAAAAGTGAAGAATACCTACAAAAATCCAAAGTGATATTCACAAAATTAAATGATGATAAAAATATCGCTATAACTACCAGAAAATTAGCACAAACCCAAGAAAAACTGAACAAACCAATTGCTGCAGCAAATAATTATGAAGCGGCGTCTAAATTGGGATATTCGCAACTGGAAGGTAAAATGAATAGCAATGATGCTACAAGATTGCGAAGCGTAAATTTGGAAGAAAAAGAAAAAGCAATTCAGCAAAATATCGATATCAATTCTAGTCAAAAAAAGGATGAACTTGCTACTGATTACAAAAATATGGCAGAAGTGCAAATTCAGCAAAACAACATTCCGAAAGCAACAGAAAATCTGGAAAATGCCTATGAAATTTCTAAAGAAAAACAACCAGTTCAAGCGGTAGAAATCAATCAGCAAATTGCAGATTTGTATGTAGATAGCAAAAATTTCAAAAAAGCCATCGAAGTCAAAGAAAAATTGATAAAAGAAGATTTTGTGCAAAAAGACACCAAAGAAAAAGTGGCTCAAATCCAAGAATTAGCAGATATTTATTTGAAATCCGATGATAAAAACGAAGCCATACTTTTACTTCAAAACGCCTATAAAATTGCTATAGAAAAAGGCCATACTTTAGAAGCACAAAAAAGTGTCCTGAAATTAGATTCTTTGTATAAATCTGAAAATAAAACGTCTGAATCTATTGTGCTTTACAAAGATTTTTTACAAAAATTACCTGTTGTTTTGGGCAAAGATCAATCTTTGGTAGATGAAACCATTATGAAGGAAACCGAAGACAAAATTGCGCAACTCGAGAAAGAAAAATCACTGCACGATCAACTGATGAAGCGCAAAAATCTCTTCAATTACCTGTTGTTAGCAGGACTTTTGTTGGCAGTTGGTTTCATCGTTTTTGCATTGTACACGCAAAAAAAACTGAAAAATCAGAACAAAAAAATAGAACTGCAATCGCTTCGTCGGGAAATGAATCCTCATTTTATTTTTAATAGTTTGAATTCCGTAAATCAATTTATCGCTCAAAATAATGAATTAGAAGCCAACCAATATCTTACCAAATTTTCAAAATTAATGCGTGGTGTGATGGAGAATTCCAAAGAAGATTTCATCCCTTTTCACGAAGAATTGGAATTGCTAAAAAATTATTTATCACTTGAGAAAAGCCGATTTTCGGATAAATTTGATTATGAAATTTCGGTTGATGAAAACCTGAATTCGCAAAATTTGCAAATTCCGGGAATGCTGATTCAGCCGTTTTTGGAGAACGCAATTTGGCACGGATTGCGATATAAAACCGAAAAAGGATTTTTGAAATTACAATTCCTAAAATTTGATAAAAAAATAGTGGTACAAATCGAAGATAACGGAATTGGTATAGAAGAAAGTAAAAAACAAAAAACTGAACATCAAAAAAATAGAAACGGACGCGGAATGAAAAACACACTAGAACGCATACAATTGCTCAATGATTTGTATGGCAAAAACATTGTCTGCAAAGTTCAAGACAAAGAAAATGCAACGGGAGTTTTGGTGGTTTTGAAAATGGATTTGTCTTAAAAAATTACCACAAAGTTCACAAAGTGAAGCACAAAGTTCACAAATACAAAAATTAAACTTTGTGTTCCTTGTGAAAGAAATTTGTGTTCTTTGTGTTTAAGAAAATTACCACAAAGTTCACAAAGTGAAGCACAAAGTTCACAAATGCAAAAATTAAACTTTGTGTTCTTTGTGAAAAATCTTAGTGCTCTTAGTGTTAAAAAAGAATCTGAAAAATAAATGAAAATAAAAAGCATCATTGTAGACGACGAGAAAATTGCAAGGGAAGTTCTCAGAAATTATCTAACCAAATATTGTCCGCAAGTCGAAATTTTGGCAGAAGCAGAAAATATTAAAGAAGCAGTTCCGCTTATAGAAAATCTGCAACCGCAACTCGTTTTTCTAGATGTAGAAATGCCATTTGGAAACGCTTTCGATGTTTTAGAAGCCACAAAACATTGCACCTACGAAACGATTTTCATCACCGCTTTTTCAGAATATTCGCTGAAAGCGCTTAATTTAAGTGCTTCTTATTACATTTTAAAACCGATTGATATTCAGGAATTAATTGTCGCAGTGAACAAAGTTGCCGAAAATTTGGAAACCAAAGAAGAGTTCAACCGCAACAAAATTTTGCTCGACAATTTGAAGCAGAAACCTGAAAAACAACAGATTATTTTGCCCACTTTACAAGGATTTGATGTTGTAAAAATCGATGAAATCGTACGTTTGCAAGCCGACGGAAATTTTACCCAAATTTATCTGAAAGATGGTTCCAAAAAAATGGTTTGTCGATTTCTGAAACACTTCGATGATTTGTTGGGATTTCCTTTGGTTCGAGTTCATCGTTCTCACATCATCAATTTCAATGAAGTAAAATCTTACCACAAAAATGGTGAAATAATTCTGAATGACGGCACCGAAATCGAAGTTTCAGGAAGTTACAAAGAACAATTTTTGAAGTTGTTTTAAGAAAATCAAAGATTTTCTTACTTTTATTTTCTTTTGAATTGCTAAATTCTATTATTACTTTTGTTTCTTTTGCGGTTTCAAAAAAATAGGAAGTACTACAATTTTATCCGTATTTTTGCACATCATTTATCAATCATCAATTATAAATAAAATGAAGCCTAGTTTAGCCAAAGGAACTCGAGATTTTGCTGCAGCAGAAGTGTATCGCAGAAAATACATCATCCAAATTTTACAGAAAAATTTTGAACTTTTCGGATTTCAACCTTTGGAAACACCCAGTTTCGAAAATTTATCAACCTTAACCGGAAAGTACGGTGAAGAAGGAGATCGTTTGATTTTCAAAATTTTGAATTCGGGAAATTATTTAGATAAAATTCCTCAAGAAGAACTAAAAACCGAAAACTATCAACCATTAACCAAAAAAATCTCCGAGAAAGCCCTTCGTTACGATCTTACTGTTCCTTTTGCTCGATATGTTGCTATGAATTATGGTACGATGACTTTCCCTTTCAAACGCTACCAAATTCAACCAGTTTGGAGAGCAGATCGACCACAGAAAGGACGTTTCAGAGAGTTTTATCAGTGTGATGCAGATGTAGTTGGTTCCGAAAGTTTGTGGCAAGAAGTAGAGTTGGTACAGTTGTATTTGAAATCGTTCAAAGAATTGGGTATTTCTACAAAAATCCACATAAACAATCGTAAAATTTTGTCGGGATTGGCAGAATTTGCAAATATTTCTGACCAGTTGATTGATTTCACGGTTGCTCTTGATAAATTAGATAAAATTGGTAAAGAAGGCGTGATAAAAGAACTTCGCGAGAAAAATATTGCAGAAGCAGCCATTACAAAACTCGATTTCCTTTTTGATCATAAACCACAATCTGAAGTATTATCTATTTTAAAAACCAATTTTGCCAATATAGAAATTGGTAAAAATGGAGTAGAAGAACTCGAATTTGTGTTAGAAAATTGTAAAAATTTGGGGATTGAAAACGAGTTGGTTTTTGATATTACCTTAGCTCGAGGTTTAGATTATTATACAGGTGCGATTTTCGAAGTGAAGGCGCAAAATGTTGAAATGGGTTCTATTGGTGGTGGTGGAAGATACGACAACCTCACCGAAGTTTTTGGCGTGAAAAATATTCCGGGAATTGGGATTTCTTTTGGTCTCGACCGAATTTATCTAGTGATGGAAGAACTGAATATATTCCCTGAAAATTCTGAAAAAAAGGTGACCTATCTTTTTGCCAATTATGGTGATAAAGAAGCAATTGAAGCCCAAAAAATCATCGCAAAACTGCGTGAAAAAGAAATTTCGGCTGAACTGTATCCAGAAGCTGCCAAACTGAAAAAACAATTTACGTATGCCGAGAAAAAACAAATTCCTAATTTGGTGTTTTTCGGGGAGCAAGAAATTGCAGATGGCACGATTACCATCAAAAATTTGGAAAGTGGCGAGAAAAAAACCATCTCTTTAACTGAATTTTTGGCTTAAAATTTTGAAATCCAAAGAATTTGTAAAAAAATCTCTGATTTTTTACTTTTATCCGCTTTTGAATATCTTAAAAAAAGATTTTTCTTTTGTTACTTTTCACTTCGTGGAATCTTCGATTTGTGGTTAACATAAAATTTTCATCGTGAAAACCTATCATATTCTCAATGGTGATTGTCTCGCCGCAAAATTTCCTTCAGAATTAGATGGTGAAATCATCATTTGGCGAGAATGTCTGATTGATGGACCATTGCAATCTGAAGATTTTTTTGAAAGCAGAGAAATTTTCATCAATCAAAATTTTCCTGATTCTGATGCAAATTATTATGAAAAGGTGATTCAAGAATTTCAAAAAATTCTGGAAATTCCAGACGAATCTTTGGTTTATTTTTGGTTTGAGCACGATGTTTTTTGTCAGGTTAATTTTTGTTTTTTGTTATCAAAGTTGAATAAAAACACCAAAAAACACATCGTATTTCCTGCCGAAAACACAAAAAACAAATGGAGAGGTTTTGCTACGGATTCTGATGTAGCTTTGCGAAACAATTTCAGTAATGCAAGGATAATTTCAGATGATGATTTGGCACTTTCTGAACAACTTTGGTTGGCTTTCTCAGAAAATAATACTGTAAAAATGGAGGAACTTTCTTTTTCAAAATCCATTGTTTTTCCTTATTTAAAAGAAATTTGCAACGCTATTTTGCAATTGTGGAATGGTAATTTCGATGCTGAATTACAAAAAATTTGGCAAGGCAATCAAAATTTTGAAGAGACTTTTGCAAAGGTACAAAAGAACTATGGAATTTATGGATTTGGCGATTCCCAAATCAAAACCAGGTTGAAGTAATTCAAAAATAAATAACCATATTTATTGAATAACCGAAAATATAATCAGCAGGATTTTGTCATTCCGAAGGAATCTTTATTTTTAATATCAGTGAGTTGAGATTCTTTCAGAATGACAAAAATACTGTTTTTAACTTCATTGTTTTATTTAAAAATGACATACTTTAAAATTAAAACGAAATTGTATTTTTGAACCATATTAATCATCATCATATTATGGATAATTACCTCGACATCAACCGAAAATTATGGAATGCCAAAGTTGCTCCACATCTCGCTTCTGATTTCTATTTTGTAGATGAATTTTTGCAAGGCAAAACTTCTCTAAATACCATAGAATTAGAACTTTTGGGCGATATTTCGGGCAAAAGTGTGTTGCATTTGCAGTGTCATTTTGGGCAAGATTCCATTTCACTTTCCAGATTGGGAGCGCAAGTTACGGGTGTAGATTTTTCTGATGTTGCCATTTCTGAAGCCAAAATTTTGGCAAAAAAAGCAGGAACCGACACGCAATTTATAGAATCTGACATCTATGATTTGCCTAATCATCTTGACCAAAAATTTGATGTCGTTTTCACCAGTTATGGTACTATTGGTTGGTTACCTGATTTGCAAAAATGGGCAGCTGTAATTTCACATTTTTTGAAACCTGAAGGAAAACTCGGTTTTGTAGAATTTCACCCCATTATTTGGATGTTCGATGATGATTTTACACATCTGAAATACAATTATTTCAAAGAAAATCCCATCATAGAAAACCAAATTGGAACGTATGCTGACAAAACGGCAGATATTTCTGGACAAGAAATTTCCTGGAATCATGCTACATCAGAAGTTCTTAATTCGTTGATTAATAATGGTTTGCAGATACAAATGTTTAATGAGTATGATTATTCACCCTATCCTTGTTTCAACCAGATCGTAGAAATTGCACCAAAGAAATACCAAATTGCACCTTTTGGCAATAGAGTTCCTTATGTTTTTGCGATTGTTGCACAAAAAAAATCCGTTTCAAATTCTTGAAACGGATTGGTCATATTTTAGCAGAATTTTAGTTTTGTGATATAGAACTATCTACTTTATCCTTCAATTCATCAGCTTTTGCTTGTGCTTGACTTGCCAAATCATTGGCTTTAGATTTCAATTCGTTCCCGAATTTGTTCAGATTATCTTTCGCGGTATTCAGTTTATCTTTCACTGCTTGTTGTTGTTCTGGAGTTGCGTTTTTGTATTTCCAGTACGCAAATGCGCCTAATCCTAAAAGTGCTAATAAGCCGTTTAATTTATTTTTCATAATTTTTAATTTTTTGGGTTAATAAAATTTTACTTGTACTATCTATTGTAAAATCTGTGCCAAAATCTATAATCAAATGATAAATTTTAGTTAAAAAATGCTACTTTGAATTTTTAGGGGATTTTGTAAGCTTTTGAAATGTTATTAGGTTTAATCTTTTATTCAAAAACCGTCAAATTTTCTCCATCGTAACATGCAAAAACCATCGTAGGATAAGAGTTTTGGTGATAGATGTTTCCATGTTTATCAATGGCAATTGCACCTGTAAAACCATCAATTTCTTTCAGTTCGGCAAATGTTTTTTCAAAAGCATTTTCTATAGAAAATCCATCGGAAACTCTGGTTACAATTTTGGCAGCAGTTGCATTGCTCACAATATCTTCACCAACTCCAGTGCAACTTACTGCACAATGTTGGTTGGCAAAATTACCAGCAACTGTTGCAGAATCAGAAATTCTACCAACCAATTCAAAACCTTTTCCACCAGTAGAAGTTGCGGCTGCCAAATTACCATTTTGGTCTATTGCAACGCAACCAACAGTACCTTTTCCACCGTTTTTTAGTTTTTCGTCGTATTCTGCTCTGCGTTGCGGAATTTCGGTAGAGAAATCAGCAAAACCATTTTCGGTTGCATATTTTTTGGCACCATTTCCGCCAAGAACACGATCGTCTTCTTTCATTAAAATTTTGGCAACTTGAATTGGGTTTTTCACATTTTCTATATTGATGACCCCAGAAAATTTCTGTGTTTCACCGTTCATTAGAGAAGCGCTCATTCTAATTTTTCCATCAGATTGAATTTGCGAGCCAGTTCCTGCATTGTAAAGCTTATTATCTTCTAACAAACCAACAGCAAAAACCACGGTTTCTTCAGCTGTATGATTTTGTAAAAAATCGTAAGATTTTTTTGCGATTTCTTTCAAAGAATTTTGCTTGTCTAATTTTGTTTCATGGAATTGGGAACTTTCTGATAGAAATCCACCATGTATAATAAGTTTTGGTTTCAAAATTTTGTTTTTTTTATATTAGAATTTTTTATTCATCATCTGACAAAATAGGAGTGTAGTGTGATTTATCTATGGTTAAATCTTTGGTTTTCAGGTCAAAAATATCATTCATAGACATTACATGAACTACTAAATTTTCTATAGAAATGGGTTCTCCAAGTTTGATGTTGGTGAGATTGGTATCTTTTATGAATCTACCATCTACCAAAATTACCAAACCAGAACCAATTGCAATCATTTTATCTTGTTTTATGAGCAATCCAGTATCTTCACCTAAACCGATTCCTAAAGTTCGTGGATTGTTTACTACCGTCTGAAAAAGTCTGCCAATTCTGCCACGTTGTACAAAATGAGTGTCAACAATTACATTTTCTATGAGACCAAGACCTTGTGTAGTTTTTATTTCACCTTTAAGTAGCGCTTCTTGACTGCTACCTTGGTAAATCATATTTTCAGAAGAAGCTGCTGCTCCTGCAGAAGTACCTGCATAGATGAAATCTTCTTCTTGGTATTTTCTCAGAATTTCATCGTGAACTCTAGTTCCTCCCAAAATAGAGGTTAATCTAAGTTGATCACCACCTGTGAACATCACAACATCTGCTTTGGTAATTCTCTCGAAAATTTCGTCGGAATTGGCTTGTTCACGTGTATTGATTTCTAAAATATTGACATTGGTTGCACCCAAAAATTCAAATGCTTTTTTGTATTCTGGACCCACAATTTGTGGAATTTGTGATGCAGTAGGAATGATTTCTATGACCGATTGTTCTTTCAGTTTACTCTCGTCTATGAGTTTTCGTAAAATTCCTTTTTCAAAAAAATTGAGATTTTTCTCTACATTGTTATCAAAATCGGTCTCGGTGAAACTTCCTTTGTTTACGGCACCACCTATGATGATGAGTTTTCCAACTGGATTCATTCAAAAATATTTTTTAATACCATCAAAAAAAGTCCATCAAACTTTTCACAAAAGACTTTTATTTTATAGGTTTTTGATTGGTAACAAATTTAAAAAAATATTTAAAAAGAGTAGTCTGAAATTGATTTTATTTAAAATTGATAAAACTAAATGCTTTATTGAAATTATTTGGTAATTCTATTTTATTAATCAAAAAAAAATCTTAAATATGCATAAATAACTTTATTTTAAATCAAATTTGTAAAAATACCAAACTTGGTAAATAGTCTAACTAGCTTATAGAAAATCTCTTAACCCATGAAAATTGAAAAATTACAAGCATTGCGTGGTCCAAATATTTGGAGTGTAAAAAGAAAAAAATTGATTCAGATGAGACTGAATCTGGAGGAATTAGAAGAAAAACCAACCAATAAAATCGAGGGTTTCAGAGAAAGGATAGAGCAATTGTTGCCAAGTATGATTTCACATCGCTGTTCTGAAGGAGCAGAAGGTGGTTTTTTCAAAAGGGTGGAAATGGGAACTTGGATGGGACATGTGATTGAACATATTGCCCTAGAAATACAAACTTTAGCAGGAATGGATACAGGTTTCGGTAGAACACGAGAAACCAAAACTCCAGGAGTTTACAATGTGGTTTTCAGTTATGTAGAAGAAAAAGCAGGTCTTTTTGCTGCGGAAGAATCCGTGAAAATTGCCCAATGTTTGATAGATGGAATCGATTACGATATGAAAGTGTGTATACACACCCTAAAAGAAATCCGAGAACGAGAAAGATTGGGACCTTCTACCGGAAGTATTGTAGAAGAAGCGGTTTCTAGAAATATTCCGTGGATTAGATTAGGTAGAAATTCTTTGGTACAATTAGGTTATGGCAAAAATCAGAAACGATTTCAGGCAACAATAACCGGAAACACAGGTAGTATAGCTGTAGATATTGCTTGCAATAAAGAAATGACCAAAAATATGCTAGAAGATGCTGCAATACCAGTTCCGAGTGGTGATATTGCGGTAGATGTAGAAGATTTGGAAAAAATCATCAGAAAAATTGGTTATCCTGTTGTTATAAAACCTTTAGATGGTAATCACGGGAAAGGTTCCTCCATCAATGTAAATGATTGGGATGCTGCAGTAATTGGTCTTGAACACGCGCAAAAATATTCCAGAAAAGTCATCGTAGAAAAATATATTACTGGTTATGATTTCAGATTGTTGGTCATTAATCATAAATTAGTTGCTGCTGCAAGACGAGTTCCTGCCAATGTAATTGGAGACGGAAAATTGACCATACAGGAATTGATAGATAAAGAAAATCTGGATCCAAGACGTGGTTATGGACACGAAAATGTGCTCACCGAAATCTCTGTAGACAAAGACACTTCTGAATTATTAGAAAAATTAAATTATACGCTAGAAACCGTTCCTCAAAAAGGTGAAATTGTGTATCTGAAATCAACCGCCAATCTTTCTACTGGTGGTACCTCTATAGATGTTACCGAAATGGTGCACCCAGAAAATGTCGTAATGGCCGAAAGAATTTCCAGAATTATTGGTCTAGATGTTTGTGGAATCGATATTATGGCAGAAAATCTTACTCAACCACTGAAACAAAGTGGTGGTGCGATTTTGGAAGTTAATGCAGCTCCTGGTTTCAGAATGCATCTTGCTCCAAGTGATGGTTTACCAAGAAATGTAGCTGCACCTGTAGTAGATATGCTCTATCCGCAAGGAAAAGAATTCCTAATTCCAATCATAGCAGTAACTGGAACCAACGGAAAAACCACGACCACTCGTTTGATTTCTCATATTGTTAAAAATAACGGTTACAGAGTCGGTTTCACCACTTCTGATGGAATTTACATCCAAAATACGATGCTCACAAAAGGTGATACGACTGGTCCGATTTCTGCAGAATTTATTTTGAAAGATCCTACCGTAGAATTTGCCGTTTTAGAAACTGCAAGAGGTGGAATTTTGCGTGCTGGTTTAGGTTTCGGACAATGTGATATTGGAGTTCTTACCAATATTAAAGAAGATCACCTCGGATTGAGTGATATTCATAATCTGAAAGATCTCACCCGTGTAAAACGAGTAGTTCTAGACAGCGTGAAAAAAGATGGTTGGTCTGTAATGAATGCAGACGATGAATATTCTATGAAACTAATGCCAGAAATCCAAAGCAAAGTAGCTATTTTTAGTATGGATGAAAAAAATCCGCACATCAGAAAAATGGCAAAAGAAGGCAAAGTTACTTGTGTATATGAGGAAGGTTATGTTACCATAAAAAAAGGGGATTGGAAAATCCGAGTAGAAAAGGTGAAAAACATCCCAATTACGATGGATGGAAAAGCTAAATTTATGATTTCCAATGTTTTGGCAGCAACTTTGGCTTGTTATCTGTATGGTTTTGATATTGAAGATATTGCAATGGCGCTGAAAACCTTTATCCCAAATCCTGAATTGGTTCCGGGTAGATTAAATGTATTTAATTTCAAAAAATTCAAAGTGATGATCGACTTTGCGCACAATCCTGCAGGTTATGAAGCAATTGAAGATTATCTGAAAAATGTAGAATCTACCAAAAAAATTGGCATCATTTCGGGAGTAGGAGATCGGCGAGATGAAGACATACGTGAATGTGGTAAAATTGCAGGTAGAATGTTTGATTATATCATTATTAGAAATGAAAAACATTTGCGCGGAAGAACCGAAGAAGAAATCAACGGTTTGGTAATAGACGGAATTAAATCTTCAGGAAAAGCGACTACCTACGAATGTATTCCAATGGAAATTGATGCGCTGAAACACGCCATGAGTTTGGCTGAAGAAGGCACTTTCATTACTGCTTTGAGTGATGTGATTTCAAATGCAATAGAAGTGGTGCAAGAATACCAATCTAAAGATGTAGAAGCTCTTTCCTAATAATATATTGAAATAAAAAAAGCGAAGTTCAAATATGACTTCGCTTTTTTTGTTTTAAAAATTGGAAATTATTTCTCTAAAATAACTTCACCATTCCATTTTTTATCAATTACCAAAAGTAGGATTGGTTTGGTTGTGAATGTTTGTTTTGCACCTTCTGTTATTTGGTAATTCAGTACAATTGTTTTATTTTTTTGTGATAAATTTACTGCAGAAAGTACTGTTGACAGATTGGTTTCTGGTACAATTACCGCAATTACATTACTTTTTTCCCAATTGATTGGGGTTGCTTTTCCGTTTTCGCTCATGGTAGTTGCAGCACCAAAATAGGTGTCAAAATCTTGCTGAGAAGTGATTTTCAGAGCTTGAATTTCTGTGTTTTTGTAGGTGTTTTTCACAAAATAATTTTGTGCAACACTATAAGGAATTGCTTCTGATTTTGCGGAATTGGTAATGATAGTATCTGTTTTTTTCTTAACAGAAGCGTTGTTACAAGATTGCAATGCAAACAATACACAGAAACCAATTATGAATAGCGATTTTTTCATCAAAATTTGAATTAATTTTCAAAAATAATTTTATCATCTTTAGAAAGAGTTAATTTTCCTTGGTGTTCTGCCAATTCGTAGTGTTCATTGCTATAGAGTGTACCAGAACCCGTAATTTCTTGTTTCAATTCTATGGTTTCACCTTTTAACACTGCAGTTGCAGTACCTTTGGTTGTGTTGTATGAGAGGTCTAGAACATCACCATTTTTACCTTTTGCCGAACTTTTTATAATTTCGTCATTAGTTTTGGCTGTTTTTTCTGTAGTTGTAGTTGTGGTGTCTGCAGGTTTTGCAGTGGCAATATCTACCACTTTTTCTTCGGTTGAAGTCACCGTTTCTGTTGGTTTATTTTCTTTGCAACTTTGTGCTAATCCTACGATCAATAGCGGAATGAGAACTAGTTTTTTGTTCATTTTTTTACAATTTTTTAGTTTTGTATTAATCTGAAATAGTTGACATTTTATTGTACTATTTCGTAAGACTAATTTAGTGATTTTTTTTGATTGTAAGTTTTTGTACTGTTTTTGAAGTCGGGTAGAAGCTCTTTGTGTTTATATTCTACACAATGTTCAATAGAAATCATAGATTCAGTCTTGTATTTTGCAGTATTTTTTGGCAACCATTTTGGTGGTAGGTTTTGCTATTTAGAAAGTCCCGATTACTTTATTCTTAAAGTCCCAAGTTTCAAATTGACCTCCGTTTATTACTTCAAAATTTTTATCTAATTCGTCGTCTTTTACCGAAATCCACTTGTTTTTATATTTTATGATATTTGTTTTAGAAATGATTTCTCCTTTTCTAGCAGTTGTGTCCCAAATTTCTTGTCCCAAACTATAAATAGTTGCTTTATTCCCTTTAATTATAACTTTCCATTTTCCTGTTTTACTGGCTTCAAAATCTTTAACTGTAAATGTAAATGTTCCATTTGGTGGAACTTCTTTAGAAATTTTTGATTTTTCTTTCTCAATTTTTGATTTTTTAATATTTGTAGGAAGGGGGATCAAAGAATTATAATCAAATTCATCAAAATTTATTTCTCTAATATCTCTTTCTTTACCAGATATTTCCTCTTTTAAGCCTACAATTCTTTTTTCTTGAATTAGAAAATTTCCAAATTCTACAAAATTGTCTATCCGAATGATATTCTTATCTATAAATTTATAGGAATGTTTTTTAGACGAATAAACATTATATTCATTAAATGAATTAGGGCTACATTTTTTGGTTAACCAATTCTCTACAATTACAGTGTCTTTGGTGAAAAATTGCAAAACTAATTGCTTTTCTATATTACAAATAGCAGTAGGTTGACTACTTGTAATATAGTGAAATGATTTTTGTACTAATTGTGCATTAGCAGTTAATCCAAATATTGTGAACAATATAATAGTTATTGTTTTCATAATTTCAAAAATGAAATTTAGTTGTTATCTTCCTATTTTTTCCTGTCTAAGTGATTCCGCAAACTTTACTTCAACGGAAAATATCTTTGCGAAAGTGGGAATTTTGAAATACGAATGTTCAAATTTACAACAATGTTCTATAGAAATAGAAGATTCAGCGAAGCTAATTCCAAATATTGAGATTTGCAATTTTGCCCCAAGTTTTGGCTAAACCTTGTTGGAAGTATTTTTTATTTTTTTAATAATTTAGTAATTATACTTTTCCCATTTTTTAATTTTACTTCAGCAATATAAATACCTGGATTCAAGTCTGAAACGTCTGAATTGTTTTCATAAATGGTTTTTATTACTTTACCATCTAATGAAAATAATGAAATTTGTTCAATATTATCTTTTGTTGAATAAATTAAATGAGAAGAAACTGGATTTTCTATATGAACTAATTTTGCTTTTTCAATTTCTTGTGTTGATAAAGTGTTAGATTTATACTTAGCTACAAAGACTTTTTTATTTGTACCATCGTCATATTGACCTGAAACTAAAATATTATTTGTATTAAAAATTATTCTTTGAGCACTTTTAATATTTGAATTACTTTCTAAATAATATCCAGTACTATTAAAAGTTGTATCGACACTTCCGGAATCATTAATTTTTGATAAAAATAAATTTAAGTCTCCATTAGTATAAATTTTTGCGCCTCCCAAATAATAACTTGTACCATTTTGTTGAAATGCGGCAATTCCATGATTAAAAAGATTAAAATTATAGGTAAATGTTGTATCAATTGTTCCGTCTGAACTAATTCTAAATACAGAATTAGCATCATTATTTCCAGCTGAACTAACTAAAATTTTATTTTGATTATCCATATATGCAAAAAGAACTTCGTCAAAAGCAAAAGGAATATCTACTTGTAAAACACCATTTGTACCGAATGAATTTATAATTTGTCCCATACTATCAAATTTTTCTATTTTATAAACGTTGCTGTTACCAGAAATTCCTACAATATTACCTATGCTGTCTAAAAATATATGTCTTGAATTTATGTTGTTAATAAAACCATTAACACCAAATGTAGTATCAATAGTTCCGTCATTATTAAATCTAGTAATTACTCCATCATTAGAAAAATTCATTCGTCCTAAAAGTAATATTTTATCATTTTGAAAAATAATAGTATTTCCTGCATAGTTATTATTGGCTCTTACACCATTTAAAATAACTTCACTGTTAATCCCAAAATTAGAATCTAGTAGACCGTTTGGTAAAAGTCTAATGATTTTAGCATTATTATCTCCGCCAAATAAAATCAATTTTCCATCAGTTTGTTTTTTTATTGCCAATCCGTTATCAACACTTACATTAATTACTTGATAACCATTT
The DNA here is from genome assembly GCA_937876095.1 of uncultured Flavobacteriales bacterium. Classification (GTDB taxonomy): domain Bacteria; phylum Bacteroidota; class Bacteroidia; order Flavobacteriales; family Weeksellaceae; genus CALFIE01. The sequence goes on along the minus strand of CALFIE010000017.1, from coordinate 6,870 downwards.
GTTCCAAAACTTGTATCAATAGTTCCATTTGCATTTAATTTCAAAACAACATTTTCCACAGGATTTGTCCCATTAATTCTTGCGGTAGATAAAATTATTGAACCATCTGCATTCTCAATAATATTTGAAACATCCCATAATTTTGAGTTTTCATTCATTAAAAAAATACCATTATTTCCAAAACTTGTGTCTAAAGTTAAGTTTTGAGAAAATACATTCAAAGTTATAATTGTCAATAGTAAAAAGTAAATTTTCTTCATTTCTATTTTAAGTTGTTTATTAAAGTAATTTTTGTTTCGCATAAATTTCCTGCCAACGAAAATGTATTTGCGTTGTTGGTGAATTTAAAAATCGTTTACTTAGTGCTGAAGCTCAATTGAAAAACTAAAGATGAAGATAACTACAAAAAGCTCCTGTCTCAATAACACCAAAGCCAGTGTTTCTTCTCTTTTATCATTGTTTTATGAGTTGCTTTGTGTATGAATTTTTGTCTATTGTAATTTTCATTAAATAAACTCCGGTTGCAGAATTTTTAATGTTTAATGTTTGGTTGAAATTATTTGATAAAGCTTTTTTCTTCGTGTAATACAACTGTTGACCTAATATGTTTAAAATTTCAATTGAAATTTCTTTATTAAGAATATTTGTTGCAGTTAAAAAATATTCACCTGATGATGGATTAGGGAAGACTTTTATATCAAATGGATTGTTTGTGTCAATTACAATTGCTTCAGCGCAACTAAGGCTACCAGAACAGTTTGGTGCTGTTGCCGAAAGTGTTCCGTTGGAATTATTTGTTTCACCAGCTGTATTGATTGCTTTTACATAATAAGTGTACGAAGTACCAGTAGTTACAGCCGTATTAATAAATTGCGTTCCTGTGATTCCACTTAAATACAAAGTACCGTTGCGATACACATCGTAAGTTGCGGCATTGGCAGAAGCTGTCCAGTTTAATCTTATCTGGCTTGTTGTACCGTTACACTCAGGAGTAAGTGTCAGACTGAATGAACCAGGTAAATTAGTACATCTAAAATAACCACCAGGATTATAGTAATGGTCTAATATCCATGTATAAGTCTGTGATTGTTGAGCCCAGCGATGTGAACCCCATTGACACATTCCACGTCCATGTCCTGCTGGTGTTTTTCCACAACATACATTGTCAGAAATACAGGGCCATGTACCTTGACCAGAAAAGCAATCTCCACATCCAAAATTATTAGTTTCAGCAGCATACTCACTAAATGCAATTGCGTTTGAGCTATTTAACAAAACTTCATTTACTGTAGAATTTGTAGCGTTAATTGTAAAAGCATAGGATGTATTTCCGTCCCAGTGTTGTCTACAAGGATAAGCTACTATGTCATAATTTGTTCCATACGGATGTAATACATTCCATGCACCATAAGTCCTATATGCAACTGCACCTGCCAAAAGTGATTGGTCTTGCCAATAAGCTATCCATTCGTCATCTAATCCAGTTCTAACATATTGTTCCAAACTCATTTGTTCAATTTCAGTACAACCTAAACAAGATGTACAAGGACCATTATTTGCGCCACGAAAAAGACGGATAACTGAAGGAGGGGAGCAAGAATTTGTACTTAATTTGAAATCATTTCCCTCTGTATTTATTTGCGGATTACTTTCAACTATTTCATCTCGTTCATCGTTTTTTTCTGTTAGCTTATGCTTGTAATTTAACAAATCATTTCCAGCTCCTTTTTTAAGACTTAGTTTTAAAATTAAATTGTCTTCATAAAGAGGTAAATCATTATAGATTAAAAATCCATAACCAGCTTTTGATATTTTGATACTAATTCTTTTTATATCGTTAATTTCTGCATTTTTTTGAGTGTATATGGGAGATAACAATTCAAAATATCCTTTTTCATCAGTCTTTGTTTTTATGTTTTGTGTGGTTGCTTCAATTGTAGCATTGACTAATGCAAGATTTGTCTTAGCATCAGTAATAAATCCACTTATAATAGCTTTCCCTTTAATGATTTTTAAAGTAGGGTAAATCTCTGGATCTAAGGATACTATAATGTTAAGATTTTTAAAGGCTTCTATGTTATAATGAGAATTTTGAGTAATGTAGCCCTTTGAAGAAATTGTTATGTCGTAGTTACCAATAGGTAATTCCTGTTCAGAAAAACCATATTCATTTGTTTCTATCTTTTTATTATTTTCTGAATTAGTTATAATAATTTTTGCTTTTTCCCCAATTCCTGTTATAGAATTTTTTACAGAAAAATTAATTTTTCCGGTTTGGGCATTGTAAACTGTTATCTGACAAGCAAGTATAAATATTGTAAATAATAGTGTACGTATATTTTTCATAATAAAATAATTTAGTGAAATATAGTTAATTTTTTATTTTGTAAAGTTAAAAAAAAACAAAAAGAAAATGGTTTTTTGTGTATAAATTTCACAAAAAATACAACTTTCACTAAACTCTGCTTATTGCAAAACCGATGTTGTGTCCTGTCCTGAAATAGGTTGACTCTTTTTGGTTAGTATTTTCGGTTACTACTAAATTTCTTGCGAAAGTTAAAACGTGAATTTACCACAAAATTCGCAATCTCGTATAACCACTGTTATATGATGTTCTTTATTTTGATAAATATGAATGTTCAATGTTGTCAATCTTTGTAACAACTTTCAACTTATTTTTGAAATTTTATTGTTTTATTATTTTCACTTTTTTAATTAAATTTTTACTTTTTAATTTAAGAAAATAAGTTCCTGATGTTAATAAACTCATATCAATTTCGTGATTATCTAATATTTTACTAGATAAAACTTTTTGACCTAAAACATTATAGATTTCTACTTCCTCAAATTTATTTTCTGATCTGATTGTTACTTTTGAATTTGTTGGATTTGGATAAATTGAGAAAGTATTGTCAACCAAATTATCATCAATAGATAATGTGTTTTGAATAGTAAATGTATAAGGAAATTGATAACTTGTTGATGTTGGAGTAGCGTAAAACTCTAAATAATATTCTCCTGAATTTAATGCTGTTGAAAATGGGTTTGTTGAGTTAGGAGTAACTGTATTTGTGTAAATTTGGTTTAAACTAGCATCAACTATTCTGAAAATTAAATCGTTTGAAAAAGAATTATTGATTGAAATATTAAATATTCCATTACTTGGCATAGTGAATTTATAATAATCGTAGTCAAAAGGATGACCATTAACTGGTTGTTGAGTTATAAATCCTTTATATTCTTGGTTAAATTCAATGTTATATCCTAATGAATATTCATTTGGTTCATCAAGTGCTTGCATATTTACTGGAATTGCTTGTGGCAAATCTGAATGTAAACCGATAAAAGTACTATTTGCAGATGCTGTGTAAATAAATTCATTTTTAGGAGTTGGAAAAGTATAAAAATTACTAAGATTTGCATTTACACTTCGTACAATACCGTCTCCTTCAACTGTTCCTTGAAGTAAAAAGCAGTTTGTACAAACACCAACAATATATGCGTAATCCAAATTTGTTTCTAAACTTTTTTGGTTTAAGCCAGTGATTAAAGTATTATCATTGTTAATAGAATTACAATTTATGTCATTGTTATAGAAATTAGTTCCAATTGTTGAAGAATTTTCTATTCCACCAAATAAAAGTACGCCGCTGTTACCGTTAGAATATTCTTTTCTTAAATCTCTATATGCTTCAGCTTTAGAGTCAATTCCTGTAATTATTCCTGCGTTTGTTCCTGTATAACCTCCGTGTGGAGTTCCAGTTGTTATAAGTTTTGCAACGTGATGGTTACCATCAGGTTGCCAATTTGTTGGGTTTTGCAGGTATTCTCTTATTGCTAAACCACCCATACTATGTCCCATTAAAATAACTTTATCTCTACCAGTTTTCTGCATAACAATTTCAATAGCATATTTAATAGCTGCACCTTGTTTTGCAATTGCGGCTTCATTACTTAAAACGTCAGTAAAGTTTGCATCACTCGGTTGTCTTCCAAAATTATCAATATCAAAATTTAAAAAGTAGAAATCTGCAACAGTTAGATCTGTATTATAGTCAGTATATAAAGCAATGTCAGCTCCAGAAGTTGGATATAAATTTTTGTTTGAAAGAAGATTATTACCGTCTTGATTTAGGCAAAAATCAATTCTTCCACCAAAACTTAAACCTTCATTAGTCAATTGAGTTCCTAAATCTGTCCAAATACTTGATTTTGAATTTATTCCGTGAATGAATATTATCGGGTAAGGAAGCTTTTGATTTATTGTAAGTGAATTTTTTTGAAGTGGAAATTGGTTATACATTTCTACTTCAAAAGCTTTTTGTTTTACGATTAATTTTTGTGCAAATGATATTGAAAAACTCAATGTTAGCAGTAGCGTAAAGTGTAATTTTTGTTTCATTTTCTTTTCAGTTTAGTTGTGATAGATATTCTACTTCAACAGTTTAGAATATCACATAAGACAGACCTACGGAAAAAGGCTTTGCGATTTGCGGGGCTAAGAATTACAAAAATTTCTATAAACACAAAATTTAGCAAAAACCATTTTCATTTTTGTAAAATTACTAAAAATTTAAAAACGAAAATGGTTTTTGAGGCTAAAAAATACAAAAAGTGCAACGTAAGAGAACTTCAACCCCGCTTTTGAGAGACCGATGTTATCTGTAGGCGTTTTCAATTCTTTCTATTTGTTTTAAGTGTCTAAATGTGTGATTATTTAAAAACCTAAAGGTATCGCCAAGTTTTAATTTAATTAAATTGGAAACTGAAATTTTAGTTTTTGCTTTGTTTAAATTCACAGTTTTTGCTTTTTCTAGTAATACTATAAATTTAGTTTGCTGATTAATAAAAGTTTCAATTGTTTTTTTATTCAAATTCGAATTATTTGGATTTTTATCTTTTGCAGTTTTCATCTTATTCAGTTTTTCTTTCGGCAACATACTTTTTACAAAGTAATTTCCCAAAATTCCACTTTTAAATTCAATTTCAGAAGGTAATTTTGAATTATTTATTGCATTTTGAATTTCAGGAAGATAAAAATTACCATAAAGATTTAGGTGTTCCAAACATTCAAGAATACTCCAAGATTCTGAATTCTCTTTCCAATTTAATTCAGATTCATTTTTTGATTTTAATTTTTCGGCAGTTGTTATATAGGAGTTTGTATTTTCAATAATTTCATTTAGTAATTTATTCGAATTCATACACTTTCAATTATTTACACAGATTTTTGAGACACTTACATTCAATGTTTTGCAGCTACAAGAAGTTTGCGATTTAGAAGCACTAAACTGTCTACCACTGCATAACATGACACGATGCACAAAACTTCATTATACCACTGAACCGCCAATTTCGTGTAGGTGCTGTTATAGCCAGTTCCTTTGTATCCGCACTTGCAGGTCAGTCAGTGATTACTAATTTGAATACTTCGCTGAGTTTATTCCCTTCTGTTAGCCGAATAAAATATTGTCCGATTGGTAAATTGTCCCGTTGTAATATAATTGTTTTCCCAGAAATATTTTTTATTTGTTTTATTTCTTGTCCGCATACATTGTAAACTGTCAAGGTTGCGTTGTTTAAAAAATTGTATGTTTGTAATGTTGTAGTTGTAGAAAATGGATTTGGAAAAAACTTATGATTACTAACATTCGTTATATCGCTAACTCCCAAAGCACCAGACTCGGCAAATCGTTTTGAAAACTCTTCCCAATACTGATTTGCAACAATCGAATCATGTATTATTAGAGTGTTTTCATCATAATCATCCTCTGCAGAATTTGTCCAATTGTGTGAACCTGTAACTACTATCGGATCAGAATCAGCTTTTGCGGCATCAATTATACAATATTTATGATGTAAATCGTTCGGTAGATTGCTATGTGACAAAACATTAATACCATTGCTCACCAAAGAATTGTATTCTGAACCAAAATAATTGATATTTTCTATTATGCATCTTACATTAACGCCTCGATTTTTTGCAGCAATAACAGCATCACCAATGTCATTATTGATAAATGTAAACATTGCAATATCAAGTGTATAATCAGCCGTGTTAATAGCATTCACAATTTTACTTGTGGTATTATCTGTTGGGGAAAAATAAGATTCAATATTTGTTCCGCTTACTGTAAAATTATGAGTAGTGTTATCTGTTTTGTCGGGACCAAATTTACTATTGGATGTATTGGGTAATGAACCAGTAGAGCCCCACATTTCATTAAACTCTATTGTATAGTTTTGAGCAAGTCCTGTATCAGTAATAATAACTATGTTATTATAATCATCAAACATGCTTCCTGTTCCAAAATTCATAGAACCTGTAAGTAGTTTTTGATTATCAATAATAATAAATTTGTTATGCATTACATGACTACTCAAGGTTGCATTTCTTTTTAGTATAGGAATATTAGAATTTAAACCAGACAAAGCCGAATTTGAACTGTTTGTAGAAGAAATATAACGAACCTGAACTCCTCTGTTGTATGCATTATTCAATGCAGTAACAATTTTTGAACTTCCATTATCCCAAACAGCAATGTCAAGCGAAATGATGGCAGAATCGATAAGTGAACATATTGTATCATCTAAATTTGCTGAAGTCTGTGCATCAGTAATTGGAGAAACTGAATTATCAACTGACTGGTTGAAATATACTTTAATGTTTTGCGCCTGTAAATAAAAATTTGCAAACAAGATAATTAATGAAAATTTTATTTTTCTCATTTATAGGGGATTAAAATAGTTTATTTTTTATTCGCCAAATTGGGCTATAATTTTTGCAAAATTATTAAAAATTTGCAAAAGAAAATATCTTCAATTATATTTCAATGAGTTTATATACAAACTTAATCGTCGTTATTTTGT
>CALFIE010000016.1 GCA_937876095.1 uncultured Flavobacteriales bacterium | reverse complement strand
AAATTTATAACTATTTTTTCATTTAAAAAAGCACCATTTTTTACCACATTGCCTTTTATCTTTTTAACACCCCGTCAAAATCAGAGATTTTGACACCCCTCTGAAAGAGGGGAACCCAAAATCAACCTTTATTAATAATTGATTTTGCAGGTCCAAATATTTTGATTTTTTTTACCAATATAAACTCAATTGTATGTTCTTCAAAAAATTTAATACAGAAAAAAGTTAACTGATTATTTCTGTGTAATCTGAGAGAAACAATTTTCACTCAAAAACTCAATTTCTCGCTACTCAATTACTACAAATCCATTGCTTTTTTCACCGCGTTTTCAATTCCTGCCAAGTTTTTTCCACCTGCAGTTGCAAAACCCGGATTTCCACCACCACCACCTTGAATTTCTTTTGCGAGTTCTTTCACAATGTTTCCAGCGTGGTATTTTGTTTCTAAATCTGCAGAAACTCCAACTGTAATCATTGGTTTTTCATCGGCATCAGAAATGATGACGATAACAGAATTTGGGATTTCTTTTTTTAGTTGAAACACCAAATCTTTCACCGAACCAGCGTCCAAAGAAGTGCGTTTCACCAACAATTGTTTTTCGCCTTTTTGTTCGAAAGCGTTTTTCCAATCACCGATTTCGCCTTTTGCTTTTTCTTTTTTCAAAGTTTCGATTTCAGATTTTAAAAATGCATTTTCATCCATTAATTTCTGAACTTGTTTTGCCAAATCTTTAGATTTCAACAAAGTTGAAATTTCTTTCATTTGTTGTTCTAGATTTTGGTAATATTCATTGGCTTTATCGCCAGAAATTGCTTCTATTCTTCGGATTCCAGCTGCGGAAGAAGTTTCGGTCTGTATTTTAAAATGTCCGATTTCGCCTGTGTTTTTCACGTGCGTTCCACCACACAATTCTCGTGAAGTCCCAAACTGAATCATACGAACATTATCACCATATTTTTCACCAAAAAGTGCCATTGCTCCTTTTTCTAAGGCTTCTTTTATCGGGATATTTCTAAATTCCTGCAAAGTGATATTTTCTTTGATTTTGGCATTCACTTTTTCTTCTACCAACGCCAATTCTTCTTCATTAATTTTAGAAAAATGTGAAAAATCAAAACGTAAATAATCAGGACCTACAAAAGAGCCTTTTTGTTCTACATGTGTCCCTAAAACATCACGCAAAGCCTCGTGCAACAAGTGTGTTGCAGAATGATTTGCTTGTGTATTTATGCGGTCGGTAGAAACTTTGGCTACCAATTTTTCAGAAATATTTTGAGGCAAATTTTTAATTAAAGAAATAATGAGGTTATTTTCTTTTTTGGTTTCCAGAACTTCCAATTTTACTGAAGTAGATTCCAAAATTCCAGAATCCCCGATTTGACCACCACCTTCAGGATAAAACGGAGTTTCGTCTAACACAATTTGGTAAAATTCACCATCTTTGTTTTCTACTTTTCGGTATCTTGTGATGTAAACTTCGTTTTCAGTTTTGTCGTAACCAACAAAATTCTCCGGTTTTTCTGAAACGATTACCCAATCATAGACTTTCTGAGCAGACGATTTTTTGGAACGCTGTTTTTGTTTTTCCATTTCGTCATCAAAACCTTTTTCATCTACAGTCAAACCTTTTTCTTCAGCAATAATCCTCGATAAATCTGCAGGAAATCCGTAAGTATCATACAATTCAAAAACTTCAATTCCGGGCAAGGTTTTTTCGTTTTTTGCGATGCTTTCAGAAATAATGAGATCGATGCGTTTCAAACCGTGTTCAATTGTTCTCAAGAACGAATGTTCCTCTTCTTTTATAACTTCGGTTACCAATTTTTCTTGTTTCACGATTTCAGGGAAGAATGCGCCCATTTGATTTTTCAACACCGAAACCAATTCAAAAAGGAAAGGTTCTTTCATATCCAAAAATCGGTACGCATACGAAATTGCGCGTCGCAAAATTCTACGAATTACATAACCTGCACCTCCGTTTGAAGGCAATTGTCCGTCTGCAATCGCAAAAGCAACGGCTCTTATATGATCTACAACTACACGAATCGCGATATCTTTTTCGTTTTCAAGAATTCCGGTGTATTTTTTGCCCGAAAGTTCTTCTACTTTAGCAATCAAAGGCGTGAAAACATCAGTATCGTAATTGGATTTTTTATGTTGAAGAGCCATACACAAACGCTCAAATCCCATTCCTGTATCTATGTGTTTTGCAGGCAAATTTTCCAGCGAGCCATCTGCTTTTCTGTTGAATTGCATAAAAACCAAATTCCAAATTTCTACGACTTGAGGATGGTCATTATTCACCAAATCGAGTCCGGAAACTTGGGCTTTTTCTTCGTCGGTACGCAAATCTACGTGAATTTCCGAACACGGACCACAAGGTCCAGATTCGCCCATTTCCCAAAAATTATCTTTCTTGTTCCCGTTGATAATTCGGTCTTCGGAAATGTGAGATTTCCAAAAATTGTAAGCATCTTGGTCTCGTTCCAGTTGTTCTTTTTCGTCGCCTTCAAAAATCGTAACGTACAAATTTTCTTTCGGGATTTTATAGACTTCCGTCAACAATTCCCAAGCAAAATCGATGGCTTCTTTTTTGAAATAATCACCAAAACTCCAATTTCCAAGCATTTCGAACATTGTGTGATGATAGGTATCTCGACCAACATCGTCTAAATCGTTGTGTTTACCAGAAACGCGCAAACATTTTTGCGTGTCTGCAATTCTTGGTGCTTTTGGCGTTTTGTAACCTAAGAAATAATCCTTAAACTGCGTCATTCCCGAGTTGGAAAACATCAGAGTAGGATCGTCTTTTAGGACAATTGGTGCAGAAGGAACGATAAGATGTTCTTTACTTTTAAAATAATCTAAAAATTGTTGGCGTATCTGTTGTGAAGTCATATTTTGGTTGTAAAGATGCAAATTTAAGGAATTTTGCGTGATTTTTTTAACACAAAGACACAAGGTTTTCACAAAGGACATTATATGTTTGTGAAGTTTGTGTTTTTTTGGTGAATTTCGTAGTTAAATAAATTTCCTTACCAAACTCAATACCGAAATCTGCAACAGAAAAAGATACCCGAAAATGAGGTAGAAAGCGTTTTTCGGGAGTTGTGAAAGTTGATACTGAAATTTCTGATATCCTTTTAAATAATCAATTTCTGAAGTTTGAACATAGACTACACAATTTCCATAGAATTGTTCATACTCTTTTTCAATTTTATTTGGATCTTTATATTAATGAACAGCAAAAAAATGTCCTGTTTTTTCCATATCAACTCCATAATTTTCTTGCTTTGCAAGTTTCATAGCATCTATTAAAGTAATAAAATCTTGGTAAGAATTTTGGTCATTAATTACAAATTCAATTCCAGTTTCTTTTTGATTTTTTGCTTGTAATTTTTTAAGTTCTGTAACATAAAAATCAATATTTTGTTTGGCGGAATTTGGCGGTACTTCTATTTTTTTGTAGTTCCAATTTCTGAATGATTCAAAGCAGGTTTTAGTAGTTTTACATTTATTGGAATGAATATGTTTTGCAGGAATTCCCAAATCCATTCCAAATTGTTTCGGTTGAATTCTTTGCCTTCCGAAATGCCAAAAAACCATCGGAATCAATAGCAAACTAATCATTCCAGGAACATAATATATTTTTTGGAGTTTTTTCATTTCAAATAGATTTCCTTACCAAGCTCAACACCGAAATCTGCAACAGAAATAGATACCCAAAAATGAGGTAGAAAGCGTTTTTAGGAAGTTGCGCTAAATAGTAGGTTTGATCTTCAAAAAAAGTAGGTTCATAGAATCCAGAAAATAGGGTGTCATTATCTAGTAAATTATCATCTACAGCGATTTTATTAGGATCTTTGTAATCTACCATTGCAAATAAATGTCCTGTTTTATCTAAATCTATGCTATAATGCTGTTGATCAAATTTATCAAAGTCATTCAAAATAGATATAAAGTCATCATAAGAATTTTGATCATTAATAATGAACTCAATGCCTGTTTCTTTTTGATTTCTTGCTTCAAGTTTTTTCAATTCTGATAAGTAAAAAGTAGAATTTTCTCTTGCAGAATTGGGTGGTACTACAATTTTTTTAAAGTCCCATTTTCTGAAAGGTTTAAACGAAGCATCAATTCGAGAATTTTTATCAAATTTAGGAGGCAATCCAATATCTATCACATTTGCGAGTGGTTCTTTCAGTTTTTGATTTCCGAAATGCCAAAACAATAGTGGAACTAAGATTGCACTTATGATACCAGAAACGTAGAAAATTTTTCGCAAATTCATCTTTACGAAGGTAAGAATTTTCTCAACTAGAAATAAAAAAAACTCCAAAATTTTGAAAATCTTGAAGGTTTTTATGTAAATAACGGTAGTTTACCAATCTCTTTTTTTCAAAATCCAATACGAACCAAAAATAAATATGGCCATCCAAACAAAACAGGCGACCAAATTTTCGGTAGGATAGGTGAACTTATACTCCATTCCCAACATTTTTGCCATATTCAATCGCATCATAGGATTGGGAATCAGTCTGCTCATACTTTCAAGTGGCAACAAATCAGTAAAGAAAAAATGTTCCTGCGCAATTTTGGCTATTTCTTTTTGGTCTTTCACATTATGGAAAACTTGAAATTTCTCTAATCCCTGCAAAACACTTTCTGCAATCCACCAAACAAAAAAAGCCAAAAACACAAACACCGATTTTCGCAACAACACCGAAATAAACAACAGAAAACTGAAAAACGTGAGCAATTTCACGAAATAGTTTCCTATGAAAAACACTTCTTTTTGTACCAAATCCCAATCTGTTTTTTCGGAATATTGGTACCCCAAAAACAAGGTAATTCCAAAAACAATTGCGGTAGAAACCATCGTGAAAACCAGAATGGTTAATAGTTTAGACGAGATGAATTCTTTCCGGCTCAAACCATCTATCAAGTTTTGCTTAAACATTCGGTTGGTAAATTCCTGACAGATAGAAAATACCAAAATAAGCCCTAAAAATATTTTTAATAAAGCAACTATATAAGTCGTAAAATTCCAAATTTCAGGGAAATTGTAGATTCCTTCTTCTTTTAAATTAATGGTGTTTCCGAAAAAATCAAAATCTATCAAACCAACAAACAACAGTGCCGATAAAATAAGGAAATACAACCCCGAAAATATTTTGAACGGTCTGTAATTCAGGTTTTTATAATATTCTAATTTCAGTAATCTAATCATTGGTTTTGTTTTTTACGAGTTCTAAGAATTGGGTTTCAAGCGATTGTTTTTTCTGCACCAACTGCGATAGAAAAATCCCTTTTTCTACCAATTTTTTGTTGAGTTCTGCAGAAGAAATGGGCTCCAAAATTTGGGCAATCAAAATTCCGTTTTCTGATTTTATAGAAGAAAATACCTTCATTTCTTGCAAAATTTCTTGCAATTGCAACATATTGTCTGCTTTCAGCTCAAAAAATCCTTTGTTGTTAGAAATTTGGTCTACACTACCACAATAGATAGAATTTCCTTCTTTCAAAACGATGACGTGCGAACAAATTTTCTCTATTTCATCGAGTAAATGACTTGCAATAATGATGGTGGTTCCTGTTTTTGCAATCGCCGAAATTATTTCGCGAATCTGTATAATTCCTTCCGGATCCAGACCATTGGTTGGTTCGTCTAAAATCAAAACTTCGGGATCGTTTAACATCGCAGAAGCAATTGCAAGGCGCTGTTTCATACCCAAAGAAAACGTTCTGAAAGGATCTTTTTTCCGTTCGTACAAGCCCACAATTTTAAGTACTTCATCTATTTTTGCGTAATTGGTTCCTTTGATTTCCGCTACAATTTTTAGATTTTTTTCGGCACTTAAATAGGGGTAAAAATTTGGCTGTTCTATAATTGCGCCAATTTTTTTCAGAGAATCGGTGTCGGTTCCTTTTTTGCCAAACCAATACCAATCTCCGTTGGTTGGATTGATGGTCGAAAGCAACATACCAAAAGTAGTTGATTTTCCGCTTCCATTCGGACCAAGTAAACCATAAATATTGCCTCTCTCTACATCAAAAGAGATGTTGTTGACTACAATTCGGTTAAATTTTTTGGTGAGATTTTTTACGGATAAGATTTTTTCCATATTGTTTTTTGTGATAAGTTGCGATTTGAGAGAAAATGTTACGTGATTTTTTAAATTTTTTTATAAAATACTTAACATTGGTATTTAACCACAAAAGCAACAAAAGCAATGATGTTGTATAAGAAGTACAAAAAAAATTTAAAAGCAAGAAAATCAGAGATTTTCAAATTTTTGTTGTCTATTAAAGATATTATTTTTTCTTAAATTTTTTTAATAAATGAGTAAATCTTTTGTTGCTTTTGACTCCGTCGAATCTTCGATTTGTGGTTAATATTTTTTTGAAGTGTACTAAAAAAACAAATTGTATTTTTGAATAAAATAGAGCATATGAATCCGAGCATTTGGGAACTCGATACTTTTTACCGAAAAAGAGATGCAATCATCATTGGTTCTGGATTTTGCGGATTGTGGAGTGCGATTTCCATTAAAGAAAAATTTCCTGAGAAATCAGTTTTAGTGATAGAAAAAGAGCCGATTCCGACAGGTGCTTCTACCAGAAATGCGGGTTTTTCTTGTTTCGGAAGTTTAGCCGAAATTCTTGCAGATGCGGAAAAAATGGGTTGGGAAAAAACTTTGGATTTGGTGAAACTTCGTTTCGATGGTTTACAGAAAATTAGAACCTATTTCGATCCAAAAGAAATTGATTATGAGGAAGTTGGTGGTTTTGAAATCTTAAATAATGAGGTTGCTTTACAGAAAATAGATGAAGTTAATTCAAAATTAAAAAGCATTACCAATCTTGAAAAAACCTACACCGTTCAAAATCAAAAAATTGCAGAGTTTGGTTTAGGAAATGCTAAAATTCTCATTGAAAATCCTTTGGAAGGAAGTCTGCACAGCGGAAAATTGTTAGTTGCTTTATTAAAAAAAGCCCAAAATTTAGGTATAGAATTTCTCTTCGGGACTGAAATTTTAGAAATTTCAGAAACCGAAAACGAAGTTGTAATTAAAACTAAAAATGCAGAAATCACCACTGAAAAACTGATTTATGCAACCAATGCTTTTACCAAAAAATTCTTTCCAAACATTGATTTAGTTCCAGCTCGTGGACAAGTTTTGGTAACTGAACCTATTGAAAATTTGAAATTGAAAGGAACATTTCATTATGACGAAGGTTTCTACTATTTCAGAAATGTAGGAAATCGAGTTTTGTTGGGAGGTGCAAGAAATAAAGCCTTTCATGAAGAAGAAACCTCCGATTTTTCGACCACCGAATTTCTACAAAATGAATTGGAAGATTTCCTAAAAAACGTGATTTTGCCCAATCAAAATTTCAAAATTTCACACAGATGGAGCGGAATTATGGCAATGGGAACCGAAAAATCACCGATTGTAGAAAAAGTAACCGAAAGACAAATTCTTGCAGTTCGACTTTCAGGAATGGGAGTTGCATTGGCCCCGAAAATTGGGGAGTTGGTTCCGAATTTGCTTGAAGTTAGAAGCTTGAAGTCTTCCAACTTCGTGCTTCTTTCATCATTTCTATTGAACCTTCCACAATCCCAATTTTTTACTTCTTGCCAATTTTTCAGCTTTTTTGAAAACTGCTACATATTTCACATTGGGCGGAAATGTATATACTTTTGCGTAACCATTTTCAACCAAATTTTTATTAAAAAAAGTACCGTCTTCTAAAAATACATAAGCCAAAATTCTACCATATCTGTCAAATTTTTCAACATCAAATTCTAATCGAACTTTTTTGTGGTAAAGGTAAATTTTTGCATATTTCTTGGCTTCATAACCAAAAATTTCCACGTTTTTTTTCAAACCCCAATTTACAGATTCAGGTGCATCTATTCCGATTAATCTCACCTTTATTTTTTCACCATTTTCATCTTTTATGGTAAAAGTATCGCCATCATTTACGAAGTAAATTTTGTAGAAAATACCTTGTTTCAGTTGTGCATTAAAAAGAAAAAAGACAAAAGAAAAAAGTGCAAATAGTCGATATTTCATAAAAACAAATCTAATGATTTTTCTGCGCCAAAAAAACCTTATTTTTGCATAAATTATTTTAAAAGTGATTAGTACAGACCAGTTCAGAGATGCTCAAAATCGCATAACAGATTTATTTAAATTTCTCAACATCGAAAAAAAGAAACTCGAGATCACCAATGATGACGAGAAAACTGCTGCTCCCGAATTTTGGGATTCACCAAAAGAAGCCGAAGTTTTTCTGAAACAACTCCGTTCCAAAAAGAAATGGGTAGAAGATTATGAGGAAATCAACACCGATTTCGAAGACCTGCAAGTTTTGATGGAATTTGCCAAAGAAGATGCCGATTCTGAGAAAGAATTAGACGAAAATTTCCCGAAACTCATCGAAAAAATTGAAAACCTGAAATTCAAAAATATGCTTTCTAACGAAGGTGACGAACTTTCTGCCGTGCTTCAAATTACAGCGGGAGCAGGAGGAACCGAGTCTTGTGATTGGGCACAAATGCTCATGAGAATGTACACGATGTGGAGCGAAAAACAAGGCTACAAATTGCGTGAACTCAATTACCAAGAAGGTGATGTTGCAGGTGTAAAAACGGTAACGTTGGAAATTGACGGCGAGTTTGCGTTCGGTTATTTGAAAGGTGAAAACGGTGTTCACAGATTGGTGAGAATTTCACCTTTTGATTCTAATGCAAAACGTCACACCAGTTTTGTTTCGGTGTATGTGTATCCTTTGGTTGATGATACCATAGAAATCAACATCAATCCTGCAGATATTTCGTTTGAAACCATGCGAAGTTCTGGAGCAGGTG
This sequence comes from uncultured Flavobacteriales bacterium, assembly GCA_937876095.1. Lineage (GTDB taxonomy): Bacteria > Bacteroidota > Bacteroidia > Flavobacteriales > Weeksellaceae > CALFIE01. The sequence goes on along the minus strand of CALFIE010000016.1, from coordinate 16,717 downwards.
GACAAAACGTGAACAAGGTAGAAACCGCAGTTCGACTTCGACACGCTCCTACAGGAATTATTATCGAAAATTCTGAAAGCCGATCTCAACTTCAAAACAAAGAAAAAGCAATGCAACTCCTGAAATCTAGATTGTACGAAATGGAGCTGGAAGAACGATTAAAAGCCCGAAACGAAATAGAAGCAGGCAAAATGAAAATAGAATGGGGAAGCCAAATCCGAAATTATGTGATGCACCCATATAAATTAGTAAAAGATGTGCGAAGTGGCTTTGAAACTTCTGATGTAGATGGTGTGATGAATGGTAATTTGACTCCGTTTCTGAAAGCTTATCTGATGAATGAGGGAACTGCAGGAAATTACGATGATTTAGAATTATAAGTTTTTTTTAATTTTTTTTGTTAAAAAAATCTAAATAAACTTGCAACCAATCTATAATTCACATCTTTAGTTTATATTTGTACTCTATGGAACATTACGAAAGTTGGAAGGATTTACTGAATCCTGAATTTTATATAAAAATGGGCGGATTTTGGCTCATTATTTTTATTATTTTCGCTGAAACAGGCTTATTTATCGGTTTTTTTCTACCAGGAGATAGTTTGCTTTTTGTTTCGGGGATTTATGCGGTTGAAATCATCAAAGAAACTTTTGGTGGTACCGGAAGTGAATTTTTAGATACCACCATTTTGGCTACAGCAATTGCTTTCGCTGCCATTTTTGGGAACAATGTAGGTTACTGGTTTGGTAAAAGAACGGGTTCTGCACTGTACAGAAAAGAAGATTCTTTTTTCTTTAAGAAAAAATACCTGTATCAAGCGCACGATTTTTTTGAAAAACACGGTGCTTTAGCAGTAATTTTAGCAAGATTTTTGCCAATTGTGCGTACTTTCACACCTATTGTTGCCGGAATTGTAGATATGGATCGTAAGAAATTTTTTATGGATAATGTGATTGGAGCATTTGCGTGGTCGTTCCTGTTGATTTTTGCGGGACATTATCTAGATAAATTGTTTATTCAACAATTTGGAATTGATCTGAAAAAGCATTTAGAAGGCATTATTTTGGTGATTGTATTCATTACCACCGCTCCTATTTTGTTCAAATTTATTTTTGGAAAAAAGAAGACAGTATCCCAATAATTTTTTGGAGTATTTTATTATCATTGATGAATTTTCATTAAAAAAATATCATTCACCAATAATATTTTCTCTATAAAAGCAAGAACATCAATTTTTTACAAAATCTAAAATTTTTGGAAATATGAGGCTGTCACGTTTTTTCTTGCTGAAAAATCGTGGAGTATGACCGCTGTTTTTCATATAAACCAATTGGTGATCTATGCCTTTTTCGGTAAGTACAGAATCCAGAACAAATGCTTGATTTTTGTTCACCAAAAAATCGGTATCACCCTGAAAAAGTAGGGTAGGAACGTTGGTAACATTGGCAATTGGACTGGCTTCTACAAATTTTTTAGAAATATTTTTTCGGTCAAATTTTTCACCAACAACTTCCTCGAAAATCGGTGAAGCATATCTAGAATAGAAATGTTTCAGAAAAGTTGGCGAATAGAAATCGGTAGGACCACTCATAGAAATTATTTTACGGATTTCTGTAGGATTTCTGTAACCATAGAGTAGCGCAAGATGCGCTCCTGCACTTTCTCCCAAAAGTATGTAGTTGTTAGGTTTCAGTTTGGTTTGTGGCACCATTTCATTGAATTTCCTGATTGCCAAACCAATATCTTGCAGTTGATCTTGGTAATTTCTATTTTTCTGTAATAATCGGTAATTGATGTTGATGGTGACAATGTCATTCTGATGCAGAAATTTCTGAATCATAATCATATGCTCTTTGTTTCCGAATTTCCAACCACCACCGTGAATAATAAGGACTGGTGGAATTTCTGTGTGGTAATTTGATGGTAAAAAAACATCCATCACTTGTTTTTTGTCTTCGCCATAAGGTAGATTGAAAATTTTTTGTTCTTTTTTTTCACCTACCCAAATTCGATATCTGGTGTTGCAAGAGGAAACCAAAACTCCCAATAATCCGATGATCCAAAAATGGTATCGAATGATTATTTTTTTTAGAAATAATATTTTGGTTTTCATTATTATTTTTTTAATTTAAAAATAATGATATTCTGAAATTTGAAATCTAGTATAAAGGTACGAAAATTCATAAAAAAAAGAGACCAAAGTCCCTTTTATTAACTAAATAAATCTTTTACTTTTTCGAAAAATGTTTTTTCTTTTCCTGATGGTTCTGCCATCATTTCACCTTTATTAATTTGGTTTTGGAAAAATTCTTTCTGTGCATCGGTCAAGTTTTGTGGAGTCCACACATTGATGTGGATGAACATGTCACCTTTCCCATAACTATCTATACTTGGTAAACCTTTCCCAGAAAGTCGTAGAATTTTGCCAGATTGTGTACCTGCATCTACTTTTATTTTTACTTTTCCGCCTACAGTTTGTACTTCTTTTTGGGTTCCAAGTGCGGCTTCTGCAAAAGAAATATACAATTCCTGGTGCAGATTGTCGCCTTCTCTTTTAATATTTTTGTCTTCTTCTTCCTCTACTACTACCAGTAAATCTCCCGGAATTCCACCAAAAGGTGCATCGTTCCCTTTACCACGAACACTGAGTTGTATTCCATCTCTTGCTCCTGCCGGAATTTGTATGGTAACTTCTTCATCTTCTTTTATCAAACCTTGTGCATTGGCTCCTGCAGGAATTTTGTCGGCAATTTTACCTATTCCTTGACAAGTTCCACAAGTAGTTTGTGTTTGCATTTGTCCGAACATGGTGTTCATCAACTTCACTTGTACACCAGTTCCGTTGCAAGTGGTACAGGTTTTTGAAGTGGTACCTGCTGCCAATTTCATTTTTTTTACTTTGATGGTTTTTTGCGTTCCATTTACCATTTCGTCGAGATTCAGTTTGATTCTGACACGCAAATTAGAACCTCGCAATTGCTGTTGCCTTTGTGAGCCACCACCAAATCCGCCAAAACCACCACCGAAATGACCACCGAAAATATCTCCAAATTGCGAGAAAATATCTTCCATATTCATTCCGCCACCTCCGAAACCACCTCCGAAACCACCGTTTCCACCTAAACCAGCGTGACCATATTGGTCGTATCTTGCTCGTTTATTCCCATCACTCAAGACTTCGTATGCTTCGGCTGCTTCTTTGAATTTTTCTTCTGCTTTTGCATCACCAGGATTTTTGTCGGGGTGATACTTCAAAGCCATTTTTCGGTAGGCTTTTTTTATTTCTTCACTAGAAGCAGATTTAGATATTTCTAAAATTTCGTAGTAATCTCGTTTTGTCATTTCTATTCTATTAAAGCAAAAAATTAGCCATTGTATAATTTGGTAATTTTTATTATGCTGATTTTCAATTATGTATTAATTTCCTATCACAACTTTTGCGAATCTAATCACTTTATCGTGCAGCGTATAACCTGATTCTACCACATCTACTATTTTACCTTTCAGTTCAGGAGTTGGAGCAGGAATTTGGGTGATTGCCTCGTGTAAATCTACATTGAATTGGTCACTACTTTGTACCTCAATTGGTTTAAGACCTTTTTCGGTAAGTTTATTTTTGAATTTTTGATAAATCAGTTCTACTCCTTGTAAATCCGCAGCATTGCCGTTTTTGGCAATTTCTTTTAGTGCGCGCTCAAAATCGTCTAATACTCCCAACATAGAAACCATCATATCGGTATTTGCATACTGGAAAAACTCTAACCGTTCTTTCTGACTGCGTTTTTTATAATTTTCGAATTCGGCAAAAAGACGAATGTATCGGTCTTTCTCTTCTGCCAAAAGTTCTTCGGTAGTTGGTTCTATTGTCACATTTTCGGTGGTTTCACCTTCGGTATTTGTAGATAAATCGTCTTGATTTTGGGTGATTTCTTCGTGTAAATCTTTGTAATCTTCCATAATTATTATATTATTGATGAGGTATAGACAAAGATTTTGCCAAAGTTTATTTTAGGACAAATTGGCAATAGTTTTTTTAATTAAAAACCAACTACTGTTTGATAGAGTAGATAAATATTTAGAAAAATAATGATGAAACTGATGATATACGCCAAAATTTTCAACCATTTTGGATTTACAAATTCGCCCATTTTTACTTTGGAATTGGTAAAAAACACCAAAGGAACCACCGCAAAACTTAATTGCATAGATAAAATTACTTGACTGAATATCAGTAAATTAGAAATTCCACTTTCACCATACAAAATAGTCACTACTAAAACCGGAATTACGGCTACTAATCTGGTAATCAATCTTCTGAGCCAAGGTTTGAGTTGTATATTTAGGAAACCTTCCATCACGATTTGTGCAGCCAAAGTTCCTGTAAGTGTAGAATTTTGTCCAGATGCAAGCAAAGCAACCGCAAAAACAATACTTGCCAAAGAAGTACCAAGAAGTGGAGTCAGCATTTTATGAGCATCTGTAATATCTGCAATATCTTGATAACCAGTTGTGTGAAAGGTTGCTGCTGCCACAATTAGAATAGCAGCATTGATAAAAAATGCCAAAAAAAGTGCGGAAGAACTGTCAATAGTTGCAAATTTGATGGCTTCTTTTTTTCCTGACTCAGTTCTGGGATAATCTCTGGTTTGCACTAGTGAACTGTGCAAATACAAATTATGAGGCATCACAGTTGCACCCAAAATTCCGATGGCAATGTACAGCATTTGTGGATTGGTAATAATTTCAGATTGCGGAATTAGACCTTTCAGAACTGGTAATAATTCGGGTTTAGAAATAATAATTTCATATAGAAAACAGCCAAAAATTACCACAATAAGTGCCGCAACAATTCTCTCAATCCATCTGAAACCTTTTGCTTGTAGAAATAATATCAGGAAAACATCTATAATTGTTATGACAACTCCCCAAATTAGTGGAATACCGAATAATAAATTAAGTGCAATTGCAGAACCTATGACTTCTGCTAAATCACACGCAATGATAGCAATTTCGCAAAAAAACCACAAAAAATAATTGGTAATAGGTGAGAAATGGTCTCTGCAAGCTTGTGCCAAATCTCGTTCTGCTACAATTCCTAATTTTAAAGATAAATGCTGCAAAACAATCGCAAAAATATTAGAAATTAGTACCACCGAAAGCAATGTATAGCCGAATTTGGCACCACCTGCAATATCTGTTGCCCAATTTCCGGGGTCCATATAACCAACTGCAATCATCAAACCGGGACCTGCAAATGCGAACATTTTCCTCCAAAAACTACCGTTTTTTGGTACAGAAATACTCGAAAATACTTCGGGTAGAGAATTTTGGTTTCTATCTTTTTTCCAGGCTTTTTTCATTAATGAAAAATTAAATGTTAGATTTGTCTAACAAAATTAGTTAAATATATCTTATCCTCCAAATTTTCATGGAATTAGCCTGCAATTTTATTTAAAAATTCAAATAGAATCAATAGCAATTAATGATTAATCTGTACTAAAATAAAATATCATGTTCTGTATTGATAAGAATACTAATAACACTGACAAATCTCAAACAAAACCACGCTTGCAATTCACGAAATCATTGTACATTAGCGAAGCAAAAAAAATAAACTATGAGTTTCCCAACCGATTTAGAAATTGCACAAAATGCAAGCATTCAACACATCAGAGAAATTGCAGATAAAATAGGAATTGATCGTGAAGATCTAGAATATTACGGTAAATACAAAGCCAAACTTCCTCTGAAATATATAGACGAAGAAAAACTGAAAAAATCAAAATTAATTTTGGTTTCTGCCATCAATCCAACTCCAGCTGGTGAAGGAAAAACAACAGTTTCGGTTGGTTTGTGTGATGGTCTAAACAAAATTGGTGAAAAAGCAATTGCAGTGTTACGTGAACCAAGTTTGGGACCTGTTTTTGGGATTAAAGGTGGAGCAGCAGGAGGTGGTTTTGCGCAGGTAATTCCTATGGTTGATATCAATTTGCATTTTACAGGTGATTTTGCTGCGATCGAGAAAGCCAATAATTTACTTTCGGCACTTATTGATAATAATTTACAAGATAAAAAACGAAATCTGAACATAGATCCTCGCACAATTACTTGGAAACGAGTGATGGATATGAATGACCGAAGTTTGCGACACATCATCGTAGGAATTGGCGGTTCTACCAACGGAATTCCGAGAGAGGAAGGATTCAATATTACGCCCGCTTCAGAAGTGATGGCGATTTTGTGTCTTTCTAAAAATTTTGAAGACCTCAAAAACAGATTGGGAGGAATTTTTGTGGGTTATACTTTTGATAAAAAACCAATCTATGCCAGAGATTTGCACGCACAAGGAGCGATGGCAATTTTGCTGAAAGATGCTATAAAACCTAATTTGGTACAAACACTTGAAGGAAATCCTGCGATTTTACACGGCGGTCCTTTTGCGAATATTGCACAAGGTACCAATACGATTATTGCAACCAAAATGGGACTTTCTTTGGCAGATTATGTGGTAACAGAAGCAGGTTTCGGCGCAGATTTGGGAGCCGAAAAATTCATGCATATCAAAGGTTTTTATGGCAATCTAAAACCAGATGCTTATGTCTTGGTTGCTACGATTAGAGCACTACGCTTTCATGGTGGTGCCAAAAAAAATGAATACGGAATTCCCAACCTCGATTTGGTGAAAAAAGGTTTTGAAAATTTACAAAAACATATAGAAAACGCTTTCAAATGGCAGCTGAAACCGATTATTGCGATTAACCATTTCGATACCGATTCATTAGAAGAAATCAATTTTTTGAAATCAGAGTGCGAAAAATTGGGAGTAAAAGCAATTCTAGCCGATGAATTTACCAAAGGAGGAGATGGTATGATAGATTTGGCAAAAGAAGTAATCTATTGCACCGAACATTGTGGTAATAATTACCAACCACTCTATAATGTAAATGATTCAGTAGAACACAAAATTGAAACCATTGCCAAAGAAGTGTACGGAGCAGAAACTGCAGTTTTTTCGCAAAAAGCCAAAAATCAGCTCAAAAATATTTACGATTTAGGGTTAGATAAATTGCCGATTTGTATGGCAAAAACACAAAAATCTTTGAGTGACGACGAAACCAAAATCGGTCGTCCTAGAAATTTCAAAGTGACAGTTCGTGAATTTGAATTTGCAGCAGGAGCAGGTTTCATCATCCCAATTTTGGGAGATATGATGAGAATGCCTGGTTTACCAAGCGTACCTGCAGCAGAAGGAATGGATATAGATAAAGACGGAAAAATCACAGGATTGAGTTAAATTTTACAATTATTTTTTTTGATTCTATATATTTATTAGTAAAAGTATTTGAAATTTAATACCCGTACAAAAGTATTGAAAGTCAGACTTTAGTATTTTTGTTGTTGTTTATTTTTAGAAAAAAATCATTGGTATAGTATTTTTCTGAAAATATTTCAAAACAATTATTATCTTTGGTGTGGTAACACACTCATCTATGGAAGTATCAAAAAAATTCAAACTTTTTTTACCTGGAATTGCACAAAACGACAATCAAAAAATCAAAATTATTGCAGCAGATTTACGTGTAGTAGAAACTAAATTGAGGTATTTGGAAACCGAAAATTCACAGTTGGTGCAAAAAGCGGAAAAATCATACAAAACCTGTAATTTTTCTGGATTTGAAGAGATGGTAAAAGAATTTATATCCTCAGTTGGTATTTCAGGAAGTTTTAGAATTTCAGTCGCAGTTCCGGGTCCTGTTATGAACGGAGTGAGCCAACCAGAAAGGTTGCATTGGACTTTGGATTCACAAAAAATAAAATTGGCAATTGGAGCAGAAAAAGTATTTTTAATAAATGATTTAGAAGCTTCAGCTTATGGTTTAGCAAATATTTCTGATGCCGATTTGGTAGAAATCCACAAAACTGAAATAGCAAGTGTAGGAAATGTTGCAATTTTGGCACCAGGAAACGGTTTAGGTGAAGCTGGATTGTTTTGTGATGGCACATTTCTTCGTCCTTTTGCAACTGAAGGTGGACATTGTGAGTTTTCTCCTAGAACCAATGATGAGGTAGATTTTTACCAATTTTTGCACAGAATTTATGGAATTGTAAGTTGGGAAACCGTACTTACCGATTCTGGACTTTTCAATATTTATAGATTTCTAAGAGACGTAAAACATTTGGTAGAACCAAATTGGCTTACTCAAGAAATAGAATCGGGTAATTTTATTAATGCAATTATAGAAGGTGCATTAGAAGATCGAGACCGTATTTGTACCATTACTATTGATACTTTCCTCATATTTTTGGCAAGAGAAGCCAATAGTTTGGTACTGAAACTTAAAGCAACTGGTGGTCTCATTTTAAGTGGAGATATGGCTGTTGCACTTCAAAAATTATTGAATAAAGACAAATTTTACAAAAATTTCATTTTAAGCGATAAAATGGAGCATATTCTGAAAGATATCCCTATTTATTTGCTTCTGAATCAGAACACCATCATTTGTGGAGCTGCTAATTACGGAGTGTATTCCTAAATTATTAATGAGATTTTAAAAATAGAAGGTTTTTCAACCAGAAAATCATGTAAGTACCTATTTTGAAATTTCTAGGAATATAAATACACTCAGTTATTTTTTATTTTATTATCATAAGTCAATTGGAGGAAATCCGAAATGGAATACATTTGCAAAAAAATAATTTTACAAATGAAAAAACTCGTATTAGCATTTATTCTTGTTAGCAGTGTTGCTTTCGGACAAACAAAAAAAGTAGTAGCATCTGACATTCATTGGTGGGGATACAAAATTGCCAAATCAGAAGCATCTTCGCATGATGGAACCCTAAAATTGAAATCAGGAAGCGTAGTGATGAAAGGAAACAAAATCGCATCAGGAACGTTTGTTTTTGATATGACGACCATCAATACTGAAGATTTAACAGGTGATTACCAAGCAAAACTAAATGCTCACCTGAAAGACGGAGATTTCTTTGAAGTAGAAAAATTTCCTACAGCAACATTTACCATTACATCGGTAAAAGAAAATAAAGACAAAATGTACAACTCATTGGTAAGTGGAAACCTAACTGCAAAAGGTAAAACTAGCGTAGTTTCATTCCCTGCAAAAATTGCTTATTCTAAAAGAGTACTTACTTTGGTGTCGAATAAATTCTCTTTTGACAGACAAAAATTTGATATCACTTATCAATCTACTATGAAAGATGTTTTGATAAAAGATGACATTGACATGTTGGTGAAAATTACGGCAAAATAAATATTGTCAAAATATTTGTACAAAAGAGCAGAGAATTCTGCTCTTTTTTTTTATTTTTGTTGAGAAATATTTCAAAAAAATGGATTTCTAATAGTTAGTCTAAAAAATAAATCAGTATCTTAGTTCAATCAAATAATATAAAAATGAAAAAATTAACTGTAATTTTCTTTTTTCTCGGTGTTTTGGTTTTTGCACAAAAACCTTCAAAAGTTCTACCTGCTTCTTCTTCTGTACAATTTTGGATGCATCAGGTGGTAGACAACGAACCCTCTTCTAATATGGGAACCATAAAAGTAAAAAGTGGAAAATTTACCTTCGGTAATAATAGTAAAATAGAGGAAGGAGAAGTTCTTCTGGATATGCGATCTCTTACCAACAGCGATTTGCCAGCAGATGAAATGGCTGCACTTACCAAAAGATTGCGTAGTTCCGATTATTTTTTCGTAAAAAAATACCCGTTTGCAAAATTTACTTTGAAAAAAATAGAATCTAGACCTAATGAAGAATTCAATTCGATAATTTGGGCAGATTTGTCTATGCATGGAAGAACTCACACCATTACTTTTCCTGCAAATGTGATGGTTAACGGAAAAAAAGTGAGTATAGAATCAGATAAATTTCAACTTAACAGACAAGATTATGATATTTTTTATCGTTCATCTCGTCCAAATATTTTTATTAAAGATGAAATAGTGTTTAAATTGACCTTCGTTACTAAATAATTTTTTTTGAAATAGTAAAATTAAGAGCAGTTTTTACTGCTCTTTTTTGTTATTTTTACCTAAAATAATTAACAAAAACCAAATTTTGTGAAAATTTATATCATAAGTGGATTAGGAGCAGACCGAAAAGTGTTCTCAAAAATCCATTTTCCAGATCATTTACAACCTGTTTTTTTGGATTGGTTGATTCCTTTGCGAAATGAGAAATTTGATCATTATATACGTAGAATGATGGAATCAATAGATACAACCGATCCATTTTGTTTGTTGGGTTACTCATTTGGTGGAGTTTTGGTGCAAGAAATAGATCGAATTACTCCTGCAGAAAAAGTAGTTGTTTTAGGAAGTATGAAATCTCCTAGAGAATTAGCTCCCTCAATCAAAATTCTACGAAATGTACCTTTTTTTTCAAAAATACCAAAAAAATTTTTTGAAGAAAGAGCCATTCGAAATTTCCAAAATATGAAAAATCTCTTCGAACCCAATCCAAAATTTTGGGAATATTTTGTAGTAAGAGATACCCATTATTTGAAATGGAGTTTGCAACAAATCGTACAGTGGCAATTTGAACCCAACCCAAAAGTAATACAAGTTTCGGCAGAAAAAGACTTAGTATTTCCCATACAATATTGCAAACCTGATTATGTAATAAAAAGAGCAAATCATTTTTTTCCTGTCACAAAGTACAAAGAAGTCAATCAAATTTTGCAAGAAATTTTTGAACAAAGAAAATAAAATATAGATATAAAAGGTATATTTGTTTTTAATAAAAAAAAGAATGCAGTCCATATCAGTTTTTGAAATCATTAAGGTAGGAATTGGTCCTTCTAGTTCTCATACAATGGGACCTTGGAATGCTGCCGACAATTTTTTGAAACAAATTCGTACCGATTTTGTGTTATCAGAAGTCAGTGAAATTTACGTAGAATTTTTCGGTTCGTTGGCAAAAACGGGAATTGGTCATGGTACCGATATTGCTGCTTTGCTCGGACTTTCTGGTGAAGATTTCAAAACCATAGATACCAATACTATTGATCAAAAAATTGCAAAAATCCGAGATCAGAGATTAATACATCTTGGTGGTGAAAAATTAATTCCGTTTGTAGAAGGTAAACATTTAATTTTAAATAAAGAAAAATCACTAGATTTTCATCCAAACGGTATGATTTTTAGAGCGATTTTTGAAAACGGTACCGAAATTTTGCAAGATTATTATTCGGTAGGAGGAGGATTCATAGCCACCCAAAACGAAAGTTCTATGGAGAAAATGTGCATCAGAACTCTTTATCCTTGTCATTCTGGTGGTGATATTATTAAATATTGCAAACAATTAGGGCTTTCTAGAATTTCTGACCTGATTTTCATTAATGAAGAATCTTGGCGCAGCCAATCTGAAACCGAAAAAGAAGCACTCTATATTTGGGAACAAATAAAAGAGTGTATCTACAAAGGAGTTGGCAAACAAGGGATTTTACCAGGAGGTTTGCAAGTAAGTAGACGTGCTGCAGATTTTAATAAAAAATTATTGAAAGACCAATCTTACCAAAATAAGGAAGAATGGCTAGATCTTGTGAAAAAATCTCCCAAAAATTTTGATCAAATTACCAGATGGATTTCTTGTTTTGCACTTGCAGTGAACGAAGAAAACGCGAGTTTTGGTAGAATTATTACTGCACCAACCAATGGTGCAAGTGGAGTGATACCTGCAGTTTTGATGTATTCTCAATGTTTTACTGAATTTGTAAGTGAGCAAGCTATTATTCGGTTTCTATTGGTAGCAGGAGAAATTGGCACCCTTTTCAAAAAAAATGCTACGATTTCTGCAGCAATGGGAGGTTGTCAAGCAGAAATTGGTGTCTCTTCTGCAATGGCTGCAGCTGGACTTACCGAAATTTGTGGTGGAACACCAGAACAAGTTTTGATGGCGGCTGAAATTGCGATGGAACATCATCTTGGTTTAACCTGCGATCCAATTGGAGGATTGGTGCAAATACCTTGTATCGAAAGAAATTCTATGGGCGCTATGAAAGCAATTACCGCATCACAAATTGCACTAGATAGCGATCCTAGCAAAGCGCGAGTTTCACTAGATGAAGTCATAAAAAGTATGTGGGAAACAGCTCTAGATATGAATTCTAAATATAAAGAAACTTCTGAAGCTGGATTGGCAGTTGCGGTAAATGTTGCAGAATGTTAAAATAGTATGAATTTTACCACTTGTAAAATCTAAATAAATTCAATAATTTTTCTATATTTATAAACAATGAAAAAACTATTAACCCTCTTTTTTTGTACTTTCACATTGTTTGTGTTTGCGCAAGTTACCATTCCTGCAAAATCTGATAACGGATTAATCATTACACAAACCAAAGAGAAAATTTATTACAAAAATTTAGTTTATGATAAAGACAAACTTACCTTCTTTAATATACAAACTGGGAAACAAGAATTTCTATATGATGCTTCTGTCTTAGAAATTACAGAGAATGTTACCATGCCAATTGCACAAAATAATAGTGCTACAGAATCACCAAAAACAAACAAACTGACTTCTGATTAGGAAAAATTATTAAGACATAAATAAATAAATAAAGGTGAGAAAGATCTCACCTTTATTATTATGTAAAAAAATTAGATTAAGTCTAACCACAATTAATTAGTAGGCGCCCAGAAGCTCCATTTATTTCCGTTGTATACTGCTAATCTTTTAGCACCTGTTTTGTTCACATAAACCATCATACCAGGAGAAGGACTCGGTACATCATCTGTACTTGGTACTATTGGGAGTACCATGGCTTTAGTTTGAGATTCTAACACAAGAACTCCGTCAGCAGTACTAGTATCCGCTCCAATTATCGCTTTCGCGTTGGATTCTGTTATTCCTGTTGGCTGACTTGTTAGCGCCGTTGTTAAATCGGCATTTTGCCCACTCAAATCCACCCAACTTCCATTGTAGAATTTTATTCTAGCAGTCGTTGAGGTACTTGCGTCTAATAGTATCGTTCCTTCGGTTGGAGAACTCGGCATGGTTCTAACATAAGGTAAAATAATACCCTTGTTTCCTGTGTTTGCAAATTCTAGTAATACAGATGTTTTATTAGTTGCTGTTCCTAAGTCATCTCCTATGATTACTTGCGAGTAGGCTACTCCTGATATGGTAAGTAATAGTATATTGAATATTGATTTCATAAGTTGTATTTTTAAAAAATTAAAAATTTTAATTGATGAAGAATTTATTTTAAGGACAAGAAGGAGTGCTAAAGCATTTCCATGCACTGTCGGTATAAATTTTAAGACATTTGTCTGTAGTATCATAAACCATCATACCTTCTTGTGGATTCGTAATATTACCAAGATTTGCTTTTGCAACTCTGGTTACCACAAAACCTTTGGTGTTAGACTCCAATACGGTATGTGCTGATTTTCTTATCATCGGCCAATTGCCATTATCTGCAGCAGCTCTTTGTAATAGGGTAATGCCATGTTTTGAATCAATACCAGTAGTACCCGTATTTGCATTGTTGTAGCAAACTCCTAAAGCAAGTTCTGTTAAATATAAGGTAGCTTGATCACATACACTTGGGATGCCATCGTCACAAATAGTATATACAACAGCTGTGGTCCCCACATAATTTGCATCAGGAACAAAAGTATAAGTTCCATTTGAATTCAATGTTAATGTCCCTACCCCAGTTAATGAAGTTGCAGTTCCTATTGTTATGCTTGTTCCACCTAGTGTGGTTGCAGCAGTAACAGTCTGTGTATTACCTTCTGGATCAGTATCATTGGTTAACACATTACCTGTCATTGTAGTTCCTTTAGGTGCTGAATTTGCATCATCATTTGCATAGGTTGAATTTCCACTATTTGGATAAACCGCAATATTAATGGTGGCCGTATCTGTTCCTCCATTACCATCTGAGATGGTATAAGTAATAGGGTTTACAGTACCTGTAAATCCTGTATTTGGAGTAAAGGTGTAGGTTCCATCTGCATTTAGTACAATACTACCCGCATTTGCTACAGCATTACCATTAGCATCTATACCAGAAACGGTGGTTCCAGAACCCAATGTAATAGTTGTTGCTCCTTGATTAGCACCTGTAATGGTTAAGGTATTTCCTTCAGGATCACTATCATTTGATAATGCATTAGAAGAAACTGGAGTATTGAGCTCAGTTGCAGCATTATCGTTCTCTGCAATTGGGGAATCATTTGCCGCAAAACTAATATCTGGTATTACGGTGATTTCAAGAGTGGTGGTATCGGTATTTCCAACCGTATTTACTGCGGTATAATTAACAGGTACATTTCCTGTAAATCCAGTTGCAGGAACAAAGGTATAAGTTCCATCCGCATTAAGAGTAATGCTTCCAGCTAATGTTCCTGTAGGAGTATATATTTGTGTTGATGTTCCCAATGGTAAATTGGTAAGTGTTCCCGCTGAATTGTAGAATTGAGCAGATTGTACAGTAATTGCACTACCAGATTCATCGTTGGTAGTTACATTGCCAGAAACTGATACACCAGCAGGTGTTTGATTGATATCTTTAATGGCATCTATGAAACAATTACTTAATGCTGCATTTTGAGAGTTACCTATGGTCTGACCTCCACTACCTGCAATAGTTGGTACCCCATTGCTATCTACACAAGTTGTTCCACCACATAAATTCATATTTGTTGTTGTTGAACCTGTTCCTACTGTTACTGTTCCTCCTGAACTTACAAGGTTAGCATTAGTGAAACCGCCGCCACCTTCTATAGCATCTTGACAACCATCATTATCACTATCCAAGTCTAAATAATCTGCAATACCATCTCCATCGTTATCTTTTGTTACTGAACATACACCGGCCATTAAGAAGCCTACATTAAATTGTTTAGCTCCTGTATATTGCTGTATTTCTATACGATCAATAGGAGTATTAAGGTTAAATCTGTAATTTGCTTCTCCTTTGTCAGCAGGTCTTGTAGCAGTCATATCTGCTGGATAAGCAATTCCTGTAGAAGAATCGTAATACACCGTAGGATATGATGAATGAGCATAAACTGTTTTTCCTGGATCTGCAAACAAAGTACCACTAAAGATTACTTGGGTAGTACCACTATAAAATTTAACGGTTGATATTTCATTATAACTTAAAGAGGCATTTGCACAGCCTAAACTTGCTACTTCAAAATTACCAATGGTTACTTTTTCATCAAACTGAATAACGGTTTTAGCTCCTAAAGTATTTGGGACTGTTGTAGTACCACCAAATGATAGTGCTTTGATGGTATTCGTAGAAGTAGATGTAATATAAGTAGGATAAGTACCTAACATTCCACCACTGGTGATGGTTGTAGTAACCACTGCAGTTGCTCCTGAACCTGTAAAGAAATTAGCAACTGATTGTCCATTAGTAGTTCCTATTTCCCATGAGATTAATGGGTTATCACAAGAATTTTCTACCGTATCTAAAATTCCATCATTATCATCATCTAGATCTATATTATCTGGAAAACCATCACCATCTGAATCAGGAAATACATTCAACGTCAAGACTGCATTATCTGTAGATCCTGCTGTACTCAATGCGGTGTAATTCACCGGAACGCTTCCTGAGAATCCTGATGCAGAAGTAAATGTATAAGCACCATTAGAATTCAAGGTCAATGTACCAGCTAAAGTACCTGTAGAGGTGTAAATTTGTGTAGCTGTACCTAATGGAAGTGTAACAAGGGTTCCTGAGGAATTATAATATTGTGCAGCAGAAACCGATAAAGTAGCACCAGCTGTATCGTTGGTTAGTACGTTTCCTGGGGTAGCTACTCCAGGTGAAACATTTACAGGATCGTCTACTGCTGTTATGCTACAATCATTTGCCGTAGCATTAGTAGAATTCCCAACACTTTGACCTGAAGCACCAGTAGTAAGTGGGACTCCATTTGCATCAACACCTGCTGAAGAATTGGCTAAATTTACATTAGATGAAGTAGAACCTGTACCAACAGTTACAGTTCCTCCTGCAGTAACAAGCTGAGATGCAGTAATGTTTGCTCCTCCTTCTATAGCATCTGGACAACCATCGTTATCACTATCTAAATCCAAATGATCTGGTATCGTATCATTATCGGTATCTTGTAATCCAGAACAAATTCCGTAAAAAGTAAACCCTACATTATCATTTTTCCCAGCAGGAGCTTGTTTCACAACAATTCTATCAATTGCTTGGTTGATAACAAATCTATAATTAACCTCTACCGCTCCTGTACCAGGATATGCTGGACTTGCCGGATTGATTGTTACATTGGATGGATATGCTACCCCAGTTATTTTATTATAATAGGGGCCTATAGTATTATAAGTAGCATCTATACCACTATAATATGGGTGTTTGTAGATGGTTCCTGCAGTTGAAGTAAACGGAGTACCATCAAAATAAACCCTATCTGCACCTAAATAAAATTCAACAATTTGTATCTCATCATAATTGGGAGCAACAGAGGCTGATCCATTCGCACAAGAAATACTTCTTACGTTGAATTCACTCATGGTAACAGGAATAGGAAATGTTACTGTTGTTGAATTACCCGTTAAAGCTGCAGTTCCACCTCTTGCAATTACATCTATACTATTAGTTCCATTAACATATTTTGGACCACTT
Source organism: uncultured Flavobacteriales bacterium (assembly GCA_937876095.1). Lineage (GTDB taxonomy): Bacteria > Bacteroidota > Bacteroidia > Flavobacteriales > Weeksellaceae > CALFIE01. The sequence continues at coordinate 73 of CALFIE010000016.1, read as the reverse complement.
GTTGCATTCGATGTTGCAGCAGTTACAGCCGTTCCTGTAATCGCAGTACCACCAGATCCAGCTGTAAAAGTAT
>CALFIE010000015.1 GCA_937876095.1 uncultured Flavobacteriales bacterium | reverse complement strand
TATAGTTTGAATTTTTACAGAATAGTTAATTTTTTTAAATTTCATTTTTCATAAGATACTTATCAAAAGAGATGGGGTTACCTGTCGTTTCAATCAAAAGATATAGATGAATTACCATTTTTATAAATTTTAATATAGATATTACTGATATAATGTCTTTTGGTTGTATGGTTACCCAATTTTATTTTATTTTGAATTTTATTCAAACTTATATCTTAGGAATTAAAATGTAATCCAACCCTAACTGTATTGCCATAGGAAACGGGGTATGATTTTCCAAAATTGTGTATATTATCATCTAAAATCTTCTGGTCTAGAGCTTTTTAAAATGTTTTGAATCTATTACGGCTTGAGATTTGCATAAATTGAGTAATAAAAAAAGAAAATTACAACTTCAAAATATTATTTTTTTCAATTTGATTAATTTTAAAAATAATACAAATTTATTTAATATACAGCATGGAAGATTTCTTATCAGATATTATTTCAATAAAGTGAAAAATGGAATAAAAATTGTTTTAAATTTGTTGATCAAATACATGTCACTATGAGAATAACACATTTTTTTAAAATGGCTGCAGTAAGTGTGGTTTTAGTTGCTTGTGTAACTAATCCAATAACTGGCAGATCATCTATTCAAATCGCTAATAATAGCGAAATTTCAGCTATGGCACTTCAAGAGTATAAAAAAGTACTTACAACAAGTAAAGTAATAACTGGTACAACCGATGCAACAAGAATAAAAAATGTTGGTGCTAGAATAAGAAAAGCAGCAGAAAATTATTATAATTCAATTGGGAGAGGAGCAGATTTACAAAGTTATGCTTGGGAATTTAACTTAATAGAAGATAAACAACTCAATGCGTGGTGTATGCCAGGTGGAAAAGTAGCATTTTATTCTGGTATTATGCCAGTTTGCCAAAATGATACTGGTGTAGCCGTAGTTATGGGGCACGAGATTTCTCATGCATTAGCAGGACATGGTAACGAGAGAATTTCACAAGGTATGCTCGCACAATACGGAGGAGCAATTGTTGGAGGAACTATTAATAATCAACAGCTAGCTTCAATTTTTGCTCAAGCTTATCCTATAGGTGCACAAGTAGCATTGCTTAAATATGGCAGAAAACAAGAACTAGAAGCTGATGAAATGGGTCTTTACCTCATGTCAATGGCAGGATATGATCCTCGTCAAGCATTACCTTTTTGGCATAGAATGGAATCGGTTTCTACTGGATCACAAAGACCACCAGAATTTTTGTCTACACACCCAAGTCCAGATAATAGAAGAGCAGATATAGATGCACATTTAGCAAAAGCACTAGAATATTACAAAGCAGCAGGAGGAAAATTATAGTTCCTCATTTTAGATAATTATAATAACAACCTTCCTAAAATTTTATAACTTTGGGAAGGTTTTTTAATAAATAAACATAATATGAAAAGTATCACGTTTGTCGGAATAGTTCTACTCCTAGTTTCCAGTGTTTTACTCTATTTGAGTACCGGATTTGCTTTAAATGAAATAAAGATGTCTCATTTTGTAGGTGTACTTGGAGGAATTGGGATTGGTTTAATTTTCGGTGGAATGGTGGGATATGTAAGTAAAGGTTCTGCAATTAAAGAAGAACAAAAACGCAAAGAATATTTGCAATTACAAAAAGAAAAGCTAGATTTAGAGAAACAGGCAGCAGAATTAGCCAATCAACAAACTATCAGTAAAACTATTTCTTCTCAAGACCAAAATAATTTGTAATATATTAAACTAAAAATTTTCTCCTTTTTTTGGTTCAGATATTATATTATCAATAGATGTTTTGTTGGTTGTAAGCAAATAACTTCGTAATTCTTTAAACAACTCCGAAGAATAAACAAAATCTATAAGATGTTTGTTATCTGCATTTATCAAAACATCTTTATTACCTTCCCATTCTTTAATACCGTGTCGTAGATATACAATTTTTTCACCAATAGTCATTACCGAGTTCATATCATGTGAATTGATGATGGTAGTTGTATTATATTCTTTGGTAATTTCTAAAATTAGATCATCAATAATATTAGAAGTATAAGGATCTAAACCAGAATTCGGTTCATCACAAAACAAATATTTAGGATTGTTTACGATTGCTCTTGCAATGGCAACTCTTTTTTGCATACCACCTGAAATTTCTGAAGGAAATTTATTGTTCGAGTTTTCTAAATGAACACGTCCGATTACATCTTGTACCCGTTTCTTTTTTTCTCTGTAGGTAAGATTGGTAAACATATCTAGTGGAAACATGATGTTCTCTTGTACTGTCATAGAATCAAACAAAGCACTCCCTTGAAATACCGTGCCAATTTCTGAGCGCAAACTTTGCTTTGCATCTCTTCCCATAGAAGAAATATCTCGACCATCAAATAGAATTTCACCACTAGTTGGTTCGAATACATTAAGTAGACTTTTCAAGAAAACTGTTTTCCCAGAACCACTTTGACCAATAATCATGTTTACTTTACCTGTTTCAAAACGGGTAGTAATTCCTTTTAGGACTTCAATTCCATCAAAATTTTTGAATAAATTTTTTACTTCAATCATCAGCTCAGGAACATTTGTGTTAGTAATAAATTAGCTATGATGATCGCAACTATGGTCCAAACCACAGCTTGTGTACTTGCTCTACCTACTTCTAGAGAGCCACCTTTTACAAAATAGCCAAAATAAGAAGGAATGGTTGCTATTAGAAAAGCAAAAACTACAGTTTTGAAAAAAGCATACCATATAAAATGTTGTGGCATATACATTTGTATACCTGTTATATAAGCTGCTTTTGTCCAACTTCCAGTTGCAATTCCTGCTAAATAACCACCCCAAATTCCGAAAACAATACTTATAGCTATCAATAATGGATTGAAAATCATACTTGCCAAAATTTTTGGCATTACCAGAAAATTAAGTGAATTCACTCCCATAATATCCAGAGCATCTATTTGCTCGGTAACACGCATAGTTCCGATACTAGATGCAATATAAGAGCCAACTTTACCAGCTAAAATTACCGAAATAATGGTTGGTGCAAATTCTAGAATTAGAACTGCTTTGGTAGCATAACCAACATAAGCATCGGGAATTGGGAAAGACGATGCGCTGAAATTATTATACATCTGAATAGCAACTACCGCTCCTACAAATATGGAAGTGAATAAAACTAATCCAAAGGAATTTACGCCTAAATCGTAGATCTCTCTCATAAATAATTTCATAAAAACCGACATTTTCTGCGGTCTTTTTATCGATTTTCCTAAGAGAATAAAATATTCGCCAATTTTGGTGAACAAGGTTTTTAACATGTCGCTAAATTAGTGTTTTTTTTAAGAAAAATAATGATTATCTCGCATTTTTGTCTCCTATAATCACTAGAAATATGGTTTTGATGATAATTACAAAGTCTAAGATCAAACTCCAATTTCTTACATAGAAAGAATCTGCCAAAATACGCTTTTGCATTTCAACTTCCATATTGCCATGGTCGCCGCGCAAACCATTTACTTGAGCAAGTCCTGTAACTCCTGGTTTCACCAAACTTCGTACTGTATATCTTCCAATTTTTCTTTTATAAAAATCATCTACCAATAACATGTGTGGTCTAGGTCCTACTACCGACATTTCGCCTTTCAGAACATTTATAAATTGTGGCAATTCATCTAAACTAGTCTTTCGTAAGAATTTACCAAATTTGGTAATTCTAGTATCATTTTCTTTAGTAGTTTGAATGGTAGAAAGACTATTCAAAACCATGGTTCTAAATTTTATACATATAAAAACTTCATCATGATAACCATATCTTTTTTGTAAAAAAAATATAGGACCATTACTACTTAATTTGATGATGATTGCAATAATCGGGAACAACCAAGAGCACACAAAAACTAGTATAAATAAAGAAAAAAGTATATCAAAGCTTCTTTTTAGGATGTAATTAGTTAAATAATCCAAGGGAAATTTAGATTGTGATAGAATTGGCTGTGTTTCTATATATCCCAAATCATATTCGAAAAAATTGTTTTGTATAATATTAGGAACGAGTGAGATACGTACTTTGTTGATTTCTGCTTGATTGAAAATTTCGGTTTCTTTTTTCTCTTCGAGTCCGAAATTTTCAGATGGCATATATACGGTATGAATTCCATTGGTAATCCAAAAAACCTTCAATTGTTCTAGATTTGTGATTTGATCTTTGGGAAATTCAAAAATTTTGTAACCGTAATCTTTACGCTCCTCTAGAATGTTTTTCAAAATTTTGGTTGAAGAATTTTCGTGCAAGAACATAATATTTCGGTGATTAAAACCTTTACTCCTTGCATATTTTAAACCTATAAAAATTAATGATTTGATGAATGATAATATGAAAAACAAACTCAATGCTATGATAAATCGATCCTGATTTAGAAACTGATTGTCACTCACTTTTGCCAATAGAATAACTCCTAAAATAAACACCAAAACGTGTGTTAATAATCGTTCTAGATACAGGGTATAAGTTAAAAATCGTGGAATGTTATACAATTTAGTTCTACCACTTAGCAAAACCCAATAAAAAATAAGTAATGCTAATGAAATAAAATGTTGTTCCCAATTCGTTTTTGTTTCTTGAAAATTCTCTATGCGATAAAAGTAAAATACAAATACCGAGACAATAACCAAAATATCGAGAATGATAAATATGGATTTGAAATACCTAGAATATCGAATTTTCTGCATAACAATTGATTATTCTCAGCAATTATTAAGGAATGTTCAAGTATTTATGTGTCTGAACAGAAACTTGCCAATCAGGATGCTGCAAAATGTATTCCGAAATTTTGGGATACACCTCATCTCTTTTGCTCCACTCACTTTGTAGATAACGTTTGCAAATTTCTGAAACCTTGCTAGCTTGTTCTTCCGCAAAAATAAAATCATGATTATTATATACAATAACTTTCAATTCATCACATTTATTGTAAATGCTTGGTTTGGGAAGTTGATTTTTTTTAGGTGAGAGCGTAATCCAGTCCAAAATACCACTCATTTCGTAAGCTCCAGAAGTTTCTATATGAATTTGGCAACCTAAATCTTTCAGTTTTTTTGTCAAAATTTCTAAATTCCACATCAGTGGTTCACCACCTGTCAATACGATTGTTTTGCTATATTTTGCAGCAATTTCTGCAATTTCTTCAGCATTCATAAGAGGGTGTAAGTCGGGATTCCAACTTTCTTTTACATCACACCAGTGGCAACCTACATCGCAGCCTCCTAATCTGATGAAATAGGCGGCTTTACCAGTGTGATAACCTTCTCCTTGTATGGTGTAGAAATGCTCCATAACAGGTAGCATTTTCCCTTGTTGTAATAGAATTTCTTCTTCGTTCGTCATTTTTTTGGTGTTTCGGATTCCTAATTTTTAGAAATTTCAAATTTTATTTTGAAAAAACTTCAATTTATTTTTGAAAAATTTCAACTTCGGAAGACACGTGTTTGCGTGAGGGCGAAGTGTATTGTTTGAGCTCTTTTTTTGAAATTTTTTGTGCAAGAACCCTTTCAGAGTTTTCTGCAGTGCCTAAAAATCTCTGAAAGGGTTTTAAGCGTTGGCAAAAATTTTCAAAAAAAAGCGAGTGCACGTAGACCGACCTCTTTTTTTACTTTGGACAAAGGTAGGGCAAAAAAGAGGGCACGCCAAAAATTTAATCTTTATAAATGGCGTGTTTGTATGCTAAAATAGTGTTTTTCAGAAGCATTGCTCTGGTCATAGGTCCAACTCCACCAGGAACTGGGGTGATCCAACTTGCTTTTTCGGCGCAACTATCGAAATCAACATCGCCCACAATTTGATAGCCTTTTTCGGAGTCGTCTTCTACGCGAGTAATTCCTACATCTACAATTACGGCACCTTTCTTGATCATATCTCCTTTCAAAAATTTGGGATCACCAAGTGCGGTAATTACAATGTCTGCGTTTTTGGTAAATTCCTCAATATGTGGTGTGTAAGAGTGTGTTACGGTTACTGTAGCGTTTCCTGGAAAATCTTTTCTGCCCATGAGAATAGACATTGGTCTTCCTACAATTTTGCTTCTACCAATGATTACACAATTTTTTCCTTTGGTTTCTATGTGGTAACGTTCTAATAATGTGAGGATTCCGAACGGAGTTGCTGGTAAAAAAGTACTCATTTCTAACGCCATTCTTCCGAAATTTTCGGGGTGAAAACCATCTACATCTTTGTGCGAATTAATCGCCATGATTACTTTCTCCTGATCCATTTGTTTTGGGAGCGGAAGTTGTACTATGAAACCATCTACTTCAGGATTGGTGTTGAGTTCTTCAATTTTTTCTATGAGTTCAGCTTCTGATGCAGTGCTAGGAAAACGCACTAAAGACGATTTAAAACCAACATCTGCACAATCTTTTATTTTGCTTCTCACATAAGTTTCAGAAGCACCATTGTTACCTACCAAAATTGCAACCAAATGTGGTGCTCTTTTTCCTGATGCCAAAATTTTTGCAACATCTGCTTTGATCTCTTGTTTTATTTCTTTAGAAACTTGGAGTCCGTCAAGAATTTGTGCCATATTGTTTTAATTTTTAATGATTTTATGAAACTACATGTTTAATTTCTATTTTTTCTCTTTAAAATAATTAATCAATCCATTTGTAGATGAATCGTGAGTGTTTATTTTCTGATTATCAATAAGTTCTGGTAGAATTTTTCCTGCTAAAACTTTGCCTAATTCTACGCCAAACTGATCGAAACTATAGATATTCCAAATAACTCCTTGTACAAAAATTTTGTGTTCGTACAATGCGATGAGTTGACCTAATGAAAACGGGGTTAATTCTTTGAATAAGAACGAATTAGTCGGCGTGTTTCCGTGGAAGACTTTGTAATTCACCAATCGCTCTGTTTCTGCTTCGGATTTACCAGATTTTTGGAGTCCTTCTCGTGCTTCTTCCTCGGTTTTACCAAATGCAAGTGCCTCAGTTTGAGCGAAAAAGTTCGCTAGTAATTTTTCTTGATGGTCAGAAACTTGGTTGCAAGATTTCACATAAGCCAAAAAATCCGAAGGAATCAATTCAGTACCTTGATGTATGAGTTGATAAAAAGCGTGTTGTCCGTTAGTTCCGGGTTCTCCCCAAATTATGGGTCCTGTTTCGTATTGTACAAACTCCCCATTTCTGTCGACACATTTCCCGTTGCTTTCCATATCTCCTTGTTGAAGATAGGCTGCAAATCGATCGAGATATTGGGAGTAAGGTAAAATAGCGTAGGAAGTTGCCCCATAAAAATTGCGGTACCAAATTCCGAGAAGTCCCATCAAAACTGGGACGTTTTCTTTGAAATCTGCCGTTTGGAAATGAACATCGGTTTCGTTGGCTCCTTTCAATAATTGTTCAAAATTTTCGTAACCAACTGCCAAAACAATACTCAAACCAATCGCACTCCAAAGTGAATATCTTCCACCGACCCAATCCCAAAATTCGAAAATATTTTCTTCTGCAATTCCAAACGCTTTAACTGATTGGATATTAGTAGATAAAGCAATAAAATGCTTTGCAACATCTTCTTGTTTTCCTGCGTTTAAGAACCAAGATTTTGCAGATTCTGCATTGGTCATGGTTTCTTGTGTGGTAAAGGTTTTTGAAGCGATGATGAACAGCGTAGTTTCAGGATTTAAGTTTTTCAACACTTCTGCAATATGATTGCCATCTACATTGGATACAAAGTGAACATTTAAACGAGTTTTGAAGTGTTTCAGTGCAGAAACCACCATCACTGGTCCCAAATCTGAACCACCAATTCCGATGTTGACAACATCGGTAATTTCTTTTCCGCTGAAACCTTTATGTTCTCCTGAAATTACCTTTTCTGAGAACGATTTCATATGATTCAGTACTTTTCTGATGGCTGGTTTTATGTTTTCGCCATCTACCAAAATTGGTTTATCAGAAAAATCACGTAAAGCAGTGTGTAGAACTGCTCTTCCTTCGGTTTCATTGATTTTTTCACCTGAAAACATAGCCGAAATTGCCGATTTCAGTTGGGTTTCATTGGCTAAATCTTGGAGTAGTTCGAAGGTTTTCTCGTCTATCAGATTTTTAGAAAAATCAAACAAATAATTTTCTTTTTGTACAGAAAATTGATTGAATCTTTCAGGATTGTATTTGAAAAGCGTGCGAAGTTCGAAATCGTTTTGTTCGAAATGGGCTTGCAAATTTTGCCACGCCTGAGTTTGTTCTGGATTTATTTTTGGAAACATAATAAAATTCAAGATCTAAAATTCAAAATTCAAGATTTCAATCATACCGCAATTTTGAATATTGAATGCGGAATATTGAATGCTTCGGCAAATTTACGGAAAAATAAAAGCGCTGAAAAATTTCGGCGCTTGAAGATTTTCATTAATGAAAAAATTAATCGGTGAGTTCTAGTTCAATAGATAAAGAACGTGGTTTATTATCATTAGATTTAAACTCATATTGATTTGGATGTAAGTTGCTCTTTACAAAAATGGTTGCAGTTTCAGATTTTTGGCTATAAATAAAGGGATTGGTTGTAGTTATCATTTTCATTTCTTTTTTACCATCTGCATATTTGTATTGAACTTTTTCTGAAAAAGAGTTTTCAGTATTAATAATCCATTCAAAACCAATAAATAAACCTTCTTTTGGGAAAGTAATATTTTGTTTTCGGAGATCAATTTCTGTAACCTTCTTACCTGGTTCGCATTCTATTATGATACTTTTCCAAACTTCTGTAGATGGTTTTCCGTTTTCGTTATGGTAAAAAACAAGGTTTATTTTGGCATTGTTTTTAATATTTTCTACCTTGCTTGAAAATCTAATTATTTTAATAAAAGTATTTTCAAAATAGGTGTTTTTGTATTCAAAAAAATTTAATACTGTCCATTGATGATCACTTGCGCAGTAAGAATAAGTAGGAAATTCTCGTTTTATTTTCCCAACCGTAATTTGTTTGGTATTTTTAGGTCTTATCAAAACTATTTCTTCAATTTCTTTGGTTTTTGGGACTAACAAAAACACATTTTTGAAACCATCTACTTTCAGGTTTTCATAACCAAATGCCTGGATTTCTGTAATTTTTTCTTCAGGAGAAATGGTGATGCTTCCGTCTGGTTCAGTATTTCGGTAGTTTCCTTTGTCGAAAAGTATTTTCGCATAAGGAATTGCTTGTTTGTTTTCTGCATCTACAATGCTGATTTTCCGTTGAGAGAAAACAAAAAGTGTAGGCAAGAGAAGAAATAGTAGAGTTTTAAGATTCATAGAAATTTTGTGATGCTTTATTCTAAAAAAACAAAATGAGTTTGATTTATTGTGTGTTTTTGCTGATTTTTTTATTAATAAATCAAAAAAACTTTGCCAAAGCAAAGTTTTAGGTGTTGTATTTTATTTGGTTGATTTTTAATTCTATCTTATGAACTATTTTTTCTAGTAATGATCTTTGATCTGCGAGATGTTTCAATTCAAAATTTCTTTTTTTTCTGACTGCCAAAAAATCGTAATCTTCTACTTCCCAAATGTTGTATTTTTCATAAAAAATAATTTCTAAACCAGCATTATCTAAAATGGCAACTAAATCTCTTAATTCAATAGATTGATCAATGATTTGCAAATCTTTTGGATTATTTTTCTGTACAAATTCTAAGTACCTCGGATTTGGAAAATTGATGACCAATTGTGTTTTCTGATCACAAATTTTTGCCAAATTGCTAAAAAGAGCAGAGTGTAATTCTAGTGGAATGTGTTCTATAACATCTAGAAGCGTGATGAAATCTAGCGATTTGGTTTCAGGAATATAGTGTACTATATCCGCTGCTACGAAATTTACAGCTTTTTTTTGCAAATTTTTGGCGGCAATCTCAGTACTTTTTTCACTGAGATCTACTGCTTCTATTGCGCCATTTTTAATTTTTTTGGAGAGTAATTTGGTGAAAATTCCTACACCACAACCCAATTCTAGAATTCTACTGTCGTTTTTCAGTCCCAATTTCAGTAGTCTATTGTACAAAGATATCAGTCTTTCATTTGCCCCAATCTTCAATTGTCTTTCTGAAAATTCATCGTAAAATTCGGCAATTTCTTGGTTATTCATACTCCAAAATTTTGGCAAAGATATTCAATTTTTAAGACAAAAAAACCTTCGGAATAATTTCCGAAGGCAAACAAATATATAGATACCAAAATTGGTTAGGATTCAGAAATGGTTGTTTCAGATTTTGGCAAAATTGCTTTTCTTTTTCTCCAAAAATAGACAACAACACCTGCAATTAGTAGAATTGGCCAAATCGTAAGCAATCCTATGATGATTTGCTGAATCAGGTAAAATCCTTTTACCAAAGCGTTTTTCACATCATAAAAGAAATTGTATCTGTATTGGTTGTCGTAATTTTTGGTATTGGTGATTGCAATGGTAGAAATTCTGTCGGAAGGTTCTGTAAGTTGCAATGTTACGGTGCTGTATTTCAGATTGTCCTGCAAATTATAGGTTGCTAGTTTTTGGTTGTTTTGTTCTTGCAGATTTCCGTCTGCAAGTGAAACTTTTTCGCCATTGTTTTTAATTTTTTCGATGTTTTTTTCGGTTTTTTGCATCCTTTTTTCTTCTATTTTCGCCATCATAATATTGGCAGAAACGTCTTCTGAAGAAATGTTTCTGCTGTGGAGAAAAAGGTTAGATTGATTTACAAAATCCAGAAATTCGCCCAATTTTTGGGTAGGGACACGTACTTCCATCAAATTAATTTGTCTGAATTTTTTCACCAATTTGGCTTCGTCATCAGAAATAGGGAAGGTTTCTTCTGAGGAAATCGGCGCACTCATTTTACTGTCGGCAACAAAACCACCGATTTGTTTTAAATTCTTTTCAATTGCAATCGTAGAAGCATATACATCTTTCACTTCCATTTCTACATCGGCAGATTTTATAAATTTTTTGCCTTCTACAGTTTGTGTTGCAGCCATAGAAATAGAATCTGAGGTTGGTTCTGCTACTATTTCAGCTTTGTCTGTAGAAGAATTTTCGTAAGTTCCTGTGGTTTCATTTTTTTTACAAGAAGATAACAATCCTGCAAAAACGATGCTTGCAATAAGCATTTTTTGAAATTTGGTGTTCATAACTTTGGGGTTTTTAATTGTTTTGATTACCCCAAAGTTGAGACAGAAAGTCTTGTAACGATTGTAAAAGAATTATTTTCTTTTTGTAAAGTTTTTTGTAAAAGTAAGTTGCAGATTTACAGTTGATTGTAAAAAAAACACACAAATTTGTGTGTTTTTGTAAAATGTTATTTCTCAATCGATAATTCCACCACTTCTTTCATACTTTTCACGTAGTGAATTTTGATATTTTTCAAGTAATTTTGGTTAATTTCTAGAACATCTTTTCTGTTGTCTTCACACAGAATTATTTCCTTAATTTCTGCTCTTACTGCTGCTAACAATTTTTCTTTGATTCCACCAACTGGTAGTACTTTTCCACGTAAGGTGATTTCACCAGTCATTGCGAGATGTGGTTTTACTTTTTTATTGAGAAAACTAGAAACCATACTTGTGAGCATCGCAATTCCTGCACTTGGTCCATCTTTCGGAGTGGCTCCTTCTGGAACGT
>CALFIE010000014.1 GCA_937876095.1 uncultured Flavobacteriales bacterium | reverse complement strand
GAAACATAGGTCACCAATTGTTTGTTGATAGAAGTAGAAGAACTACTCCCTGCAAATGCAAGTATTTTGATCATATTTTTTAATAATTAATTACAAATATAATAAAGTGAATTTCAAATTAAGTTGATTTGTGGTAATAATTATAATAATTAGTCCTAGTTTTTCTCTTCTGTTAAAGCCATTTTTATTTTCGAAAAAAGTTAAAAATGTTTGATAATTCCGTCTGCAAGCATTGCCAAAATACCAACAAAAAGCCACATTCTGAGCATATTAATAGAGAAAAACCGACTGTTTCTTTTGTCTTGCAACAGCAAATAAATTACGAAAATATTCACGAATAATCCAAAAGAAAAATAATATGCCATCATATTGATAAGTCCTGTTTTTTGCACAATTGCAGCAGAAATCAACATCAAAATAATGAGTAAGACAATGACTACATTTCGGCTGATTTTGCTACCAAAATAATTGGAAATCGTGATATAACCGAAAATTCGGTCAGCATTTTTGGTCAACATATCTTTGATGATATCTATGATTAAAAGCATCAAAAAAAGGAAAATCGCCATCAAAAAAATTTTCATAGAGAATGTTTGGTAATACACCAACATCCCGAAAAATGGATATAAAGTAAGCAAAACAAACGATAAATTATTGATAATCAATAATTTACTTAATTGATGACTGTAATACCACATCAAGAATTGATAAAACACAAAAAACACAAAAACTCGTGGCGAGATGAATGCAGCAATTCCTAAAGATAAAATATTGAGCAATAAATAGAAATACAGGAAATACTTCTGTTTCAAGAAACGTTGCAATTTGGTTCTGAAAGGTTTGGTAAATTGGTCTTTCTCTCGATCGTAAAACTGATTGATGATTCCACCTGCTAAAATACTGAGAATAGCACAGAAAATAATACCGTGAACTTTGAAATCGAAGACGAAATTACTCAAACTTTCTTCTTGATTGAACAAGAAAAATGTGCAAACATACAACGCAAATGCCAACAAAATAGTAACAAAAACTCTGGCTCCCAATAGAAATCCTATGAATTGCGAAATTCTATACCATATTATATTTTTGGGAGTAGCAATCGGTTTTCCCGAAAAATTCTTAGGTGTAGAATTCATTGCTTTTGGAGTCTCTAGAATCTGTATATTACTTCCTTTTGGAAGTTATGAAGCATTTTTTCTGCTTTAGCATAGTCTTTGGTGAATCCCAAAATATAACCACCACCTCCACTTCCGCAGAGTTTTAGATAATATGCATTGGTATCTAAACCTTTTTTCCAGGCTTGGTAAATACTTTCAGGAATCATCGGTTTGAAATGTACATAAGCCCAAACTGACAAATTTTTCAAATTTTTGAAAAAAGGATTCATTTCTTTTTTCAAGAAAGTATCTATGCAAGCATTGTTGTATCTTATGAATTCCTCTTTCAGTGTTTTACGGAAACCTTCGGTTTTCATTTTTTCAAAAAATATTTGTACCATAGGTCCAGTTTCGCCAACTACTCCACTATCAATCAAGAAAATAGCACCTTTTCCTGCCTCTTCTTTAGGGATAGAAACCTTGTCTACATTTTCTCGGTTTTCTATCAAAATTGGGAGGTTCATAAAACAAATTAGTGGATCTATACCCGAACTTTTCCCGTGGAAATAACTTTCTAATTCCCCGAAAATGGCTTTTAGATCTTTCAAATCACTTTTAGAAATATGTTCTGGTGCAAATTTTTGTACAGAATATCGCTCAAAAATTGCCGCAACCAATGCTCCTGAACTACCAACACCATAACCTTGCGGAATGTTGCTATCAAAAAACAATCCTTTTTGGATGTCTTCTAAAAAATCATTAACATTAATTTGAAATTTCTCAGGAAGTTTCAGAGTAGCCAAATATTCGGCATATTGTTGTAAAGATTTGTTGGATTTTTTTTCGAATTCAGAGTTTAGTGTAGAAAACTTAAGAGCACCCTTATAAAAACTATAAGGAACGGTTAAACCTTGTGAATCTTCTATGATTCCGTATTCACCAAAAAGTAAAATTTTTGCGTAAAAAAGTGGATTGGTCATCAACAAATATTTAAATCACTGATTTTCTTAAACAAAGATAGTATTTTTATTACAATAACACAATTATTGTTTTCACAAAAATCAAGCCAAAAAAATAATAAATTTATAAAACATCTTTATCCTTCATTACTTTCCATTTCACAAAGCGAATGAGTACCAATCCTATAAAGAAGAAAATACTCATACTCAACATAGAAATCCTCATATTATTGAATTTTTCAATGAGGAAAGAAAACATAGACATCCCAATTACAATGGCAATTTTTTCTAGAATATCATAAAAACTGAAATAGGTGGTGTTTTCCATACTACCTGTTGGTAATAATCTGCTATAAGTAGATCGAGACATTGCTTGTAAACCACCCATAACCAAACCAACCAAACCTGCTAATGTGTAGAATTGATATTCAACATAAGGGTTTTCATCATTCAAAAAATATGCAGATAGACAACAAACTATCCATAAAGAAACAGCTAAACTAATAACGTTAATATTTCCTATTATTTTAGATAATTTTGAGAAAATTACTGCTCCTACAATTGCTACCAATTGTATAATAAGCAATGTAAGGATTAGCTTTTCTGTAGGTAAATGCAGCTCATTACTTCCGAAAAGAGTTGCCATCAAAAAAATGGTTTGCATACCAACACTATAAAAGAAAAAACCGCCAAGAAAAAACTTCAAATTATGAGATGCAAAAAGCTCGTTTTTTACTTTTATTAATTCCCGATAACTTTCTTTAATAATTTCAATATAAAACGAAATATTGTCCTTCAAAACCTCTATAAAACCTCCATTTTTTTCGTGATTAGCGAAAATATTTTTGTAATTAAGTAAAACTAAATCTTTAGGCAATTGCTCTTTTACTTCTCCAAATTGAGGTAAATGTTTGAAGGTGTATTGTGAAAAACCAAACCACCAAGCTCCCGTTAAAAGGAAAGTGATTCTGGTATACAATTTTGTTTCTTCTGGTGTTTTTGCCAAAACCTGCACCAAAAATAAACAGATAATAACCAATATTACCGAACCGATATATCCGTAAACATATCCTTTTGCAGAGAGTGCATCTTGTTTTTCTGGTGTTGCAATATCTGGTAAAAAAGAGTTATAAAAAACCAAACTTCCCCAAAAACCAATACTTGCTGTCATACTAAATAGCAATCCCAAAAAAACATTGTGCATACCTGTAAACATAGCCAATCCCATACAAGAAGTGGATCCTAAATAAGCGAAAAATTGTAAAAATGATTTTTTGTTACCAATAGTATCAGCAAGTGACGATAATATGGGAGAAATAAAAACAACAATGATAAATGAAAGTGTAAGCGAAAAACCATAAACAGCGTCTGGTTGGTAATCTTTTCCAAATATGTTGATGAGATGTCTTGCTTTTTCTACTTTACCATCTACATTTTTATCATAGGAAGTAAGTATGGAATAATAAATAGGAAATATAGCTGAAGTAATAACTAAAGAATATACAGAATTTGCCCAATCGTAGAAAGCCCAAGCTTTCATAATTTTTGGGTTATTTTTTATGTTTTGTTGTTCGTTCTTGGTTTCAAGTTCCATTATTTATAAAATTTTATAATCTTTTTAGTATTAAAGCACAATTTTGTCGCAATAATGCACAATTTTTGAAATTTAAGACAATAATACGATTAAATGTTAAATAAAAAAAAACTTGAAACCAGAAACTTAATACAACATAAGAATTTTAGCAGTTTTCAATAACAACGGCACTTGCACCACCACCTCCGTTGCAAATTGCAGCAGCTCCGTATTTGGCATTGTTTTGTTTTAATACATTGATTAGTGTCACCAAAATTCTAGAACCAGAACTACCAAGTGGATGTCCTAGAGAAACGGCACCTCCGTTTACATTCACTTTACTCTCATCTAATCCTAAAATTTTATTATTGGCTAAACCAACCACTGAAAATGCTTCATTAAATTCAAAAAAATCGATGTCAGAAATCTGCAAACCTGCTTTTTCTAGAGCTTTTGGCAATGCTTTAGATGGTGCAGTTGTAAACCATTCTGGTTCGTGTGACGCATCTGCATAAGAAACTATTTTTGCTAAAGGTTTCAAGCCCAGTTCTTCCATTTTTTCTTTGGACATCAAAATTAGTGCAGAAGCACCATCATTTAGTGTAGATGCATTGGCAGCAGTTACAGTCCCGTTTTCTTTTTGAAAAACCGTAGGTAATGTGCCAATACGATCAAAATTTACATTTTTATATTCTTCATCTTCTGAAAAGATGATTGGATCGCCTTTCCTTTGCGGAATTTCTACAGAAACAACCTCATTATTGAATTTTCCTGCTGACCAAGCTTCTGCAGAACGTTTGTAAGATTGTATAGCAAACTGATCTTGATCATCTCTAGAAAATTGATATTCTGCTGCACATTTTTCTGCACAAACTCCCATATGAACTTTATTGTAAACATCTGTAAGTCCGTCCAAAACCATACCGTCTTGCATTTTTACATCACCCAATTTTGTAGAAATTCTAGCATTGTAATAATGTGGAACACTGCTCATATTTTCCATACCACCTGCAACAATAACGTCCTGATCTCCAGATTTTATAGATTGTGCTGCCATCATTACGGCTTTCATACCCGATGCACAAACTTTGTTGATGGTTGTAGAAGGAGTTTCTATGGATAAACCAGCACCAAGAGCAGCTTGTCTAGCTGGAGCTTGTCCTTCCCCAGCTTGTAAAACATTTCCCATATACACTTCTTGTACTTGTTTAGGATCCAAATTTATTTTGTCTAAAGCTCCTTTTATAGCGATAGAACCTAATTTTGTTGCAGGAACTGCGGATAAACTACCTAGAAAACTTCCCATTGGTGTTCGTACTGCCGATACGATAAATACATCTTTCATTTTACTAATTTTTTTAATTTATATAAATTAATGATTTTCTTTTGCCAAAATACAAAAAAAAACACACTTTGCGAAAAGTATGTTTTATATTAATATACAAGGGTTTAGATTAATGTGATACTGATGCTACTTCATCTGGATTGTGCTTGTGTTTGAAAAATACAGCAAATAATATGGCAATTGTTAATGCGTAAACAGCGAAAGTGGACCAGATTCCATGCCATTCTTTAATACCTTCTGAATTTGTGAAAAATCTAGTAATTACAATTCCACTTAAATAACTTCCCGATATCGCACCAAATCCATTGGTCATCATCATAAATAAACCTTGTGCAGATGAACGGATTTTGGAATCAGTAGAAGTTTCTACGAAAAGGGATCCTGAAATATTGAAAAAATCAAAAGCCATTCCGTATACTATATTTGATAAAATAATAAGTGCTAAACCAAAACCATCTGGTCCTCCATAAGAAAAAAATGCAAACCTAATTACCCAAGCAAACATACTTAATAACATTACATTCTTTATTCCATATTTTTTTAAAAAGAAAGGAATTGTTAATATAAAAACTGTCTCTGAAATTTGGGAAATTGAAACTATCATGGTAGAATATTGTACAACTGCAGAATTTGCGTATTCGGCAATATTCTTAAAATCTTTCAAAAAAGTATCAGCATACATATTTGTCAATTGCAAAGCAGCTCCTAATAGCATAGAGAAAATAAAAAACAATGCCATTTTGTAATTTTTAAAAAGACTAAAGGCATTTAGACCTAATTTTTCATATAAAGTGCTTTCAGAATTAACATTCTGAGGGGGACATTTTGGAAGTGTAAAAGAATAAATCCCTAGAACAAAAGCAAAAACAGAAGCAATATAAAATTGATTGGCATTAATAATATTTCCCGTTAATAATGCTAATTTATTACCAATTTCAATTCCAAATGGTAAAGGTGAAAGATTATCACTGAAAATATTTGTTATCCACATTGCTGCAATGAAACCAATAGTTCCCCAAACTCTAATCGACGGAAATATTTTTACAACATCGTAATTATTATTTTTCAGAATTGTGTACGACAAAGAATTAGATAATGAAATTGTTGGCATGTAGAAAAACATTGCAATTAGTAAAATCCAAAAAAATGTCGAAGGATCATCTGTATTTGCTAAGAATAATAATGTAATACCATAAAGAATATGTAAAATTCCATAAATTTTTTCAGCATTTATCCATCTATCTGCAATCATTCCAATTATTGCAGGCATAAAAATGGAGCCAATTCCCAATGTCATAAATACAATCCCAAATTCTTCTCCTGACCATTTTTTAACTCCAAAACCATAAGTTCCAAGAGTAGTTAACCAAGCTCCCCAAACAAAAAATTGTAGAAAACTGAGGATGGTTAATCGTAATTTTATATTCATAAATTAGTATTTTTTTTAGAAAAAAAAAAGAAATATACTACTCTAGTCTATTTTTTTCTTTCTTTTTTTGATTTCTTCTTGTAATTCCATTGCGGTGTCAAAATCTTCATCTTTCACAGCTTCTTCTAGCAAATTTTGTAAATCTGCAATCGATAATCCTTGTAAACTGTTCTCCAAAAGAGGAATTTCAAATTCAGAATTTTCAATTTGTTTTTCTTCTAATTCAAGTAAAATTCCAGCTTCACTAAGAACTTGTTGAGTGGTATAAATTGGTGCATCGAAACGAACTGCCATTGCAACTGCATCAGAAGTACGTGCATCTAGAATAAGTTCTTCTCCGTTTTGGTTATTTTTAAAATTGATATTAGAAAAAAATACACCATCAATAATCTGATAAATAATGACCGAAGATAACGTATAATTGGTAGAAGTCACAAATTTTGAAAACAAATCATGTGTAAGTGGTCGTGGTGGATGCAAATCTTTCTCTAATCCCAAAGAAATAGATTGAGCCTCGAAATTGCCAATTACCACAGGTAATTTCACATTGGTTTCTACGTTTTCCAGCAACAGTGCATACGCTCCTGATTGCGTCTGGCTGTATGAAATTCCACGAATAACTAATTGTTTATAATCCATATCACAAATATAAATTATTTTTAAATTTTTTACTTCTATTTTAAGAATATTTTCATTAAAAAAGCCCAAGAAAATTCTTGAGCTGTTATTTTTTGAAATTTTGGTTGGTTTACATTCCTTTTAACGCTTTGATTTTCTGATTCAATTCAGGAATAATTTGAAATGCATCTCCTACTACTCCATAATCTGCTGATTTAAAGAATGGCGATTCTGGATCATTATTAATAACAACAATCGTTTTTGAAGAGTTTACACCAGCCAAATGCTGAATTGCTCCTGAAATTCCTACGGCGATGTATAAATTCGGAGAAATTGCTTTCCCAGTTTGACCTACGTGTTCAGTGTGAGGTCTCCAACCAATATCTGAAACAGGTTTAGAACAAGCAGTTGCAGCACCCAAAGTTGCAGCCAAATCTTCGATCATTCCCCAATTTTCTGGACCTTTCATACCACGACCTGCAGAAACTACAATTTCAGCTTCTTTTAGATCTAATTTTCCTGATGATTGCTCGTGAGATAATACATTGGTATCGGTATTAGCAATAGTAAGTGCTTTTGTTTCTTCAGAACCTGACACAGCATTTTCTTTTACACCAAATGCATTTTGAGAAAGAGTAATAATCACTCCATTTTCAGTTTCTTTGGCGAACATTACACCTTTACCAGAAAAAGCGCGTCTTTTTACCACCATTGGTGAAACACTTTGTGGAACTTCTAGTGCATTGGTAATCAATGAGAAATTTTTAAGAATAGATAACATTGGAGCAATTGCAGAAGCATCAGTAGTATGAGGAAATACAATGATATTTCCATTGGCAACTTCATTAATTGCTTGTGCATATGCTTTTGCGCTAAAAGTCTTCAAACCATCATCTTGAATTTTGATAACATTTGAAGCACCATATTTATACAAAATATCCGAAGAATCGGTAGGATTTATAGAAATGGCAACTACAGAATCACCAGTTTTATCTGCAATAGCTTTTGCATAAGAAACAACTTCCAGTGCTGCTTTTTTGTACAATCCACCTGTATTTTCTGCGTAAACAAATACTGACATATTTATGATATTAAATGATTAAAAAATTAAAAGATTATCTGATTGAGAGATTTAGAAATTAGAAGGTTAAAAGGTTATTTGGTTAGAAAGTTAAAAAATTTCAAACTTCCAATATCCAACTTCGTGCTTCTGACTTCCTAAATCACTTTGGCTTCTTCGTGAAGCAATCTAACCAATTCGTCTAATTGATCTGCTGCTACCAATTTAACCGCTGCTCTAGTCGCAACATTATCAAAAGAAGTAGATGCTACTCTAACTTGTTGAGCTGTAGTTTCAACCACTTGTAATGGTTTGGTTCTGGCAGACATAATACCTCGCATATTTGGAATAATCAAGTCTTTCTCATCTACCAAACCTTTTTGTCCTGCAATTACCAAAGGTAATTTTACAGAAACGGTTTCTTTACCTCCATCTATTTCTCTGGTTGCAATTGCTTGATTATCTTTGATATCCAATCCTACTGCTGCGTTTACAAAAGACCAATTCAGCAATTGAGCAATCATTCCTGGTACCGAAGCTCCGTTGTAATCTATAGATTCTTTACCACAAAGTACCAAATCATAACCTCCATTTTGTACTGTATTTACAATTTCTTTGGCGGTTTGGTAAGAATCTTGTGGTTCTATATTGATACGAATTGCATCGTTTGCACCAATTGCCAATGCTTTTCTGATTACAGGTTCTGTTGTAACGTCACCAACTGTAATTACGGTAACTGTAGCTCCTAAAGTTTCTTGTAATTTGATTGCTTTGGTAAGTGCGAATTCATCTAATGGATTGATTACCCATTGAATTCCGTTTTTGTCAAAAGCAGATTTATCTGCAGTGAAATTAATTTTAGAAGTAGTATCTGGAACACTACTGATGCAAACAACTATTTTCATAAGTGGTAATTTAATACATTTACTTTGCGAAGATAAATAAAAAATATATTATGCATGCATAATAATACAGAAAAAAATTATTCTCCGCATAAATATACAAAAAAATGCATCCTTATGATGCATTTTTAATTTGAAAAAATTGATTATTATTTTTTGATGAATTTTTGAGAAACACTTCCATTGCTAGTTACAATATTTATAACATAGTTCCCCGCTTCTATATTTTTTACATTCAGCAAGTTATTCTCGTTTTTCACATTCATCAATCTACCTGAAATATCATAAACACTTACAGATAGAACTTTATCTTTAGATTTAATAGTTACATAATCTACAACTGGATTTGGATAAATGGTAATACTATTCACTTCTAAACTATTTTCCCTTGTTCCTAAAGAAACTGTAGATTTAAACATACCTCCAACAGTAGAACTTGTATTGAAATTTCCTGAATAACATGTGTTAGCATCTGAACATCTTACATTTAAATGTTGAACTCCACTGTCTAAAGCAGTCCATGTTGTACCATTATCTACACTTTTCCAAGATCCTCCACTAGAACTGGTAGCGACTAAAATTGTAGTTCCTGGTACATAAGAAATATCATTTACAGCGTCAGTAATTGTAATACCTGTATATGAAATATTAGACCAAGTTGCTCCACCATCCAATGTTATATAAATTGCCATTGCAGTTAAATCAGTACCAGAATACGTCTTTTTCATAATCATACCTTTACTAGCGTCACTCCAGGTTATATCTCCATTAGTGGTTGCGCCACCAAAATCACTAATTATTGAACTGGTAGCTAATACTGACCATGTAAGTCCTTTATCTGTAGATTTGAAAATTCTACCTTTACCAGTAGTAAAAAAAATATTATCTCCAACTGCACTATATCCACCATTATAACCATATTCAGCACTTAAAGGATTAGGAATACTTGCAGCAGGAACTCTCGTCCATGTAGTACCACCATTTGTGGTAGTATATACTTCAAATTCGCCATTTTCAGGATCACCACCTATTATTCCATTATTTGCGTCAAAAAAATGCACGAAATTGGTCCAAGATTCACCTGTAGTTGTTAATTGTAATTGACTATTCCAAGTTGTCCCACCATCAGTAGTTTTCCAAATTCCCCCTAAACCGTTCGTTTCATCAAAAGCACCAGCCCACGCTGTAGTTGCACTTACACCAGAGACATTAGTTATTTTCAAGGCTGGATCACCAACATTAATTGTTCCAGATGTCCAAGTACTTCCACCATTAGAAGTTTTAGTAAATTCTTGCACATTTGCACCTGCACCTGAACCATCATATGCAAAAGCCCAAACAGTATTTGCGTCATAAACTTCTAAACCAGAAATACCTCTAGTTGCAGTTGCAAATGCCGTATTTTGCGTCGCCCAAAATTGTGAATATACAATATTTACACTTAACAAAGAGACGATAGAAAGTAATAGTTTTTTCATAATGATTAATTTAAATTTTAAAGTATTGTTAAATTTTATGATAGCGACCTTCTAAATTATTAGAAATGCCGATATGTTAGTTATTTTTTAATAAACTTCTTGTGCGCTACTTCCATAAGCAGTTTCGACTTGTAAAATATGAGTACCACTTTGTAGTTTTTTAACAACTACACTATTGATATGATTGTTCACTTTCATTTTTCTACCAGAGAGATCAAAAACAGAAACCGATTTTATTTTGTCTTTTTCACTAAAAACGTTTCTAAAACCGGATTAGATACAGAACTACATCATCTATCTTAGGAATTTTTGTTTCTTTTACTGCTAAAGTTGGTCCATATTTCATAACTACATCGTCAAATCCAACAATTTTTGCTACTGAATTACCAGTAAGTGTGAAGTTTACCAAATTCAATTACGACAGAACTTCATCAGGAACCAAAGAATAACCTGTAGGTTTGGTAGTAAGTCCATAATTACAGGTATTTGCAGTGGTACCATCCGTATAATTAAACGTAAATCCACCGGAAGTTCATCATAAGAACACATTACAAAAACCCAAGTATTAGCAGGATAGGTTGCAGCTTATAAACTAAGTGAATAGAATCCATTTGCACTAGTAGAGATAGTAGTTAAAACACATATCCTCCAAGTTTTTTTGTTGCAAAATCATAATAGGCACTAACTACACCATTTCCGTTTGTTGTAGTAGTATAATCATAAACTTGCGTAATATTTTATCTGCAACTGTAACCTGTACCAGATGTTAATTTTAAAGATTTATCATGGGTTGCATCAATACTTTCAATTTGAAAATCATTCGCAGTAGCTGTTGTAGAATTGGTATAAGTATAAATACCACCTTGTCCCGCAGTTGTACCAGTTAAATCTGTCCCAACATTTCCTAATGTTAGGGAATTAAAATCAGTCCTGAATATTACTTGTCCATATTATTGTAAATGCCAAACAAAACAATTAAAGAAAATATATTTTTTCATATTGTAATATTTTTGTTAATAATTGTAAAATTATACAAAATTAATCAAACTACCAAAAAAAAATTATATTATTTATAATAAATTTAATACCATTTACATAATTGTTCTAAAAATTTAA
>CALFIE010000013.1 GCA_937876095.1 uncultured Flavobacteriales bacterium | reverse complement strand
TAAGTGTAAATTAATTAGAAATTAAAAACCTTTTAAATCTAACGTTATGAAAACAAAAGTACAAATTTCAGTTTTGATTCTTTGCTTATTTATGAGCAAATGTTACGCATCGGTTTTTTATATAGACCCATTTAATGGGAGTAATACACTAGGAAATGGCTCAATTACAAACCCCTGGAAAACACTAGAATATGTAATAAATTCAAATAAGATAGAAAGTCATTCTTATGTAACACCTTATAATAGTAGCTCACCACAGTTAATTACCAAAAATTCAGGTGCACCTATTAAAGAAGGAGATATAATTATGTTATATAGTGGTTTGCATGGTGATATTTTTATTCAAAACTATATTAACTCAAGTCAAATTACAATAATGGCAATGCCAGATAATTATCCTATTTTTAAAAAATGCCGTTTACAAGGTGCTAAAAATTGGAAATTCGAAAGCATAACTGTTTCTAGTGAAATTTATGGTTCTTATTATACTGGTGATTTGTTTTTTTTAGAATCTAACAATTTTTATGGGCCAGTTTCTTACATTAATATTAAAAATTGTAAGATATTAAGCACAAGCTCACCTTGGACTACTGCTTCAGAATGGGTAAATAATGCTAGTAATGGGATTAATGCAGTAGGTGATCATGTAGTTCTAGATCTTAATACACTTACCAATACTAGATTTGGAATTACCTTAAAAGGAAATTACAACACTGCAACAAGAAACATAATTCAAAACTTTTCAGGTGATGGTCTAAGAATATTAGGCTCAAACAATTTAGTTGAAGCAAATATTATTAAAAATTGTTATAAGGTAGATGACAATCATGACGACGGGATACAATCATTCACAACAGGTGGTATTATAGCTGACAATAATATTGTTAGAGGTAACACTATATTAAATTATGAAGATCCAAACCAACCATTATTAGGTCCTTTGCAAGGCATAGCTTGTTTTGATGGACCTTTTAACAATTGGATAATTGAAAACAATCAAGTTATTGTAAATCATTGGCACGGAATATCCGTTTATGGAGGCAAGAATTTTAAAATAGCAAACAATACTGTAATAGACCCTACACCAACAATTACTCCAGGACCTGCTTGGATAAAGATTGAAGATTACAATGGTGTACCTAGCAATACTTGTGTAGTAAAAAATAATATTTCTAATACCCTATCAATTAATCCAAATTCAGAAACTACAGTAGGTAATAATCTATTAATTAGCAATTTCTCGGCTTATAGTAGTAACTTTGTTAACTATCAAGCTAATAATTATCATCTACTCTCAGGTTCTTCTGCAATTGATAATGCAGATGATAATTTTGCACCTACTTTAGATTTTGATTTAATAGCCAGACCACAAGGAATTTCTTCAGACATTGGAGCTTTTGAATATGTTAAAAGCATCTTCCTCTCAACTGAAGATATTTTGAAGAATGATAGTTTCAAGGTATTTCCAATACCCGCAAATGATTTTTTAATGATAGAAAGCAGTCATAATGACGCAAATGTAAAGCTATTTAATTTTCTTGGTAAAATTGTATATAACAAAACAGTACCTAAATTCCCACATATTATCAGAATTAATGAATGGCCAAAAGGTGTTTATATTTTAAAAATATCTACAAGTAAATATAATATGACAAAGAAAATAATTAAAGAATAATTTTCAAAATTCATTTATACTAAATCAGTAGTACACATATCAAACTAAATTTTTAAGTGAATCAAAATTTGCTTTCCAATAATAAATGGAGGCAATTTTGATTCACATTTAATTTTAATACAATTTAAATTTATTCATTAGTCCCAATTAATGAATTTCCTTTTATTAAAAAATTCACCGGGCTTTTATTCGTTTGAAGAATTATTTGCAACCTATTTTACGGAAAAAAAATAGAGACTCGAAAAATTCGAATCTCTACTTTAGTTTTATTAAGGAAATGATCTATTAAAATTTCAAATCTCCGTTTACTTCTCTTACTGCAGCTGCAGCCGTTGCAAATTTATCTTTTTCGGCATCAGTCAATGCAATTTCTACTATCGTCTCTACTCCATTTGCACCTATGATTGCAGGAACACCTAAACAAATATCAGATTGCCCGTATTCACCATCTAACATGAGTGAACAAGGAATCATTTTCTTCTGATCACAAGCTATTGCTTGTACCATTACAGAAACAGCTGCACCAGGAGCATACCACGCAGAAGTTCCCAATAATTTAGTAAGTGTTGCACCACCAACTTTGGTTTCTTCAATTACGTAAGCTTGTTGTTCATCAGTTAAAAAATTGGTAACTGGAACTCCATTTCTAGTAGCTTTGGATAACAAAGGAACCATTCCAGTATCTGAATGTGCTGCAATCACCATTCCATCTACATCAGAAATAGGAGCATCTAATGCTTCAGCCAATCTGTATTTGAAACGTGCAGAATCTAATGCACCACCCATTCCTATAATTTTATTTTTTGGTAAACCAGAAGTTTTGTGTACCAAATATGCCATAGTATCCATAGGATTAGACACCACAATAATGATCACATTTGGAGAGTTTTTTACCAAATTTTCGGTAACCTCTTTTACAATTCCTGCATTGATGCCTATGAGTTCTTCTCTGGTCATACCAGGTTTTCTAGGAATTCCTGAAGTAATTACTGCAACGTGAGAACCAGCAGTTTTGCTATAATCACCAGTTGTTCCTGTAATTTTGGTATCAAACCCGTTCAAAGAGGCAGTTTGCATCAAATCCATTGCTTTACCTTCGGCAAAACCTTCTTTAATGTCTACCAATACAACTTCCGAACAAAAATTTTTCATGGCAATGTATTCAGCACAGCTTGCTCCCACTGCTCCTGCTCCTACTACGGTAACTTTCATAAGATTTAATATTTATTTTTTAATGATTTTAAAATTTGGAAAAAACAGTTGATTCTTAGAAGTCTATCAACCATTTCTAATTCTACAAAATTACAGATTATTTGAAATTTGTGCAATTTGAAAGAAAAAAAAATCAAAAATTTCAAGTTTTTTTCAAAATAACCTTGTGTAAAAGAGAAATTCTTATCTTTGCACGATATGGAATTCACAGCTTCGCAAATTGCAGGTTATATCAACGGAAAAGTACTGGGTGATGAAAACGCCTTAATATCGGGCGTTTCACCAATAGAGACTGGTCAAAAAGGACACCTTTCGTTCGTAGCACAAGAAAGATTTGCCGAATATATAGATAAATCTGCCTGTTCTGTTCTTATAGTTTCAGAAAAATTATTAAAAAATAAATCCTATCCAACAACGATTATTGCAGTAGAAGATGCTTATTTGTCTTTTCAAGTACTTATGAATTTGTACCAACAAATGAAAGGGAGAAAAAATGGCATCGAAGATTACACTTCAATTGCAGAATCAGCTATAATTGGTGATGACGTATATATTGGATCCTTCACTTACATTTCAGAAAGCGCCAAAATTGGTGATGGAACGCAGATTTTCCCTCAAGTATATATTGGAATTGGAGTGAAAATTGGTAAAAATTGTAAAATTGATAGCGGCGCAAGAATTTATGATTATTGCATCATAGGTGATAATTGTGTAATCCATTCTAACACTGTAATTGGTGGAGATGGTTTCGGATTTCAACCTACAAAAGATGGCTTTGTAAAAATCCCTCAGTTAGGAAATGTTATCATTGAAAATGATGTAGAAATTGGTTCTAATTGCTCCATAGATAGAGCAACCATAGGTTCTACCATCATAGGAAAAGGTACCAAAATAGATAATCTTATACAAATTGCACACAATGTGAAAATAGGTCAAAACAATGTAATTGCTGCACAAGCAGGAATTGCAGGATCTACTACAATTGGCGATTGGAATATGATTGGTGGTCAAGTTGGTATTGTTGGACATATCAATATTGGAAATCAAGTGAAAATACAAGCACAAAGTGGTGTAAATTCTAGCACCAAAGATGGCGAAATTTTATATGGTTCACCTGCAATTGCAGCAGGAGATTACCGACGAAACTACGTACATTTCAGAAATTTTTCTGAAATCGTAAATAGAATAAATAATTTAGAAAAAAACTCAAAAGATCAAACTAATGAGTGACCTACAAAAAACACTTAAAGAAAATGTTTCCTTTTCAGGAATTGGACTTCACACCGGTAAAGAAGTTATTGTTACCATAAAGCCAGCAAAGGAAAACACAGGATTTGTATTTGTAAGAACCGATCTAGAAGGAAATCCACACGTAGAAGCTGATGTAAATTATGTAACTACAACCGAACGTGGAACTACTCTAGAAAAATTGGGAGTAAAAATCCACACTTGCGAACATATTTTAGCAGCATTGGTTGGTTGCGATATAGACAATGCAACCATAGAAATGAACAATGCAGAACCCCCGATTATGGATGGTTCTTCTAAATTTTTTGTAGAAGCCATAGAAAAAGTAGGTGTGGTAGAACAAGCCTTCCCAAGAGAATATTTGGTAATAAAAGAAGTAATGAACTATGTAGATACAGTTACAGGTTCAGAAATCACGATTATTCCTTCAGAGCATTACGAAATAACAACCATGGTTGATTTTGGCACCAAAGTTTTGGGGACACAAAATGCTACCATCAAAGATATTTCAGAATTTAATACCGAGATTTCCAGCGCAAGAACTTTCAGTTTTTTACACGAGTTAGAAATGCTGTTAGATAATGGCTTGATAAAAGGGGGAGATATTTCTAATGCCATTGTTTATGTAGACAAAGAACTCACACCAGAAACTGCAGATAAACTAAAAAAAGCATTCGGAAAAGAAGATGTATCTATCCGTCCGAACGGAATTTTAGACAATCTAACACTTAATTATCCCAATGAAGCAGCTAGACATAAATTGCTAGATGTAATTGGAGATTTAGCTTTAGTTGGTGTAAAAATTAAAGGCAAAGTAATTGCTAACAAACCAGGTCATTTGGTAAATACTCAATTTGCCAAAAAACTAAACAGACAGTGGAAATTGCAAAAAAAGAAAAATGTCCCTGATTTTAATTTAAAAGCAGAACCAGTATACGATATCAATGGAATTATGCGATTACTTCCGCATAGACCACCGTTTTTATTGATTGATAAAATTTTAGAATTATCAGAAAATCACGTGGTTGGATTAAAAAATGTTTCTATGAACGAACCTTTCTTCGTAGGACATTTCCCAAAAGAACCAGTTATGCCCGGAGTTTTGCAAATAGAAGCAATGGCACAAGCTGGCGGAATTTTGGTACTTGCCAATGTTCCCGATCCTGAAAACTACTCTACTTATTTCGTGAAAATAGACAATGTAAAATTCAAGAAAAAAGTAGTTCCTGGTGACCAAATTATTTTCAAAATAGAACTTATAGAACCAATCAGAAGAGGAATTGTTCACATGCAAGGTTACGGCTATGTTGGCGACAGCGTAGTAGTAGAAGCAGAACTTATGGCGCAAGTTGCAAAAACAAAAATTGACTAAATGATCCATCAATTAGCGGCAGTAGACAAAAGAGCCAAAATTAGAAAAAATGTAATCGTAGAACCGTTTACAACCATTGCTGGTGATGTAGAAATAGGAGAAGGAACTTGGATTGGATCCAATGTAACCATTATGGATGGAGCTAGAATTGGCAAAAATTGTAGAATTTTCCCAGGAACTGTGATTTCTGCAATTCCTCAAGATCTGAAATTTGACGGAGAAGATACGCAAGTAATTATAGGAGATGGTACCACTTTGAGAGAGTGTGTTACTGTTAACAAAGGCACAAAAGCTTTGGGATATACCAAGGTTGGAGATAACTGTCTTATTATGGCAACTTCACATATCGCACACGATTGTATTATTGGTAATAATGTAATTATTGCAAATGGATGTGGTATTGCAGGACATGTAGAGATTGGTGATTTTACAGTGATGGGAGGTTTGTCTGCAATTCAGCAGTTTGGAAAAATAGGAAAACATACCATGATTTCTGGTGGTTCTCTTATCAGAAAAGATATTCCACCCTATGTAAAAGTAGGAAGAGAACCCATATCATATGCAGGAATTAATTCAGTAGGACTTCGAAGAAGAGGTTTCACCAATGATAAAATTTTTGAAATTCAGAAAATTTATAGATATCTATTTCAGATGAAATTGAATGTTTCACAAGCAGTTAGACTCATTGAAAAAGAAATGCTTCCTACTGCAGAACGAGACGAAATTCTAGAATTCATCAAAAATTCACCAAGAGGAATTGTGAAAGGTTACGGAACTGGTAAAGAATAATTTCCGAACATTTCATCATTCATTTAAATAAAAATAAAAATCATTAAAAATACTATTTAACTAAAATTTTATAATGGCAACCAGCAACGATATCAAGAAAGGACTTTGTATAGAATACAGTAATGATATTTACAAAGTAATTGAATTTTTACACGTAAAACCAGGGAAAGGTCCTGCTTTTGTACGTACCAAACTGAAATCTGTAACCAATGGGAAAGTAATAGACAACACCTTTTCTGCAGGTCACAAAATAGATGAAGTAAAAGTAATCACCAGAAAATTTCAATATTTATATGATGATGATAATGGTTTTCATTTTATGAATAATGATGATTTCTCTCAACTCTATCTAAACAAAGAAATGATAGAAAATGCCCAATTTATGAAAGCAGGAGAAGAAGTTACCATTATTTTGAAAGAAGCAGATGAAACACCACTTTCTGCCGAAATTCCACCAACAGTGTATCTAGATGTAGTAGAAGCAGATCCTGGTGTGAAAGGAAACACCGCAACCAATGCTCTGAAAAACGCCATCGTAGAAACAGGAGCAAGAGTTATGGTTCCACTTTTCATAGAAGCAGGCGACAAAATAAAAGTAAATACAGAAGACGGTTCTTACCTAGAAAGAGTTAAATAAGATGAAGTCAGAAGTTGGAAGACAGTAGTTTTTTTTGACTTCCATCTTCTGACTTCCATCTTCCAAATAGTACTATATGACTTTCCAATCACCACAATCACTGAAATCCATTGCAGAACTGATAGACGCAAAGTTTGTTGGTGACGAGAATTTTTTGGTTTATGGTACCAATGAAATTCATCGGGTAAAAGCAGGGGAAATTGTATTTGTAAATCACCCAAAATATTACGATAAAGCCCTCAATTCGGCTGCAACCATCATTTTAATTGATAAAGAAGTAGATGCTCCAGAAGGAAAAGCACTTCTGATTTCAGACGATCCTTTCAGAGATTTTAATATCATTAATGAGCATTACACCGGCATACAAACTTTTGAAAAAACCAATCAAAATCTGAAAATTGGTAAAAATTGCATCATTCATCCATCGGTAATTTTGGGAAATGACGTGTCTATTGGTGACAATTGCATCATAATGCCAAATGTAGTAATTGGTGATCGCACCGAAATTGGTAAAGATTGTATCATACAATCTGGGACTGTATTAGGTGGTGATGCTTTTTATTACAACAAAAATGCAGAAGGTTACCGCAAAATGCTTTCCGTAGGAAATGTAATTATAGAAAATAAAGTAGAAATAGGCGCAAATTGTACCATAGACAGAGGTGTAACCGATTCTACGATTATAGGAGCAGGCTCTAAATTAGACAACCAAATACAAATTGGTCACGATACACAAATTGGCAAAGGTTGTTTAATTGCATCACAAGTCGGGATTGCAGGTTGTTGCATCATAGAAGATGATGTCACAATTTGGGGACAAGTTGGTATGGCTTCAGGAAAACGAATTGGAAAAGGAGCAGTTTTGCTAGGTAAAACTGGAGTAAACAGAGATTTAGAAGGCGGTAAAACCTATTTTGGAAGTTTAGCCGAAGAATTTAGAGAATACTTGAAAAAAGAAGTGAAATTGAAAAATTTGTAAGTTATTTTCAACCTCATTTTTGAATAATAATCAGTAATTTTGTAACATAAAATAAGTATAATACCGATTGTTTTATAAGCAATCAAAAAAAAGTAAAATATAATATGTCAGTATTAGTAAACAAAGATTCAAAAGTAATCGTACAAGGATTTACAGGGAACGAAGGAACTTTCCATGCAGAACAAATGATTGAATATGGTACCAACGTAGTTGGTGGTGTAACTCCAGGAAAAGGTGGAACCGAACATTTGGGGAAACCAGTTTTCAATACCGTAACAGATGCGGTAGAAAAAGCAGGAGCCAATGTAAGTATCATTTTTGTTCCGCCTGCTTTCGCAGCAGATGCAATTATGGAAGCAGCAGATGCAGGAATTAAAGTTATTGTATGTATTACCGAAGGAATTCCTGTTGCTGATATGGTAAAAGTAAAAGCATATATTGCAGATAGAGATTGCAGATTAATTGGTCCAAATTGCCCAGGAATCATCACTTCAGACGAAGCAAAAATCGGAATTATGCCAGGTTTTGTTTTCAAAAAAGGAAAAGTAGGAATCGTTTCAAAATCAGGAACGCTTACTTATGAAGCAGCAGATCAAGTGGTAAAAGCTGGATACGGAATTTCTACCGCAATCGGAATTGGTGGTGATCCAATAATTGGCACTACTACCAAAGAAGCTTTAGAATTATTCATAAATGATCCAGAAACTGAAGCTGTAGTTATGATTGGTGAAATTGGTGGTAGTCTAGAAGCTGAAGCTGCAAGATGGTACAAAGCAAGTGGTTCTACAAAACCAGTAGTTGGTTTCATTGCAGGACAAACTGCGCCAAAAGGTAGAACTATGGGTCACGCTGGTGCAATTGTAGGCGGTGCAGATGATACTGCACAAGCAAAAATGGCAATTATGAGAGAAAACGGAATCAATGTGGTAGATTCTCCAGCCGAAATTGGTGATACTGTTGCAAAAGTATTAGCATAAAAATTTATTAAAAATACAACAAATGAAAAAAATCAGTTTATTGTTTGCATTATTTGCTTTTGCATTTACGTTTGCACAGAAAATTTATTTTAGCAGCACCAGATATGGTATAACTGCAGGTGGAACGTATTCTAGAGTTCGAAATGCACACAATCCATCTGGACCGATATTTTCTTTTTATGGTGGATTTTTAGCAATTATCCCAATAGATAAGGACAACCAATTCTATTTGCAACCAGAAATAGAATATTTAGGTGCAGGTGAATCTGGTAAAAACAAAGACTCAAAAGAAATATCAGGATATGATGCAGTTTATGCAAATAATTACATCAGTGTTCCTATCTATCTGAAAGGATATTTTTCTGAAGCAGAATCTGAATTTTTTGCACTTTTTGGTCCAAAATTTAATTTTTTAATTAACCAAAAAGTAACCAATGCTCCTATTACAAAACCATATTACACTGTAGAAGGTAGTCCACTCTATCCTGGTGTAAATGGTAAAGCCAATAGTTTTAATTTTGCATTAGGTTTTGGAATTGGTTATAGCTACAAGAGAAAATTAGAAATCACAGGTAGATATGATTTAGGAATTTCTAACACCTATAAAGGTTTGATGAATGAACCAGGAATGGATCCTGCCATCATAAAAAGTAAATCAGAACATGTAGTTAGTCTAGGATTAAGTTATATTTTCGATTAATTTTTTTTTAGAAAATTTAATATAAAAAAACCATCAAATAATTTTGATGGTTTTTTTTAGACTATGTGGTAAAAAATGGTGCAAAAAAAGCTTGAAAAAGCTCATCATTATTA
>CALFIE010000012.1 GCA_937876095.1 uncultured Flavobacteriales bacterium | reverse complement strand
TGCCTTATCTTAGTCAAGATGGTGATCAATACGTAGGTTGTATAGTTCCTGAAAATCTTTCAAAATTTTGGAAACTTTTTCGTCATGCAGACCGAGAATCTTTACCGAAAATTTTTAAAGAAAACGGCAGTTTCGATGTGGTACACTACGATTCTGATAAAAGTTACGAAGGTAGAACTTGGGCTTACCAAGAGTTGTACCAACACCTGAGAAAAGGAGGTGTATTTTTGAGCGATGATATTGGCGACAATTCTGCGTACCAAGATTTTTGTGAGCAACACCAAATTGATACAACTATTGTAGAATTTGAAGGAAAATACGTAGGTGTTTTTGTAAAATAAGTCCTAATTGATTCCAGAATATGCTATTCAACTCTATCGGTTTTGTGATTTTTTTACCAATAGTATTTTTACTCTATTGGTTTGTTTTTGGTAAAAATCTGAAATTACAAAACATCTTGTTGTTGGTAGCGAGTTTCTATTTCTACGCTTGTTGGGATTGGCGATTTTTGTTTCTATTGCTATTTTCTATTGGGTTAGATTATGTTTCTGGAATTAAAATTGAAAACAGCCCTACTAAAAATCGCGCTACTTTTTGGCTCACACTGAGTATCGTGATTAATCTCGGTTTTCTGGGATTTTTCAAATATTACAATTTTTTTGCAGACAGTTTCAAAATTTTACTCGAGAAACTGGGTTTTCACGCTGATATTTGGGTGCTAAAAGTGATTTTACCAGTCGGAATTTCGTTTTACACTTTCCACGGACTTTCTTATGTAATCGACATCTACAAAAAGAAAATAAAAGCCGAAAGAAATTGGGTAGATTACTCCCTGTTTGTGAGTTATTTCCCGCTTTTGGTAGCAGGTCCTATAGAACGAGCAACTCACCTTTTACCACAGGTAAAAAAAACAAGAATCTTCTCTTATGAACAAGCAACCGATGGAATGCGACAAATTTTGTGGGGATTTTTCAAAAAAATGGTAATTGCCGATAATTGTTCGCCAATTGTGAACGAAATTTTTGCCAATTATCACACCCAAAGTGCAAGTAATTTGGTTTTGGGAACCGTATTATTTGCATTTCAGATTTACGGGGATTTCTCAGGATATTCAGACATTGCATTGGGAACTTCTCGACTTTTCGGGATTGAATTACTGAAAAATTTCAACTTCCCGTATTTTTCTAGAGACATTGCAGAATTTTGGAGAAGATGGCACATTTCATTGTCGTCTTGGTTCAGAGATTATCTGTACATACCTTTAGGTGGAAGCAAAGGCGGACTGAAAATGAAAATCAGAAACACCTTCATTATATTTCTGGTTTCGGGATTTTGGCACGGTGCAAACTGGACTTTTATTATTTGGGGCGGATTAAATGCACTGTTTTTTATGCCGCTACTAATTTTTGAAAAAAATAGAAATAACATGGAAGTAGTAGCAATGGGAAAATTGGTTCCTAATTTCAAAGAAATTTTGCAAATTTTGCTCACATTTTCGCTTACTTGTTTTGCCTGGATTTTTTTCAGATCAGCATCGGTTACAGATGCATTTCTGTACATCAAAGGAATTGCCAATGCAAGTATTTTAGAATATCCTACGCAATTTAGTTTGAGAATTGCAATGTTAATCGGTTTTATGTTTATAGTAGAATGGCTCAACAGAACAAAGGAATTCGGGTTTGATGTACTACGTTTGAATCCTTGGTTCCGTAGAAGCACCTATTTTTTGGTAGCTTATTTGGTTTTGAGGTTTGCCAATTTTAGTAGTAATGAGTTTATCTATTTCCAATTCTAAAAAAATGAAAAAATTTTTGAAGAATACCACTATTTTCGTTCTCCTGATTTTTGGATTAGGAGTGCTTTTGTGGTTTAGAAATGGAGATCAAATTAATAAAAATACGGTTCTCAATCAGAAACAGGCTTTTCTGGATAAGCATCCTGAATTCAACACGGTTTTTATTGGGAGCAGCAAAATCAACAACCAAATCAATCCACAGATTATAGACGCTCTAAATCCTGGTCTTAAAACATACAATTTGGGTGCTAATGCAAGTTTTAACTTAGAAAATAATTCGACCATCGATTTTTTACTTCATAATCAAAACAGGCGATTAAAATACATCGTGCTGGAATTGCAAAACAAAATTGATCTGACACGAACCAATCTAAATACTGAACGTAGTTTTGGAGCACTTACTCCACAAAATTTTCCGTTTTTTCTGTCTTACCAAAAAGAAAACAAAGATTACAAACAACTGGCTTTTGGTCTGTATTCTACTGTATTGTCGATTTTTAATTTTAATAAAGAAAAAACGACAATGGAGGAATCTTACCTCAACCAATTTATAGAAAAAGACGGTTTCATACCATTAGATAAAGATAAAAACAGCGCTGTACTGCAACGAAACAAAGATTTGCTTGCAAAACCGTCGGAAATTACAAGAAGATTGACGGTTTTTAATAATGATCAAACTGTATATGTTCCGAACCAAAATTTGGAAAAAAAATGGTTGGAACTTAGCAATCAGTGTAAAGATAAAGGCATACAATTGGTTCTATTGTTACCTGCACCTGCAGAACCAGATGCAAAAGAACTTTTGGTGTACACCCAAAGCAATGAAATTCCGGTAATTAATATGCTAAATCCTGCAGAAACGCCAGAATTTTATCAGTTAGAAAACAGGTGGGATTACGGACATCTCAACGAAAAAGGAGCCAATCTTCTTTCTGAAAAAATTGGAAAAGCAATGCAATCACTCAAAAAATAGTGCCCGAAAAAATTATATAAAGATGAAAAAATTTTCTGAACTAAGGAAAAACCTAAAAAATAAACCAACAAGCAACCAACCCATCAAAATTTCGTTACTTGGTGATTCTGCTACGCAATTTCTGAATGTTGCACTACAAGGAACTGCCGTAGAAATGGGACTGGATGTAGAAATTTTAGAAGCAGATTTCGGACAAATAGAAAGGCAAATTTTGGATCCTGATTCTGCCTATTACCAATTTTCGCCTGATTACACCATACTTTTTGAATCGTCGCACAAATTATTGACCAAATTCAATAAATCTAAAACCGATCCTACGCTTTTTGCAGAAAACAAAATGCAAGATATCCAAAATCTTTGCAACCAAATTCAGCAAAATACCAAAAGCAAAATTATCTACTGTAATTTCGCACCAATTGATAACCAAATTTTTGGAAATTTTGCTCACAAAACAGCCACTTCTTTTGTATACCAATTGCAGAGACTTAATTTCTTAATTTCAGATTTTGCGATTGCAAATCCTAATTTTTTTGTGGCAGATTTGGCTTCTATTCAAAATAAATGGGGCAGAAACACAATGTTTTCTCCCAACATCTACATCAATTCAGAAATGTTGCTTTCTATAGAAGTTTTGCCTGTTGTTGCCAATAGCATACTTAGTACGATTGCTGCACTTACCGGAAAATTCAAAAAATGTTTGATTTTAGATTTAGATAATACAACTTGGGGCGGAATTATAGGAGATGATGGTCTAGAAAAAATACAAATCGGAAGTTTGGGAATTGGCAAAGCTTTTACCGAATTTCAGTATTGGGTGAAATCGCTACAAAAAAGAGGAATTATTTTGGCTGTTTGTAGTAAAAACGACGAAGACAAAGCAAAAGAACCGTTTGAAAAACATCCTGATATGGTTTTGAAATTAGACGATATCGCTGTATTTGTCGCCAATTGGGAAAACAAAGCAGATAATATCAGAAAAATTCAGAAAATTTTGAATATTGGTTTTGATTCTATGGTTTTTCTAGATGACAATCCTTTTGAGCGAAATCTCGTGCGCGAAAATTTACCCGACGTTTGCGTGCCAGAATTGCCAGAAGATCCTGCAGAATATTTGGAATATTTGTATGGTTTACAACTATTTGAGACTGCCAGTTTTTCTGAAAATGATGCAGAAAGAACCAAACAATACCAAGTAGAAGCACAACGTACGATTGCGCTCGATAATTTCACCAATGTAGATGATTTTCTGCAAAGTTTGCATATGATTTCGGTGGTAGAACCTTTCAGTAATTTCTCAAAACCGCGAGTTTCGCAACTTTCTCAGCGTTCAAATCAGTTTAATCTTCGTACTTTGCGCTACTCCGAACAGGACGTAGAAACGCTGATGCAATCGCAAGATTATTTCACATTGACTTTTACTTTAGAAGATAAATATGGTGATAATGGACTCATTTGCATTGTAGTTTTAAAAAAATTGGATGATGAAACACTCTTCATAGAAAATTGGATGATGAGTTGCCGAGTTCTGAAGCGCGGAATGGAAGCATTTACACTGAACACCATCGTAGAAATTGCACAACAACATGGTTTCAAAAAAATCATAGGTGAATATTTGCCTACAGCAAAAAATGACATGGTGAAAAACCATTACGAAAATTTAGGATTTACAGAACAAGACGGACAATGGATTTTGGAAACCCAAAATTACCAACCAACAACCGTTTTTATAGAGACAAAAAAAATATGAAAATAGAACAACTCATCCACAAAATTTCAGAAAAAAATCCAATGCATGGTAACAAAGTGCAGCGCAATTATGACCTTCTGAAAGACAAAGAAACTTTTTTAGCAGATTTTGATCATTTTATGGCAAAATACGAGCAAATTTTAGAAAAAAAACAGCTCACAATAGATAATGCAGTCGATTTTTATCTAAAAATGATTGATGATTTTGCTGCAGAATTTTTTGATTTTATGCGAAGTGGTAGCTACAAAAATTCATCATTTGAAGCGGTAGACAAAGCGTTGTACGACAATCCAAGTACGATGGTTTCTCATATGCATGGTCTTTTGTTATCACAATTTTTGTGGAAACATCACTATGAAGTATATGAATTTTTCAAAGCTAATATTACAAAATATCAACCAATACACTCTTATTTAGAAATTGGTGCAGGTCACGGTTTGTATCTGGAAGCTGCGATTCAACAATTAGGAGCCGACACCAATTTTGAAGCTTTAGACATCAGTGCAACTTCTATAGAACTCACCCAAAGTTTGGTGAAAAATAAGGACATTGTCTATCATCATCAAGATATTTTTGATCTTAACAATGCTGAACCCAAAGATTTTATAACAATGGGTGAAGTTTTGGAACACGTAGAAAATCCTTTAGCTTTGCTGCAGAAATTGAAATCGATGTTGCAAACAAATGGTACGATATTTATTACCACTCCTACCAATGCACCATCTATAGATCATATCTATTTATTCAGAAATGTTGGCGAAATCCGAAGTTTGATAAACGAAGCAGGCCTCGAAATTGCAGAAGAAAAATATTTTGTGAGCGAAGAAATGGATCTGGAACGTGCCGAAAAAATGAAAATTGCGGTTTTATACGCTGCTTTTTTAAAAATTAAAAATTAAAAAATTATGACAACAGAAGAAATTTACGAAAAATTAACTGGGATTTTCCATGAAGAATTAGATAACGATGCTATTGTAATAACACCAGAAACCACCGCAGATGAAATTGAAGAATGGGATTCACTTTCTCACATTCAGTTGATTGTTGCCATAGAAAAAGCCTTCAAAATACGTTTTACCAGCAGCGAAATCCAAAGCTGGAACAATGTAGGTGAAATGGTAGATTGTATAAAAACAAAATAAGAATGATCCTGAAACAAGGACAAATATTTACGCATTCATTTGATATTAATGATCAAGTGTACAATGGCTTTTTGGAGATTTTCAAAGATAAAAATCCATTGCATACCAATGATGAGTTTGCACAAAACAAAGGTTTTGAAAGAAAAGTGATGCACGGAAATATTTTGAACGGATTTATCTCTTATTTTATAGGTGAACTTTTGCCAACTGATGATGTGCTGATTCTTTCGCAAACCATCAATTTCAAAAAATCGGTATATTTGTATGATACAGTTACTCTGGAAGCAGTAGTAGAATCTCAAACCGAATCTGTAAGAGTAAACTCATTCAAATTCAAATTCAAGAATCAACATAACATTACCGTTGCAATCGGGAAAATACAAATACAAGAATTGGTATGAAAAAAGTGCTTTTAACGGGAGGTTCCTCTGGAATTGGGAAAGAAATCAACCTGTTTCTTTTAGAAAAAGGCTATAATGTTTTTTTTACCTATTGTAATTCAAAAAAAGCAGCAGAGGAAATTACCAATCAATTTTCTAATGCAAAAGCATACCAAATAGATTTTGGCAACACCGAAGATTTGAGCGATTTCTTAGCAGAAATCAATCAGTTTGATCCAGATATTTTGATTAATAATTTCTACAACGGATCTTTTATTGATCAATATTTTCACAAAGTAACCCCTGAAAAAATACGAAGCGAATTCGAGCGAAATGTACTACCTACACTAGAAATCACGCAGGAATGCATCAAAATTTTTAGAAAGAAAAAAATGGGTAGAATTATCAGTATTTTGACCTCATCTTTGGTTTCACCACCAATTGGTAGCTCTGTGTACAATGCAAACAAAGCCTATTTGCAACAAATGAGCAAACATTGGGCGCTAGAAAATGTAAAATTTGGAATTACTTCTAATTGTATTTCACCATCTTTTATTTCAACCGATTTACATAAAGATATGGATGATCGTATGAAAGACGGTATTATTTCAGCGTACCCAATTCGTGAAACATTAGAAGGAAAAGACATTGCAAATGCAGTCTATTTTTGCATCAATTCTGGGAAACATTTCAATGGCAATAACATGTTTTTAGATGTTTCACACTTTTAATTTTTATTTTAATTAAAAAATATGCTGCTTAATTCCTACCAATTTATTTTCTTTTTTATCGTTCTATTTTTCCTTTATTTTAAAATAGGTAAGAACTATCGCATACAAAATATCCTACTCTTGATTGGGAGTATTGTGTTCTACTGTTCTTGGAGTTGTAATTTTCTATTTCTGTTATTTGGGAAGATCGGAAG
>CALFIE010000011.1 GCA_937876095.1 uncultured Flavobacteriales bacterium | reverse complement strand
CATTAGAATATTGTATAAAAGAAAAAGGGATGATTTTGTATGGTTATGTAATTATGAGCAATCATATCCATTTAATAGTACAGTCCAAACAAGGTAGATTATCAGAATTAGTAAGAGATTTTAAAAAATTCACGGCCAAAAATTGTTTAGAAGCAATACAAACAGAACCAGAAAGCAGAAGGGAATGGATGCAGGAATTATTTAAAAAAGCAACTGAAACCCACAATAGAAATAAGAATTATCAATTTTGGCAATATGGTAATCATGCCGAAGAAATATATACATTGCGATTTATGTGGGATAAGTTGAATTACATACACTTAAACCCAATAAGAGCAAGAATAGTAGAAAAAGCACATCATTATATTTATTCTTCGGCAAGTAATTATGTCTTAGGTAAAGGATTGCTAGAAATAGAATTAGCAGACAATCCAATAATAGATACAAGCAAAATAAATGAATTTTGGAAATATACTAATTATGATGAATAGTTTGCTCAAAGTCAGGAAACTTTGCGCAGCGGGGGGATATTTTTACAAGAAAGATTTATAGAGATGTGGTAATATCATCATTAGAATATTGTATAAAAGAAAAAGGGATGATTTTGTATGGTTATGTAATTATTGTAATCATCAATGATATTCAGCGTTCGGAATCTTCTTGAGTTAAACAAAGCATTACTCATAAAATCCTTATTCCAAACCTCATTATAATGGCTGGAATTTCCAAATTTTGTCGTTCTCTTGAAGCCACAATCTCCTTCTGCGTTTTTTTATCAAATTAAGTCCGAGCTTTTTGTAAACACGATAAACTTTCTTATGGTTCCAGCCAAAACCACAGATTGTCAGAAATGTTAGTTGAATAATTTTTTTCAAATAAACTAATCGCATAGTAATCAACAAGTTGCTAAAAATATTTAATATAAATAGCTGGCAATCAATTTTTTATGAATTTATTTTACGCCATAATACTTTTTTTATTTAATTTTTAAACAGGCTCTTAATAAGTAATCCAAGTTTATAAAAATCTAAATAGCGCAAATTGGCATCACCTTGCAACAGTTTTTGTTTGGTTTTTTCTGCTCGTAGATCAAATAATTTTTGAAACCAACTGGTCATTCCAGACCGATCCATATATTTATATGCTTTCACCAATTTTATTTCAGATATTTTGTCTTTGGTGTTTTTATTTTTCATCATTTTTGCCAAACTTTCTGCTGATTCTTCAACCTTTCGTAGATATTCTTCATTGGTTTCCACATCATTATTTAGAATTGGGTTGTCTATATGTTGAATACCCATTTTTTTAGTTTTTAAGTTCATAGCAAAAAGCAAATCTTCATATCCATATTTTTGAAATTCTGGGTTGAAGTTCACTTTTTCCAGCACTGTTTTTTTTACCAAGAAATTGTTGGTTTGGAAGGTGAGATATGTGTTTTTTTCACGGATAGAAATAGGAGGGTTTTCTCTTTCTATGGAGTATTTCCAGCGTAGAAAATGATTTTTTTCGGGAGCAATTTCACTTACATTTCTACCACCGTAAATTACTTTTGTTTTAGGATTTTCTAGTACATAATTTTTGTAGTTTAGTAAAAAATTGGGGCTGATTATTTTTCCATCACAATCCAAATACAGCAAAAATTCACCCTTTGCATAGTATAAAAAAAGGTTTCTGATTTGAGATCGTCCAACATTTTTTTCTAAAAAAACAAAATTCTCAACATGATTGATTAGTTGACTGTTTTTTAGGATAAATTCGGGTTCAGAAGCATCATCTATCAATAAAATTTCTGCATTCAGCTGATTGTTGGCGATTTCTTTGTTGAGATCAGCCACCAATTCTCGTACATCAAAATTGTACACCGGAATGCAGATAGAGATTTTCATCTAATTTTTTTTAATGATAATGGAAAAAATCGGTTAGTAGTCATCAAATTTTATCTATAATTTTCTGAATTTCTATTTCGTGTAAACAAGCATAATCTCCTCTGAAACATTTTTTATCCCCAAAAACAGAGCAGGGTCTGCAAGTTAAATCTGCAACTTGCACGATATCATTTTCGCTTTGTCCGTATCCTAAAAATCCTGCAAAAGGATGCGTAGAACACCAAATCGAAACACAACGAGTCCCAACCAAACTTGCCAAATGCATATTGGCAGAATCCATAGATATCATGGTTTCGAGCGAGGCAATTTTGTCTAATTCGGCAGTCAAATCCAGTTTTCCAGCTAAATTTTCGGTATTCGGTATCTGTTTTGCCCAATTTTCCAGAATTTTCACTTCTTTTTTTCCGCCTCCAAAAAAATAAACGGGATGTTTCTTTGCCAATATTTTTGCGGTTTCGAAGGATTTTTCTATTGGCAACATTTTACCTTCGTGTTGTGCAAAAGGTGCAAAACCGATTCCTGATTTTATCCCCGAGCTTTTTCTATATTGATGAGAAAGATGAAGTGTAAAACCCATTTCTCTGAAAACATCGGCGTAACGTTCTACCGTGGTTTTTAAGGGTTTTTTATTAATATTCCAAATATTGGTCAGTTGCTCTTTTTCTTCTTTTCCTTTGTTGATTTTATAGACTTTGAAACCTTTTCTTTTAAAAATTTTGTTCAAAATTTTGGTTCTGATGACATCGTGCAAATCAGCAATTTCATTGGGCTGAAATTCTCTTATTAATTCATTGGCAAGTTTTCGCAATCCAATGATTCCTTTGTACTCGTCTATATCAATTCCTTTGAAAATTAACCTGGGAATGTCTCGAAAAAGCGCTCCGAAATTTCCACGCGAAACCAAAACCACTTCTGTTTCTTGATTTTGTTCTAAAAATTCACGCAAAACAACTGCAGTCATTGCAACATCACCAAAAGCAGAGAGACGATATGCTAAAATGCGTTTCATTTTTTTAATTGAAATGCAACTGCGTAGAATTTTATTTGTTTGGTCATTGCCATCAAACCATTTGCTCTAGAAGGCGAGAGAAATTCTTGTAGCCCAATTTCTTCTATAAATTTAAAATCAGAATCCAAAATTTCCTGAGTGTTGTGTCCACTGTAAATTTGTATCAGAATTGCGACAATTCCTTTAGGTAAAATACCATCAGAATCGGCTAAAAAATACAATTTACCATCTCTGAAATCAGCATCTATCCACACTTTGGATTGGCAACCTTTTATCAGGTTGTCATCTGTTTTTTTATCTTCGGGTAAACCTTTTAGTTCTTTCCCCAAATCTATGATGTACTCGTATTTCTGCTCCCAATCTGGTAAAAAAGCAAATTCTTCTACCAACTGATTTTGTTTTTCCTGAATTGTCATACTACAAATTTAAACAAAGTTTTCTGTTTGTACCAACTGATAAAGCGTAAGTAATTTGCCTTCTTCCTGTTCCCAACATAATTTTTCTGCAGCAATTTCTGCATTTTTGGCATAACAATCTCTGCCACG
Source organism: uncultured Flavobacteriales bacterium (assembly GCA_937876095.1). Classification (GTDB taxonomy): domain Bacteria; phylum Bacteroidota; class Bacteroidia; order Flavobacteriales; family Weeksellaceae; genus CALFIE01. Next base: position 9,404 of record CALFIE010000011.1, on the reverse strand, counting down.
ATCCAAAACCTGTTGCATAGTTTGTGCTAAAACAGATGGTTCATGAGAAGTGATGCATTCACCAATTTGAAAAGTGTCTATAATTCTTCGAAATTCTGGAAAATCTGAGACCACAATAGGAATTCTTGATTGTATATAGTCTGAAATTTTGTTGGGTAAAGAGTAATAATAACTCAATCCGTTGTTTTCCTCAATACTTAATCCTAAATCTGCGTTTCTAGTGATTTCCCGCAATTTTTCGGGTGGTATGTTTCCTAAAAAAACTACCTTGTTTTCCACTCCAAATTTGGAGGGAAGTTGTTGATAATCTGTGAGTTTTGGTCCGTCTCCTGCAATAAGCAATTGCGTGTTTTCTACAAATTGCATCGCTTCAATCGCCTTATCAATTCCTCGAGAAGGATTGATAACACCTTGATAAAGAATGGTTTTTGGTGTGTTTTCGTTCTCCTTTTTTTCAAAAAAAGGGAGTTTTCGTGGGAAATTTTGCACCACGATTGGTTTTTTTATGTCATAATTTTTGGCAAACCAATTAGCGTAACTTTCGCTAGACGTGTAGAAATATTTCAATTTTGGAACGATAGAACGCTCCAAAAGTCTCCAAATTTTTTGAGTAAAACGCCCATTTACAGATGGCATTTCGGTGAAAATTTCGTGACTATCAAAAACCAAAGGAATATGTAGTTTTTTAGAAACCCAATAATTGGTCAAAAGTGTGTCTAAATCATTTGCCAATAAAATGGTGTGTTGATCGGCTCTTTTCAACAATTCTCGGTACAATTTCCATTGAAATTCAAGGTAGGCGAATTTTAAAATTTTGGATTTTAGCAGAATTCTGTTAAATCTATAAGGTCGCTTCATTTCTGGCAAACCGCGCCAATTATTACCAATTAATTCAACTTCGTAATGATTGTTGTGCAGCGTTTGGCAAACCTTTTCTATTCTTTGGTCTGTCAACAAATTATTGAAAACGCTAACAAGAACTTTCATTTTTTAAAACTAAAAAAATTATTTTCAATGAAAAATTAAGATTTCTTCAACAAATGATATACCTGCACAAAACATAGGATTACATTTGGAATAATGATTGGCCAATACATCGCTTTTACATCGCCATCACCTTTCATAACACCATATAATACAAATAAAAAACACCCGATTAGATTGATGATTCTTATTTTTTTCAAATCCTTTAACAGAAAACTGAGCACCACAAAAAGTGAAGCGCCATAACCAACAAAATCTGCGAGAGATGTACCCATAATTAATCAAAAATTTAGAGTACAAACCTAGTCATTTCAAATGAGATTAAAAAATGAGGAAAAGATGGCTTGTTTTTTGATTTTCATTTATGAAAAAACAACATTACTGTTTTTTTTGAAGTTAATCCAAAGATTTACAAGATAATACGAATTTTTTTGGAATTTTATGAGAGCGTTTAGCATCTTTTTTTTCAAAATTAATGATGGAAAATGACCCAGTTTTAATTTTAATGAAAAAAAAAAATTATATGTCATAAAGTCATAAAAAATATTTGGTAAAGTATTTGTAACTTTGAAAAGTAGTAAAGAAATAGTATCTTTATGTAATAATTGAGAATACCTATCATGAACAATAAATTTTCAGAAGGTTTAGACCGAGTGTTTAAACAGAGTAAAAAGGAAGCAAAAAGACTGCACAGTGAATTTCTGAACACAGAGCATTTTCTTTTGGGAATTATAGAAACCGAAAATTCTGCAAAAGAAATTTTATTGCAACTGAGAACCGATTTGTCACAAGTAAAACGAAAAATTGAGAACATCAGTGTAACCAACAGCAATCCACTTATGCAAGAGAATCCAAATATTGCTTTCACCAAAATGGCTGATCAAGCCGTAAAAAGATCCGAACTTGAATGCAGACAGTATCAATCTTCAGAAATTAATACCGTGCATTTACTTTTGGGAATCTTATATAAATTCGAGGATCCAACTTCTACCATCTTACAAGCGTATGATGTAGATTACGAACGCGTTTCTAAAGAATACCAAAATATGCTCAAAAATTCTGGTCAAAATCCTAGCATGAGCGCATATGAAGACGATGAAGAACGAGAAGAATTCGGACAAATGAGAAAACCAGCCGGAAATCTTGGCACAGGAAAAAGTAAAACGCCAACTTTGGATAATTTTGGTAGAGATCTTACTGCATTGGCAAGAGAAGACAAATTGGATCCGGTAATTGGTCGAGAAAAAGAAATCGAGCGTGTTTCTCAAATTCTATCGAGAAGAAAAAAGAACAATCCACTTCTAATTGGTGAACCAGGTGTTGGTAAATCTGCGATTGCAGAAGGTTTAGCTTTGCGAATTCAGCAGAAAAAAGTCTCTAGAGTTCTCTACGGAAAACGTGTGATTACCCTAGATTTGGCAAGTTTGGTAGCAGGAACCAAATACCGCGGTCAGTTTGAAGAACGTATGAAAGCAATTATGACCGAACTAGAGAAAAACAGAGACGTCATTTTGTTTATAGATGAATTACACACAATTGTTGGAGCAGGAAGTTCTACAGGAAGTTTAGACGCTTCTAATATGTTCAAACCAGCATTAGCAAGAGGTGAAATACAATGTATTGGTGCCACAACTTTAGATGAATACAGACAATATATAGAAAAAGATGGCGCACTAGAAAGACGATTCCAAAAAGTAATGGTAGAACCAACTTCTATAGAAGAAACCATCCAAATTTTGAATCAAATTAAAGATAAATACGAAGACCATCATAATGTTACCTATACAGATGATGCAATTACAGCTTGTGTGAATCTTACTGCAAGATATATTACCGATCGATTTTTACCAGACAAAGCAATTGATGCTATGGATGAAGCCGGCTCTCGTGTTTATATCAAAAACATGAAAGTTCCTACCGAAATCATTAGTAATGAAGCTAAAATTGAGGAAATAAAAGGATTAAAACAGAAAGCAGTAAAAGCACAAGATTATTTGGAAGCCAGAAAATTGAAAGATGAAGAAGAGCGCCTACAAATAGAACTAAATTTGGCTCAAGAAGAGTGGGATAAAGACGTGAAAGAGAAAAAAGAAGTGGTAACCGAAGAAAATGTAGCAGAAGTAGTTTCTATGATGAGCGGAATTCCGGTAACCAAAGTTGGTAAAAACGAAATGGATAAACTAGCACAAATGGACGAGAAACTGAACGGAAAAGTGATCGGACAAGAAGATGCAGTGAAAAAAGTCGTGAAAGCCATCCAAAGAAATAGAGCCGGACTGAAAGATCCAAACAGACCAATCGGAACCTTTATTTTTCTGGGAACAACCGGAGTTGGTAAAACCGAATTGGCAAAAGTGATGGCTCGTGAACTTTTCGATTCAGACGAAGCACTCATCAGAATAGATATGAGCGAATATATGGAGAAATTTGCCGTTTCTAGATTAATTGGTGCTCCTCCTGGTTACGTTGGTTACGAAGAAGGCGGTCAATTAACCGAAGCAATTCGCAGAAAACCTTATGCAGTAGTTCTTTTGGATGAGATTGAAAAAGCGCATCCAGATGTTTTCAATATTTTGTTGCAAATTTTAGATGAAGGTCATGTTACCGATAGTTTGGGAAGGAAAATCGACTTCAGAAATACCATCATTATTCTTACTTCCAATATCGGAACCAGAGATTTGAAGGATTTCGGAGATGGAGTAGGTTTCGGGACGACAGCAAAAAAATCTACAACAGATGCACGCGCAAGAAGCACCATAGAAAACGCATTGAAAAAAGCATTCGCACCAGAATTTCTGAACAGAATAGATGATATCATAATTTTCAATTCTTTGGAACAAGAAGACATCAAAAAAATCATCGACCTAGAATTGTCTAAATTGTATGGCAGATTAGAAAAAATGGGTTACAAAGTAGAACTTACCGAAGAAGCCAAAAATTTCATCGCCGAAAAAGGTTGGGACAAAGATTTCGGAGCAAGACCTCTGAAACGTGCTATCCAGAAATACATAGAAGATCAGATTGCCGAAATGCTGGTCAACAAGCAGATAGAAGAAGGGGAAACCTTTGTATTAGGCCTAAATGAAGCCAAAGACGGCTTAGAAAAAAAAGTTGAAAAACCTGAAACGGTTTAGCAGACTTTTTTGTAGAAATATTTAAAGACTTGGTTTTTGCCAAGTCTTTTTTCATAAATTAGTGTCGTGAAATTTATAATTTACGTTTTGATTCTCTTATTTTTATTTTCGTGCAAAGGAGATAATTCCTTTGCAGATGATATTGCTTTGGTTTATCCTAAAAATGTAAAAATGAATTTTCAAAAATTTAATCAAGATATAAATGATTTTGGAAGTTACTTAATATACAAGGGAAAATTAAAGGATTCCATTTTTGTTAAATATTATAAGCATATTGGATTGCCTCCACCTCCACCTCCACCTCCACCTCCACCAGAAAACTATTCTAAAAATTTTAAAATTAAAGATAGTTTAGAAAATGTGCGTTTAAAGAACATATTTTCAAATTATTTTTATGACGAAAATTTTCATTTAAAATTTAGTGAAAAAACAAAAAAATTAGATTCGCTTAGCAATAAAAACATTAAGATTATTGTTAATATTAATGATACCATTCCTTTATATTCCTATTTTAATGATACTTTGAGGACTTTTAAAGCATACCCTGTTTTTATCAAGAATATATCGAGAGACACATTAAAAATGGTTTACTTTTTTAACCGTTTTAGATTGAATTCGAAAGGTAAATGGGAATTTATTAGAAACGGTAATCATTATTATGGCGCTTGTATTCCACCACCTTATCCAGAGTATTTTGAACTCAGTCCAAACGAAATTTTAATTTATGCAATTCCTTTTTTTGAGGGAACAATGAAACAAAAATTTAAATTGAAAATAGGAGGTGCATATTCCAACGAATATGAAAGCTCTATAAACGATTTTGTTATTAAAAATCAAGAATTCACGTTTCTTGATGAGTGAATTTCACTCCAAATAAACCAATTCTGTTGGGAAATTATCAGAAGCAGCGTTTATTTTCTGTGCGGTCTCCGTTTTTTTCAACAAACCGTTTACTAAAAAAGAGGTTTCGAAAAACTGACGGTGTATTTCGCTTAATAAGCTCATAAAATAATCCATTCCAACTTGGTTGTTGTGCAGGTCCATTTTGGTTTCTAATGATTCATTTGGGAAGAATTCCTCGTGCAGATTTGTTATTTTTTTACAAAAAACCAACGATTTTTCTGGTGAAGAAACTTTGCAGCAGTACATCAAAATCAAACTACACCAGAGTGAATGCCGAAAAGCATTGCCAATTCCATTGGTCATATTGCTTTTCGGGAACAGTTTTTGCGAAATGGAAGTTGCTCTATAACTTGCCCAAAGAAAAAGTAGGGTGAAAATTGGATTCTGCAAAAACACCAAAAATCCAACCATCAATTTTTTGAAAGTCAGTTTTTTAATAATAATGAAAAGCAAGCGTACTTTACTCATTAGAAATAAAGAAAATCTCCCCAAAAAAGGAGAGATTTTCTAGTTATTATTTTTAATTTATTAAAAGCACCACAAAACGAAAATCTAATACAATTAATAATTCAATTAGAAAATCTATGATTTCCTGCCTTTTTTTATCTTTTGTATTACTCCAAAAACGGCAGTTCTTTTGTTGCTTTTGACTACGTCGAATCTCCGATTTGTGGTTAATTTTTTAACTAAGCGTTTGCAAGTAGTTTCACGGTTTTAGAAACCATTTGTTTTATTTCGGTTCTCTTTACTATAAAATCTACAAATCCTTTTTCCTGAAGAAATTCAGACGTTTGGAAACCTTCTGGTAAATCTTTACCTATGGTTTCACGAATTACTCTTGGTCCTGCAAAACCAATCAATGCTCCTGGTTCTGCCATTATAATATCTGCAGTCATAGCAAAAGATGCGGTAATTCCGCCAAAAGTTGGATCGCACAAATAAGCAATGTATGGTAATTCGTGATCGGCCAATTGTGCCAATTTAGATTGTACTTTTGCCAATTGCATCAGAGAATAGGCTGCTTCTTGCATTCTTGCACCGCCTGATTGAGAAATTATCATATAAGGCAATTTATTTTTGATGCAATAATCTACCGCTCTTCTGATTTTTTCGCCCATTACAGAACCTAATGAACCGCCTATGAAAGCGAAATCCATGCAGGAAACCACCATTTTCACACCATTTACATTTCCTACAGCATTTCTGATAGAATCTTTCAGTTTGGTTTTTGCGGTCACTTCTTTCAGGCGATCTGTATATGCTTTGGTATCTTTGAATTTCAGCATATCTACACTTTCTACATCGGTATCTAATTCGGTGAACTCATTGTTATCAAACAAAATTTCGTAGAATTCTCTGCTCCCAATTCTCACGTGGAAACCATCTTCTGGCGAAACATAATTGTTTGCTTTCAGTTCCTCGTGTTCTATGATTTTTCCAGTCGGAGTTTGATGCCAAAGTCCTTTCGGAACATCTTTTTTCTCATCGGTAGAAGTGGTGATGTTTTTTGCTTTACGCTTGAACCAATCAAATGCCATACTTTTTATTTTTTTAAAAAAACTATTATCCTAATGTATTCACATTATTTAAATCTTCGAATGCAGTTACTAATCTTGCCGAGAACGTTTCTTCTCCTTTTCTTACCCAAACTCTTGGGTCGTAGAATTTCTTGTTTGGTTTTTCGTCACCTTCAGGATTTCCGATTTGGGTTTTCAGATAATCTAAATTTTGCACCATATAATCTCTAATTCCTTCGTTGTAAGCGAATTGCAGATCGGTGTCTATATTCATTTTAATTACTCCGTAATCAATTGCTTCACGAATTTCTTCTAGAGTAGAACCAGATCCACCGTGAAAAACAAAATTCACTGGCTTTGCTCCCGTTCCGAATTTTTCTTGAACAAATTTCTGTGAGTTATCCAAAATTTTTGGAGTTAACTTCACGTTACCTGGTTTGTACACTCCGTGTACATTTCCAAAAGAAGCTGCAATAGTAAAGTTAGGAGAAATAGCTTTTAGTCTTTCGTAAGCATAAGCAACTTCGGAAGGTTGAGTATACAATTTAGAAGAATCTACATCAGAATTATCTACGCCATCTTCTTCACCACCAGTTACTCCCAATTCTATTTCTAGAGTCATTCCCATTTTTGCCATTCTTTCAAAATATTGGCAAGAAATGTCCATATTTTCTTCTAAAGATTCTTCTGATAAATCTAACATATGAGAAGAGTACAAAGATTTCCCGTGATGTTTGTAGTGGTGTTCGTTAGCATCCATCAATCCATCAATCCAGGGTAATAATTTTTTAGCACAATGATCGGTGTGCAAAATTACCGTAGCTCCGTATGCTTCAGCCAAAGTGTGTATATGTTTTGCACCTGCAACTGCTCCTAAAACCGCAGCTTTTTGGTTTTCATTAGAAAGGCCTTTTCCTGCATTGAAAGCAGCGCCACCATTAGAAAATTGTATGATTAATGGAGAGTTCAGTTTTGCTGCCGTTTCCATGGCTGCATTTACATTGCTTGACCCAATTACATTTACTGCAGGGAGCGCAAATTTATTTTCTTTGGCAAATTGAAAAATATCAGTCACCATTTGACCTGTGGCAACACCTGCCGGAAACTTTCTACTCATAATTGTAGGTATTTATATAAAAATTTTTGAAGTGTAAAGGTAAGAAAAATTTGCATTATCTTCACCTAATTCAACGAGATTTTGGGGTCTTGAAATTTTAGAAAAACAGTCAATTTCTTTTATCTTTTCCCCAAAGTAAACGTTCTCTTAATTTATCAAAAAAATTGATTTCTTTGGGCAAAAGTAAACAGATTTCGAAAGGTGCTTTTTTTATGATTATTTCTTCATCTATATCCAAATCGTATAACCTAGAATCCAGCGAAAGAGAAAATTTTGGAACGCGACTTTCGACTTTTAATTTTATTTCTACATCATCTTTTAGCACGATTGGTCGCACATTCAGATTATGTGGTGCAATTGGTGTAAGCACAAAATTATCATTGGTAGGTGAAATAATGGGACCTCCACAACTCAGTGAATATGCAGTAGAACCAGTTGGTGTAGAGACTATAAGTCCATCTGCCCAAAAAACGGTCAAAAAATCATCATCTATGTAAGTTTCTACTGTAATCATAGATGTGGTTTGTTTTCGGGTAATACTCAGATCATTGAGTGCATAAGGAAATTCAATGCTGTTCTTTTTTGTAACCACCTCAATTACAGACCTTTTGCTAATTGCCATTTCTCCACCCAAAATTATATCGATATTTTGGAATATTTCTTCTTTACCAAAACTCGCCAAAAATCCTAATCTACCAGTATTAACTCCAATAATTGGAATTCCTAAATCTTGTATGAAAATTAGCGCATTTAGAATTGTACCATCTCCTCCAAAGCTAAAAAAATAATCGATATTTTGTGATTTCAGGTCTTCTTTATTCGAAAAAGTAGCAAAATTTTTAGAAAATTTCAGTTTTTCGGCCATTTCTTCATAGAGTACGACTTCTAGATTTCGCTTCTTTATTTCTGCTATGAATTTACTTAGATACAAGAAAGTATCTAAATCATTTTTTTGAGAATAAATGGCAGCTTTCATAAGTACAAACTAAAATTCTAGGTATTTTTGAAAAAATCCAAAACGATCTTTTAGCAAATCTTCTTTTTCATCATCATAATGTTTATCAACTACGGTATAACCAAATCGTTCAAAAGTTTCATCTATAGAACTTAGGTTTTCGCTGCTGATTTTCAGGGTGATATGCACTTGATCTTCTATAACGCCACTCACAAACAAAGCGTATATTTTGGAGTGATTAGATTCTACTATTTTAGCAATTTCTGTCATAGAATAACTCCCAATATTGTTTTGAATCGTAAGAACGGCTCCGTTTTCAGAAAACAGTGGATATTTAGAAAATTCATTGAAGATGTCTTCATTAGAAATGTATCCTACGTATTTCTCTTTTTTGTTGATTACAGGAATTACGTTGGTATTGAAAATATGAAACAATTTCACCGTCTCTAAAATATTAGCATCTTCTACAATTGCAAATCGCTCGAAATGCATTTCGAGTGCGGTTAAATTTCCTTCGGGACTTTCTTCTAAAAATGCCTGACTCAGCGCGCCAACATAGCCCCCTTTTTTCTTAATAAAAACGTGCGAAAACCCAAAATCTTTAGCTGTTTCTGCAGCTTCTTCTATGCTACTATTGATATTAAATGCAGGATAGTCCTTAGAAATATATTCTTTGATAAACATGAGGCTAAATTAAGAAATAATTGCAGAAATACCGGCCAATTTTCAAAAAATGAGTTTTTTTCAATAGCGTCCTAAATAAAAAAATAAGAAGGAATTAAAGTAACTCAAAG
>CALFIE010000010.1 GCA_937876095.1 uncultured Flavobacteriales bacterium | reverse complement strand
TGCTCTTCCGATCTAGAACTTTCTGAAGTAAAGCATTTTTAATAGATAATCATGGGAAAAATAATGAGACGTATATTAAGTGATATCTTTCGTGTGGTATTCATAACAATTGTTTGGCTAACCAGTATTATTTTATGTGGGTTACTTTTCATAATAGATAAAAAATGGTTAATTACTCTGGCTATGTCCAGTTTAACTATTACAGCAGTTTCGTATGTGTATATTCCATGGGCTCGAAATAAGCTTAACTCGCTAGGGAATGAGTTAAAGCTTGATATTGAAATAGGCACTCATGCCATAAAAGCTATAGGGCGTGCTGTAAAATACATTAGTCTTGGCTTTCTAGCCATTGCAGCTTTTATAATAATTGCTATAGGCAGTTATTACATTTTCGCTTCATTAGCTGAATTACCCATTAAGACTCTATTGGTAATAATATTAATGCTGTTAATTTTTATTTTATTCAAATAAAAACAACCAAACACTACGAATCAGATGAGACCGTATAGAAAATTTAAACCTCAACAACACAAAATTGATGAATTAGAAAAATTGAGCCCCCGTTTCAAAAGAGTATACTCAGAATATGAAACGATGTCAGAAGAACTTTGGGAAATAGAAAACAGCGAGATGTCTAATGTTCCAGATGATTTTATAACAGCAATAAAATTGCAGACAGAATACCTGGAAGAGGAGATAGACGAGTGGCTTCTAAATCAAATCAACTTATTGCAGTAAACAGAATTTCTGATATAAAAAACTCATTGTACTATGAGTTTTTTTGTGCTTTTTTCAAAAATTTATAATTAATTTAGCATTCTTATTACAAATTAAAACAAATGATCGCCATTATAGACGGAGGTTCTACCAAATGTGATTGGGTAATTGTTGACCAATCTGGCAACCAAGTCATGAAAACAGAAACCATAGGTTTCAACCCAAATATTACATCAGTAGAAAAAATTACCCCAGAAATAGAGAAAAATCTACTTCTACATTCTCATAAAAATGAAATAAATCAAGTTTTTTTTTATGGATCAGGTTGCGGTACCGAAGACAATTGTATTTTGGTAAAAAATGAATTAATGAAAGTTTTTACCAATGCCGAAATCACGGTAAAAGAAGATATGACAGCCGCAGCTTTTGCTGCTTATGCAGGAAAACCATGTATCGTTTGTATTCTGGGAACTGGTTCTAATTCTTGCTATTTCGATGGAGTACATGTGAAAAGAGAATTGCCGTCTCTTGGTTTTCTAATCGGTGATGAAGGTAGTGGTTCTGCAATTGGGAAACAATTGGTAAGGAGATTTTTTATGAAAAAATTACCAAAAGATTTGCACCAAGAATTTGAAGAGCAATACCATCTCACGATAGATGATGCTATCAAAAATATGTACCACAATCCTCGTGCAAATGCCTATTTAGCAGATTTTAGCAAATTTGTAGAAGAAAGAAAAAACCATCCTTATTTCCAAAGTATGATTTTCGAAGAGATGAAAAATTTCTTAGATTATCAAGTATTACCTTACGAAGAAGCGAAAGATGCAGAAATTAATTTTATAGGTTCAATTGCCTTTTATTACGAAGATATTTTGCGAGCAGCAGCAGCAGAACTCAATCTAAATGTTGGAATAGTGGTGCAAAAACCCATCGAAAATTTGGTAAATTATCATAAAAAATACCTCCTAAATTTGGTTAAATAATAATTATTTTCATTAATAGCCAAAAAAAACACAGCACAATATGACAAATAAAACAAGCAGAGATCAAAAAAATTTCAAAAAAGCAGCACTTGATTATCACAGTGCAGAACCAAAAGGTAAAATTGAAGTTATCCCAAGTAAACCGCACTCATCTCAGCGCGATTTGTCATTGGCATATTCACCTGGAGTTGCTATTCCGTGTTTAGAAATTGCTGCCAATCCAAAAACAGTGTATGATTATACAGCCAAAGGAAATTTGGTAGCTGTAATTTCCAATGGGACTGCAGTTCTTGGTTTGGGTGACATAGGTGCAGAAGCATCTAAACCTGTGATGGAAGGAAAAGGTTTGCTTTTCAAAATTTTTGCAGATATCAATGTTTTTGATATCGAAATTAATGAGAAAGATCCCGATAAATTTATAGAAACCGTAAAAGCAATTGCTCCCACTTTTGGTGGCATCAATCTAGAAGACATCAAAGCACCAGAAGCATTCTATATAGAACAGCGCCTGAAAGAAGAACTCAATATTCCTTTGATGCACGATGATCAACACGGTACTGCGATTATTTCTGCAGCAGCGCTCATCAATGCACTCGAAATTTCTGGCAAAAAAATTGAAAAAGTAAAATTGGTGGTAAATGGAGCAGGAGCAGCCGCAATTGCGTGTACCAAACTCTACAAAGCACTTGGTTTGAAATCAGAAAATATTTTGATGTGTGATTCCAAAGGTGTTATTAATCATAAAAGAACCGATCTTACGCCAGAAAAAATAGAATTTGTAGCCAATACCAAGTTAGAAACCTTAGACGATGCACTAGTTGGAGCAGACGTTTTCATAGGTTTATCTAAAGGAAATGTTCTTTCTCCTGAAATGTTGATGAAAATGGCTAAAAATCCAATCGTTTTTGCATTGGCAAATCCTGATCCAGAAATCGATTATAACCTCGCTATGAAAACCAGACCAGATTGTTTGATGGCAACTGGTAGAAGCGATTTCCCGAATCAAGTGAACAATGTTTTAGGATTTCCGTATATTTTCAGAGGAGCATTAGATGTACAAGCAACTGGAATCAATGAAGAAATGAAGTTGGCTGCAGTGCACGCAATTGCAGATTTGGCAAAAGAACCAGTTCCTGAAGCCGTAATTTTGGCTTATAACCTGAAAAATCTGAATTTTGGTAAAGAATATTTCATCCCAAAACCTTTTGATAATCGCTTGATTACCAAAGTTTCTATTGCAGTTGCTAAAGCAGCAATGAAAAGTGGAATTGCCGAAAAACCCATCCAAAATTTTGAAGAATACGAAACCCAATTGCTCGACAGAATGGGACGAGATGAAAAATTGGTACGTATGATGCAAAACCGAGCCCGATCTAACCCAAAAAGAGTGGCTCTTGGTAATGCAGAAGAATACAACGTGCTGAAAGCAGCTCAAATTCTTACAGAAGAAGGTATTGCAAAACCTATTTTGTTGGGCGAGAAAAAATTCATCAAAGAACAGATGAAAAAATTTGGGATTGAATTAGACGTCCCAATTATAGATCCTGCAGACGACGACCAAGCAGAAAATCGAGCAAAATACAGAGAAACCCTCTGGAAAAAACGCCAAAGAAACGGTATGAATGAGTACAAAGCCAAAAGATTTGTTCGACTGCGTGATTATTTTGGACCACTGATGTTGAAACACGGCGATACCGATGCTTTAATAGTTGGTTTTTCTAAAAATTACACTTCTGTTTTGCGCCCAATTTTAGAAATAATTGAGCGAGAAAAAGGCGTAGACAAAATCGCATCTATGATGATGATTCTCACCGGAAAGAAACCCATATTTTTTGCAGATACTTCCATTAATCAAAATCCAAGCTCTGAAGATTTAGTAAATATTGCAAAAATGGCCGAAATTACGGTTAGAACTTTTGCAATAGAACCTAGAATTGCGATGTTGGCTTATGAAAATTTTGCGGCAATTTCAGAAACTTCTAAAAAAGTAGCAAAAGCCGTATCGATTTTACATGAGCGCTACCCAAAAATGGTGGTTGATGGTGAAATTCAGCCAGATTTTGCAATGAATTCTGATCATCTTTCAGATTATCCGTTCTCAAAATTAGGAACTACACCTGCTAATATTTTTATATTCCCGAATTTAGAAAGTGCCAATTTATCGTATAAAATCATTCGTGGAATGAAGGTTGCACAAACCATAGGTCCAATTTTGATGGGACTGAAACAACCTGTTCACGTATTGCAGATGCGTTCTAGTGTAGATGAAATCGTGAATTTAGCAACCATTGCAGTTCTAGATGCACAAAGGAGAGAAAAATCCTAGCATTTTTTTGAAAGTAAAAAAAATAAAAGTGTATTGAAACCATCAATACACTTTTTTGTTTTAAAAATAGGATTTGAAAATCTGAAATTTTAGATTTATTTTTTATTAAAGATGAAAAAATCTATCATCGCTATTTTTTCACCCTGTTTTGAATTTTCTTAATGAGTGTATAAAAAACCAAAAATCCTAAAGTAAAAATTGAGATTCTTGACAGCAAATCTCCTGTTCGTGAGTAGAATGTTTGCTGATCATACAAATTGATGGTGGCATACAAAGAACCACGATCACCATAAATAGTGTCTTCTTGCACTTCACCTTTTGCAGAAATATGTGCAGAAATTCCGCTGTTTGCAGCACGTGCAATTTCTCGGCGATTTTCTATGGCACGTAATTTTGCATAGGACAAAAGTTGCTCGTGACCTTGTGAAACTCCCCACCAAGAATCATTGGTCATAATTGCTAAGAAATTGGCTCCATTTTTCACATAATCGATTACAAATTCTCCGTAAATACTTTCATAGCAAATGATGGGAGCCATTTTTCCTTTGTTGTAAGGATTGGTAAATACTTTTCTTGTAGGATCGGTTCCCAGTGAAACTACAGCTCCTCCTAAATTCAACATCGCATCTCCAAGTAGCGGCTTCAATAGTTCCATATACGGGAAAATCTCTACACCAGGAACCAATTTTCCTTTGTGATAAGAGATGACGTTCTCATTAGGAACAATTTGTATGGCGGAATTATAATCTTCTCTCCACACTTCGGCATTTTCGTATTTTCTTGCATTTTTCGGAATTTCATTGGGTGGAAAATAATTTTTGTAAGAAGAAATCCCAGTTGCAAAAACCGATTTCGGATGTAATTTCAAAAATTCTTTCATAGAATTGAGCAAAGTACTCTGCTCAAAACCATTTTCTGAAATTGAACCATAACCTGGCAAAGAAGTTTCGGGACCTATGAAATAATCTACTTTCACCTGTGGTGAAATTTTGGCTGTTTCTAGTAATTCGTGTAAAATTTGTAGGCTGTCTTTTGCATATTTTTCGTTGTAAGGATCAAGTTTTGGCTGCAACATCAGTACGTGTACTTTTGCTATTGGTTTTTCATCAAAATTTTGAAATTTCACCACCGAAATGAGCATCGGAATTATTATTAATCCTAAAAATATAGACATATTGATGATCAAGTTTTTCTTTTTACGACCAGCCTGCCAAATTCTAAGGGTATAAAAGCCAAATACATTGATGACCAAAATCCAGAAACTACCACCAGTTGCACCAAAAGTATCATACCACTGAATCAGTTTTGGGTACTCTGAAAACACATTTCCGAAATTCAACCAAGGCCAAGTAAATTCCCAAGCCAAGTGTAATTTTTCAAAACCCATCCAAATTACCACCAAAAATACCAATCCGAAATAAGTGCCTTGTATTTTTTTGTACCAATGATAACATTGGAATGTAAAAGCCATCAAAAAAGAATTTGCCAACACTGGGAAAACTACCGCCATCATAGAATGTGAACCATCTGGATTTAGGGAATTGTATAACCAACCAGTTGTAACGATGTTCCAGATGAGGAAACAAACATAACTTAGTCCAAAAACAGCCCAAGATTCTCTACGGATGGTAGAAAATTTGGTGATTTCGTGTTCCATTATTAATAATGGAATGAGCGCTATAAAAATAAAAAACGGAATACCGTAAGTTGGCCAAGAAATACTCAAAAGTAGTGCTGAAATTAGGGAAAGAAAGAAGTACTTCATTTCAGGGAAATTTTTTGAACAAATTTAAGATTATTAATTCAGAATCACGATTTTTGCAGAAGATGTACCAGAGAATTTACAAAATTACGATTATTCCCTTCACTTGTTGGTTGTTGTACCTGATGTTTTTGGGTTTCGGCAGAACTCAATCAGAGAGCAATATTGTTCGCTTGCTTCCGCTGTATTCTACATGGAAATTCTTGCAAGAAAAATTGTTGTGGACCAATTCTACAGATATTTATATCAATATTTTTGGCAATATTTTGATGTTTGTTCCTTTTGGATTTTTAGGTTGGGTTTTCCCGAAATTATGCAATTTCAAGGTGTTAATCGTTTATTTTTTATCAACAATCATCTTAGTAGAAGCACTGCAATATTTCACCAGATTAGGTGTTTTTGATATAGATGATATTTTGCTAAACAGTTTAGGTGTTTTCTTGGGATTTTTGCTGTTTCAAAAATTTGAAAAGTGGGATTTGGCAAAAAATTAATTGTCTATTCAAAATCTTCTATCTTCCAACCTCCAACTTCCATCTTAGATAATATTCACCTCTCTTTCCAACTCAATCCCAAATTTTTCTTTTACCGAATTAATAATTTCCGTTGAAAAATCAAAGATTTCTTTTCCTGTGGCATTTCCGGTTTTGTTGATGATGACCAAAGCTTGCAATTCGTGGCAGGCAACATTACCGATTTGTTTGCCTTTCCAACTGCATTGTTCTATCAACCAACCAGCAGGAACTTTCACTTGATTTCCGTTTTGGTAACCCGGAATTGCGGGAAAATTTTGCTTCAATTCGTCAAACTGAGTTGCAGAAATAGTCGGATTTTTGAAAAAACTTCCTGCATTTCCTATGATTTTTGGATTGGGTAATTTACTTTCTCTGATTGCAATTACGGCTTCAGAAACGTCCTGAATCGTTGGATTGGTAATTCCACGCTTTTCTAATTCTTGTTGAATAGCGCCGTAATCGGTTTTCAAATGGTGATTTTGCGTGGTCAGTTGAAAAGTGACACTCAAAATGATGTATTTTCCTTTAGCAATATTTTTGAAAATAGAATCGCGGTAACCAAAATGGCAATCTGCTAAATGTAACGTTTCTACTTGTAAATTTTCTGTGTTCAGAACTTGACAAGAAACGAAAGTGTCTTTAATTTCGGTTCCATATGCACCAATATTTTGAATGGGGCAAGTTCCTACATTTCCTGGAATCAGTGATAAATTCTCTAATCCACCAAAATTTTTAGCGAGGCAATTTTGCACAAATTGGTGCCAGTTTTCACCTGCATTTGCAGTTACTAAGACAGAATTTTCGTCAATTTTTTCTTCAGAAATTCCCAAAATATTTATTTTGATGATTAAGCCTTCAAAATTTTTGGTAAAAAGCAGATTGCTACCACCACCAAGAAATAACAAAGGTACATTTTTGCAATTTTCGGAATACCAATATAGAATTTCTATCAGTTCTTCAGTAGAATTGGCTTCAGCGAAAAACTTAGTTTGAACTTCAACCCCAAAAGTTTGGTAGTTTTTTAGTGAAATATTTTCTTGGATTTTCATAGTTGTTTCGGTGGTATCATTGCGAGCGAAACGCAGTGTAGCGTGGCAATCTCAAAATAATTTTATACAAATTTAAAGAAAAAATGGTTCGCTAAATTGGTTTTTATTTTTATTAAAATACGTTTGGTACGAAATTTTTTTCTCTTCGTTCTTTTTCCTTGATGAAAAAGAACCAAAAAATCAAGACTTGGAAACTCGGCAAAAATTGAAAATTACTCCTAAAATTTCCAAAACTCGCTCGCAAAAACGATTGTTGCTTCAATTCAAATTTGGTGGCGAGCTCAAACAATGGAAATTTCTTAACGGATTAATTTTCAATTTTCTTAACGCCTCCGTTTCCTAGGTCATTTTTTAACTGTTCCTTAAGACTAAGTACAAATTTCAAACTTCAAAAAAACAAAAAAAGTATGATTAAATATCACCAATTCTTGCTTTTTTTCAATTCAGTGATATGCGCCAAATGATGTTGGCAATGCCACGCATAAATCGCAATATTTTCTTGTAGAGAAAACTTTTTTCCGTGTTCAGGATGTACAAAAACCCTTTGCAAATCTTCTTCTGAAAGTGATTGTAGCAGTACAGTCCATCTTTGGTGCAATCCATCTAAAATTTGTAAAGATGGTGAGATTTCAAAATTTTTGGAATCGGCTAATTCTGCAAATCGGTTTTCGAAATATGGTCGAATCACAGGTTGGTCTTCGGTTAATGCCAATTTGAAACGGATAAAACTGTTCATATGACTGTCTGCACAGTGGTGAATAACTTGTCTAATCGTCCATCCGTTTTCACGATAGGGTGTATCTAGTTGATTTTCTGTGAGGTTTTCAACTTCTTTTTTTAAATTTTCAGGAAAATTTTTAATAATAGCGATGCAATTTTCCATCAATTCAACAGTAAAATGCGCTGGTTTTTCATATTTTCCAATCGGAAACTGAAGTACAGAAATATCCACTTTTTTCATTAATTAAATAGTTATTTTTTTAAAAAAAATTAACCCGGAAATTCTGACTGATATTTTGGAATCGCCAATTGTAGCAGTTCTACACTTCTTCGCAAATCTGCTTCTTTCAGTACATAAGCAATACGAACTTGTTTTTTCCCGAGTTCTGGATTGCTATAGAAACCTCCAGCTGGAGCAACCATTACCGTTTCTTGGTTATCTGCAAAATGTTCTAAAAGCCATTGTGCAAAATGGTCAGAATCTTTCACCGGAAGTTCGGCTACACAGTAGAATGCACCTTTTGGTTTCGGACAAATCACTCCCGGAATTGCGTTGAGCAAATCTACCAACAAATTTCTACGATGCGTATATTCTTCTCGCACTTTCAAAATATATTCGGAGTCGTTTTCGTGAGCTGCAGTTGCCGCAATTTGTCCTAAAAGTACCGGACTCAATCTTGCTTGTGCAAAAAGCATGGCTGCATTGTGAATTTTTTTGGATCGGGTAATCATACAGCCGATTCTTGCTCCGCACATAGAGTATCTTTTTGATTCTGAATCTATTACGATGCAATTTTCTGCAATTTCTGGGAATGCAAACATCGAAATTTGTTTTTCACCATCATACACATATTCACGATATACTTCATCTGAAATGATTACGATATCGTGTTTCAGAGCAATTTCTGCTAATTTTTGTAATTCGTCTTTGGTATAGAGATAACCAGTTGGATTTCCGGGATTACAAATAATGATTGCACGAGTTTTATCGGTGATTTTTTTCTCGAATTCTTCTATAGAAGGAAGCGCAAAACCAGTTTCTATGACCGATGGAACTGCGACCACTTTCACATTGAAATTACTGGTAAAACCATTGTAATTGGCATAATATGGTTCTGGAATTATCACTTCATCACCATCATCACAAAGTGTGGAAATGGCAAAACTCAATGCTTCTGAACCACCGTTGGTTACTATGAAATTGTCGGTAGTAAGATCGGTAAAACCAAGCGAATGGTAATAATTTTTGAGCGCAGTTCTGTAATCTAAATTCCCTTCAGAAAGCGCATATTCCAAAATTTTGAGATGCATGTTTTTAATTGCATTCAGCGCAGTTTCGGGAGTTTCTATGTCGGGTTGTCCTATATTCAGGTGATACACTTTTATTCCTTTTTGCTTAGCTTTTTGTGCATAAGGAACCAGTTTTCTAACAGGTGAAGCTGGCATTTGCAATGCACGTTGAGAAATTTTGGGCATGTTTTTAGAATTTTTGCAAATTTACGGAAATTTTAGCCGTCAAATTCAGTAAAAAGTAGTTTTTTGGCTTCGTTTTTTTTAATTGAAAAAAGAATTTTCATTAATGAAAAAGAAATAAAGTGAATTATTTACCAAAGGTGTTTTAAACTAAAAAATTAGTTTTGAAAAATGAAAATTTTTAATTCAAATTGATTTCTGAGGCACTTTTAACTTGCGCTTGGTGAAGTGTTGCGTAATAGCCATTTTTTGCAAGAAGTTCGGTATGAGTACCGGTTTCCACAATTTTACCACCGTCCATTACGATGATTTTGTCGGCTTTTTCTATGGTCGAAAGTCGGTGCGCAATGATGATAGATGTTCGGTCTTTGGTAATTTTTTCAGTGGCTTTTTGTATTAATTTTTCACTTTCTTGGTCTATAGAAGAGGTTGCCTCGTCTAAAATCAAAATTTTGGGATCAGAAAGATAGGCTCGTAAAAACGACAAAAGTTGTCTTTGTCCCATAGAAATCGTGCTACCACGTTCACTTACTACGTAATCGTAACCATTTGGTAGACTTTCTATGAAATCATCTACTTCAATTTCTTTGGCGACTTTTCTAATTTTTTCTATGGTAATTTCCTCGTCACCAAAAGTCAAATTTTCTAAAATACTGCCGTGAAACAGAAATACATCCTGCAAAACTACACCAATATGACCACGTAAATTGAAAAGTTCGTAGTCTTTGATATTGACATCATCTAGCAAAATTTTCCCTGAATTGATGTCGTATAATCTTGGGATAAGACTTATGATGGTGGATTTTCCGGCTCCAGTTGCTCCTACAATTGCTACGGTTTCACCCGGATTTACGAGGAAAGAAATGCCTTTTAGCACTTCCTGTTTTTCATCATAAGAAAAATGTACATCTCGGAATTCTATTTTACCGTCGAAATGGTCTTTTACTAAAGTTCCGGTATTTGGTAAAGCAAAATCTTCGTCCATCACTCCCAACACTCTTTCTGCACCTACAATTCCTCGTTGAATATTATTGAAGCGGTCTGCAATCTGACGAAGCGGACGAATCAACATAGAAATATACTGTATAAAAGCGATGATTGCACCAGCTTTGATGCTAATAAAGCCACCATAAAACAGTATAAATCCTATAAAAAGAGATGAAATAAGTTCTACCACCGGGAAAAATAGTGAGAATATGAAGACCGTTTTCAACAAAGCTTCCTTCAAAGTGATATTTATTTTATCAAATTTTTTGAATTCCGCATCTTGTCTGTTGAAAACCTGAATCAAAGTCATTCCTGCAAGTCGTTCCTGCACAAAGGAATTTTGATTGGCAGTCCAAGTTCGCTCATCTCCGAAAGCTTTTTTCAATCTTTTCTGAAAAAATCGTGTAATCACCACCATCAGTGGAAGAATCGCCAAAGAAATGTAACTCAAATGCATATCTACCTGAAACATCATCACCAGTACAAAAGCGATGCGCAAAATATCACCAAAAACCATCAGAAAACCATCGGTATAAACCGTGGAAATCGTTTCTACATCGCCAACTGCTCTTGTAACGAGTTGTCCGATTGGTGTTTTATCAAAAAAAGAAGTTCTGAAATAAATCAGTTTGTGGTACAAACGTTCTCTGATGTCACGAATTACATTTTGAGAAATAAAATTAGACAAATAGACCAGCAAAAAATTGAGCATCGTTTCGGCAAAAACCAAAATTACCAGTAGGTAAATATGGTGCATCATTGCAGATTTGTCTTTGTTTTTTATGATGTCTAAATCCACGATTTCCATCGTGAGATAAGGGCGATATGTAGAAACTACCGCCAAAATTATAGAAATGAAAAGGGTGAGCAAAAACCACTTTCGGAATTTCATACCAATTCTGAAAAGCCTTTTGATGATCTCAAATGTATCTAGTTTTTTCATAGAGTTTGCGAAGGTAAGCAAAGATTTTTTGTAAGACAATCGAAATTTTGAATCTTATTTATAGAGTAATTTATAAGATTTTTTTTAATAAAAAAACTACAACTCATAACCAACATCTACCAAAAAAAGTCCGTGTGCAGGAGCCGAAGTTCCTGCAGAATTTCTATTTTTTTGTGCTATGATGGTTCGCAAATTTTCCGGTTGCAGTTTTCCAGAACCTATTTCTACCATCGTCCCAACAATTGCACGCACCATATTTCGTAGAAATCGGTCTGCCGAAATCGTGAATTTCAGTTCGGTATTGTTCAGTTCCCAAATCGCTTTGTAAATTTTGCAAAAATTGGTTTTGTTGTCGGTGTGTAGTTTTGCAAAACTTGTAAAATCGGTATATTCCATCAAAATTTTGCACGCTTCATTCATTTTATCTACTTGCAAATTACCTCGGTAAAATTGCCAAGCAAAATCCTCTAAAAAAGGATTTTTTTCCAGAGAAATGTAGTATTCATACGTTCTGTAAGTCGCATCAAAACGTGCATGGAAATCACTTTTCACCCCGAAAATCCGTTTCACTGCCAGATCTTTTGGCAAAAAAGAATTCAATTTGTAAACCAAATTTTCGTCTAAAACTCCCTCGTAATCGTAGTGTGCAAACATTTTTTTGGCGTGAACACCAGTGTCGGTTCGTCCAGCTCCCGTAATTTTAATTTCCGTACGTAACACCGTAGAAAGTGCCTTTTCCAGCACTTCCTGCACCGTAATTTCCCTCGGTTGTACCTGAAAACCAAAATAATTTTTCCCGAAATATGAAAATTCTATACCATAGCGCATCGTGCAAATTTACAGAATTTTTAGGAGCTAGACTTTGATTGCGTTGGTTTGGTTTTGGGTCCCGCTTTTCATTTAAATTTTTTTTGGGGAGTAAAACTTTTCACCATCGAAAATATTGAGATAAATTTTTATAATTTTTTAAAAAAAAGTCAATCAACAAATTTTCAGAAAATCCACAAAATCCATCAAATTTTCACGAAATTTGCCCCTTATGAAAATCCTACTGCTTTCAGACACGCATTCCTATATCGACGACCGAATTTTGGACTACGCCAAAAATGCCGATGAAATTTGGCATTGCGGAGATTTTGGTAGTCAAGAAGTGATAGATGAATTACAAAAAGTTGCACCTTTGCGTGGCGTTTTTGGGAATATAGATGATTATAAAATCCGACAAGAATTTCCAGAAGTTCTAAGATTTCGTTGTCAGGAAATCGAAGTTTTGATGATTCACATTGGTGGTTATCCTAGTAAATATACACCTTTAGCCAAAAAGGAAATTGCAGAAAATCCGCCTAAATTATTTATTTCGGGACATTCCCACATTTTGAAGGTGATGTTTGATCAGAAATATCAATTGTTACATCTCAATTCCGGTGCAGCAGGAAAAATTGGGTGGCACAAAATGCGTACCATGCTTCGCTTCGAAATCAATGGCGACAAAATTGAAAATCTAGAAGTGATCGAATTGGGCTTGAAATAAGTGTTTAACCGCAAAAGAATCAAAAGGTAATTTATTTAATAAAGTATTTCAAAAGATACTAAAAGCAAGTAAATTATTTTTTTTTCTTTTGCAAACCTTTGTATTTCCATTAATTATATAATTCTTTTGTCACTTTTGCGGCAAATAAAATTTCAGAATAAATGAAAACAGGAGATTTGGTGTCAATCTTAGATGAAAATTTCAAAGGGAAAATCACCTCTTTGCAAGGTCGTTTTGCGGTAGTAGAAGATGAGCACGGTTTCGAACATAGGGTAGAACTACAAAAATTAGTTCCACAAAATCCTACTATTTACGAAGGAACTCACATCATCAAAAAACAAGAATCTACCATCAAAAATTCTAAAAAAAATGTAAAATCTGAGCGCGTTTTAGATCTGCATTTCGAGCAATTAGTACCAAATCCACAAGATTATGATTCATGGGAACGACTCTTTCTGCAAAAAGAAAAACTGATGGAGCAATTGGACTATTGCAGAAAAAATTTCATTAGAAAACTTACCATCATTCACGGAATTGGCGATGGTGTTTTGCAAGATATGGTTTACGAAACGTTGCGTGGTTTTGCTGGAATAGATTATGAAGAGAACGATTTTTTTTACCACAGTTCTGGAAATGTGGTAGTAACTTTCCGCTGATGTTTAATTATCAGAAATATAGGAGAGAATTACACAAAAATTCAATAAATTTGCAAATAACCTCTTGTTATATATGAGAAAATTACACCTACTTTTCACGAAAGACGGATTGCAATGGCAAATTTCTAAAGAAAAAAAGATTTTAGAAGAGGAGTTTCATTTTCCTGAAGAAGACAGTTTCCTCAATTTTGTGGAAGACCGCTTAGAAACGGTATTGAACGAAAAAAAATTTGAAGAAATCGAAATTTTTTCGGCGATCAATCATTTTGCTTTGATGCCTGAGAATTTTAAAAACCATGATTTGGGCTACGATTTGGTTTCTTACAACTCAAATACCAATCCTGAAACTGAAGAATTGATGCTCTCTATCAACAAAAAATTTGGGGTACAATTTTATTACACCTTTCCGAAATATTTTTATCAGCGCATCAAATCTATGGAATTGCCAACTCGTTTCAATTTTTCTGGTGAGAAATTTCTGAATTCAATTTCTGTGAGGAAAAATAAAGAAATCCACATCAATCTCTATCATCATCAAGTAGAATTTTTAGCATTCGAAGGTAA
Source organism: uncultured Flavobacteriales bacterium (assembly GCA_937876095.1). GTDB lineage: Bacteria > Bacteroidota > Bacteroidia > Flavobacteriales > Weeksellaceae > CALFIE01. The sequence continues at coordinate 97,437 of CALFIE010000010.1, read as the reverse complement.
AAAGTTGTTGTTATACAACAATTTAGATGCTAATTCAGAAGTTGATTTTTTGTATTTCATTATGTTTACCTTAAGTAAAATCAATTTCGGAACCGAGGAAACTTATTTCTATGTCTATGGTGAAACCGCAGAAAACGATACTTTTTTATCAGAACTTCGCAAATTTGTGAAACACCTGAACATTGTTACCGAAAATAAAGCGAATAATCATTTGATTATGAATTGATTACTTGTTTTTCATTAAAAATTTAGTTTCAAAATACTTATAAAACCACCCTATGTTTAGAATAATTTCCGGAAAATGGAAAGCCAAAAAAATAGCGGCACCCAAAAATTTTGAGGTGAGACCAACTACCGATTTCGCTAAAGAAGCGCTTTTCAGCATTTTGGAAAATAAATTTGAACTAGAATATTGCAATGTTCTTGATCTTTTTGCAGGGATTGGTTCCATTTCTTTGGAGTTAGGTTCTCGAGATTGCCAAGATATCACGAGCGTAGAGATGAATGCGAAACACTGTGCTTTCATAGGTGCAACTGCGCACGAACTGGGAATGTCTTTGCAAATAAATGTTATCAGAAGTGATGTTTATGACTATCTGAAAAAAAATAGAAATCGAAAACAATACAATATCGTATTTGCAGATCCACCTTTTGAAACTGATGAAAAAAAATACAATGAGTTGATTTCGCTGGTATTACAAAATAATTATCTGAAAGAAAACGGTTTACTAATCATAGAACACCAAACCCGAAACAAATTGCAACACCCAAATTTGCAGGACACCAGAAAATACGGAAACGTGAGTTTTTCTTTTTTCAAACCAAATGAGGTGGAAGTTTTATGATGTATAATGTACAAAGTAAAATGTATTAATTTTATGGGAAAATAAGGGTTCTGTATAAATGATTTTGAAAAAATTCATATCTGATAATTTATAACTCATAACTTAATTAAAGCACTTTCAACTCCAAATTAATTTTGTTGCCAAAAAATTTCTTTGAAATTTTTTCAAAATTTTTGGTAAGATCAGATAAGTAGAAGTGATAAGTTGGCTCTTTTTTGCTTGGATTTAGCAAATGTTGTGTTTCTAAAACGTGTTTGACTTGCGTAGCAACAATACTTGGTGAATCTATTACTCGAACTCGATTTCCGTAAAATTGTTTGATCTCTGGCAAAACCAACGGATAATGTGTGCAACCCAAAATAAGGGTTTCTATATTTCTCAACTTATGATTACTCAAGTAATGATAAATTATAGAATGTGTGATCGGATGATTTGTAAAACCTTCTTCTATAGCAGGAACCAAGAGTGGAGTTGCCAATTCATCTACCTGAATATATTTGTTGTGTTTGCGAATGCTTTTTTTGTACAATCCTGAATTTACTGTGGCTTTCGTAGCAATTACTCCAACATTATTATGAATTTCAAACGCGACTTTTTCTGCAACTGGATTGATCACATCAAAAACCAAAGCACGATTCCCGACCAAATTCTGCACTTCTGCCAATGCATTTGCAGTTGCTGTATTACAGGCAATTACAATAGCTTTACAGTTTTGTTCTAACAAAAAATTGCTGATTTTCTCTGAAAATCTTACAATAGCTTCTTTGGATTTGTCACCATAAGGCAAATGTTTGGTATCCCCGAAATAGATTAGGTTTTCGTGAGGCATCAATCGTTTGATTTCTTTGGCAACAGTAAGTCCACCAACTCCAGAATCAAAAATTCCGATAGGTTGAGAAGCAGAAAGGTGAGAAGTGTCTAATTTTTTTGTTTTCAATGCGTAGAAAATGATTTTTGCAAATGTACTTAAAGATTTATTATTTCAAATTTTTAGAAAATATTTTTTTAGAAATCAATTGGTGACAAAAAGATCGGCAATAATTCCGTCGGCAAAAAACCAATATTTTTCAGGGATTTTGAGTTGATGACCTTCAATTATTAATAGACCTTGCTCTAATTTTTCATTCAATGGTTTTTGCCATTTTTGCCATTCAATTGATCTGAATTTTTTCTGAAAATCAACCAAATCTACTCCCCAAAATGTGCGCAAACCTATCATCAGTTGTTCATTTATTCTATTAAAATCAGACAATGGTTCTAAATAATTGAACTCAATACCTTGTTGTATTCTTTTGATATACAAATTGTTATTGGCAATATTGAAGCTTCTTTTGTCGCTTCCGTTAAAAGAATGTGCAGAAGGACCGATTCCCAAATATTCCCGATTTTTCCAATAAGAGGAGTTGTGTTTGGCTAGGTGATTTTCTTTAGCAAAATTAGAAATTTCATAGTGCTGAAAGTGATTTTCGCGCAGAAAATCGCTCATAAAATCATAGGATTTTTTTTGAAAATGTTCGTCTGGTTCTGTAATTTTTTTAGTAGCAATCCAAGTATTGAAAGCTGTTTTTGGTTCCACAGTAAGTGCATAAGATGAAATATGTGGTACTTGCAAATCGATGGTTTTTTGTAGATTTTTCTCCCAAATTTCAATGTTAGAACCGGGAGTTCCGTAAATCAAATCAATACTGATGTTTTCAAAACCAAAATCTTGGGCTCTTTTGATGGATGTTTCTGCTACTTTTGCACTATGCGCACGATTCATTAGTTTCAATTCTTGATCAAAAAAAGATTGAGTGCCAATAGAAAGTCGGTTGATTTCAGAGTTTTGTAGTCCTTTTAGAAATTGATGGTTAAGATCATCTGGATTGGCTTCAAGCGTGATTTCGATGTCTTTTTCGAATTCAAAATAGTATTTTACTTCATCTATGAGTGATCGTATTTCTTTTACCGTAAGTATAGATGGAGTTCCACCTCCGAAATAGAGTGATGAAATTTTTTGGGAAGTCAGTTCCTCATTTCTATAAAAAAGTTCTTTTTTCATAGCAGCAATCATCTCTTTTTTGAACTTGATAGAAGTAGAAAAATGAAAGTTGCAGTAAGAACATTTTTGCTTGCAAAAAGGAATGTGTATGTAAATCATAAAAAAAGCCCTGAAAAAATCAGAGCTCAAATTTATTTAAAATTATTCAAATTAATATCTAAATCCTCTTGTATTGATGAAATTATTCAGATTAAGACCAATACTTACCATGAAACTGTTTCCACCATAAGGTTGAATACCAGACATACCAATATTGTAGGTAGCTCCAAAGTTATATTTACCAACTTTGGCTTTAATAAGTGGAGAAATACTTAAATTCTGAGTGCCATACTTGTTTTGTACCGTTCTGAAACTTGCACCTGCTGAAAAAGAAGAGGTTTCTCCAGTTACAGTTCCTGTCAAATTATAATCGGTCATTCTAGAAGAATTGGTGTTTAGATTGATTAAAATAGATGGTGTTACATACATGTTTTCTCCAAAATACCAATCATAACCTAAGTTTAAGAAAATTTTGATTGGTGAAGGTTCTATACCGTTTACAATTGGCTCGTCGTTAGTCAAAGCAATATCGTTTACCGATAAATTACCAAAAATATCTTTGTAAGTAGCGGCTAAACCAAAATTTGCATAAGCTAGAAAAATGCTATTGTCACCTGCTAAAAGTGGATCGCCACTTTGTTCTGGGTGTAACAGACCATAATCAAAAGTCATATTGTAGAAATTAGCACTGGTACCAAAAGAGAATTGGTTTTTTCTTTCACCATCATCATTCAAAGGAATGGTGTAAGATGCACCTGCAGTAATTCCGTTTGCGGAAATTGGACCACTTTGGTCTCTGAAAAATGAAGCACCAACACCAACTCTATCATATACATTGGCATGGATTCCAACTGATTGTACGTTGGGAGACTCGCTTAATTTGGAATATTGTTTTTGATAATTCAGATTAATTACAACATTATCTGTATTACCATAAAGCGCAGGATTAAAAAGAAAACCACCATCAAAAAGATATTGTTGATAGTAAGGCAAAGATTCCTGTGCTCTGAAAATTGTCGACAGTAGTACCACACAAAATATGGAAATTATTTTTTTCATAGTTATCATGAATTTCGATTCAACAAATATAATAAAAAACTTTAATTGATTTTATTTTTTTAATAATTTCTCCATTTTTTAACAGTCTCATCCATATCTTTTGGCATTGGACTTTCAAAATAGAGCTCTTTTTTGGTTGTAGGATGTACAAAACCAAGTGTATGTGCATGTAATGCATGTCTTGGCAAAATTTTGAACAAATTTTGAACAAATTGTCGATATTTTGGTAAGTTCACTCCACGCAAAGGAGAATTGCCTTCATATCGTTCATCATTAAATAAAGTATGACCTATGTGTTTGAAATGTGCCCGAATCTGGTGTGTTCTACCAGTTTCTAATTTACATTCTACCCAAGTCATATACCGAAATCGTTCCAATACTTTGAAATGAGTAATTGCGTGTTTCCCTATACTTCCGTCTTCGTAAACCGCCATTTGCATTCTGTTTTTTTGATGTCTACCAATATGTCCACGTATTGTTCCTTCGTCATTAGCTATATTTCCCCAAACAAAAGCCCAATATAAGCGTTTTGTTTTCCTATCAAAAAACTGTTTGGCAAGATAACTTAGTGCATACTCGTTTTTGGCAATTACCAATAAACCAGAAGTATCTTTATCAATCCGATGAACCAAACCAACTCGATCAAGGTCAGATTTTTCTCCATTTTTTTGAAAATGAAAAGCCAGTGCATTTACCAATGTTCCGTCCCAATTTCCGAAACCAGGATGTACGACCATTCCTGCTTCTTTGTCAACCACTACCAAATCATCATCTTCATATACTATATTTATAGGTATATCTTGTGGAATGATAACATTTTCGCGAGGAGGATGCGCCAAAAGCACAGAAATTTCATCACCCGGTTTTACGCGGTAGTTTTGTTTCACAGGAGTTCCGTTTACCACGACATTTCCGGCACGACAAGTTTGCGAAATTTTATTTCTTGATGAGTTTTGTCGATAGATGAGCAGAAATTTATCTATTCGTAGTGGTTCCTGTTTTTTATCTACCATGATGTTCAGATGTTCATAGAGACCACTATTTTCTTCATCATTGGATTCCTGATCCAACAATTCATCATCTAACAAATCTTCTAATTTTTCTGACATCTTTATTTTTTAAATAAAAGGCTTCAACAAGTGAGTTGAAGCCATTATAATAGTATAGACTTATCGTTTTAATTATTCAACCACTACTTTTTTTGCCTTCGGTTTTTCTTCTATTTTTGGCTTTTCTTCGGGTTTCGCAATCGATTTTGGTTTTTCTACCGAAGGTTTTGGAGTAGGAGCAACTACTGATTTTGGCGCTTCTGTTTCCTTTGGTTCTACTGGAGTTTTAGGTACAGTTTTTTTAGGAGCAGGAGCTTTTTTATAAACTGGACTATTATTAATAGGAACTTCCTCATATTCAATTGGTGGAAGTGTGGTATCAATTTTAATCTTATATATTTCATTCAGTTCCTTAATTTTTTCTGATAATTCTTCAGGAGTCCTTTTACTTGCCCACAAATCTATTTGCATACCTTGATCTCGCAAATCAAGCGAAGCAGGATCTTGGTAATATATAATATCGGACTCATCTTTTCCGCCGTCTTCGTGTTCTATAAGACCAATTTCAAATAAATTTTGTTCAATAATTACTTTGGCTTCTTGCACTGTAAGTCCTACTAAATTCGGAACACTGATGTTTCTTTTTGGTCCCGCTCCAATTACCAAATCAATTACCGAAAATCTTGGTAAGAGTGTACCTGGTTTCAGTTCAGAATTATTATATATCATTCTTATGACTGCATCTCTCTGAATACTTGGTTCATACAAAGTATCGCCAACTTTCAGGCCAACTTGTTCTAGATTTCTGAAAGCCAAACCTTTGTATTTATCTATAATATCTGGAACCGAAACAGGAGCCCAAGTTTTAGGGTTTACTTTTAGTTTGATCGTTCTACCATCTTTTACATGAGAACCTGCAGTTGGCCAAATTTGTAAAACCTGAAATGGTCTAAATTTTGGATCGAATTTGAAACTATCTACTTCGTATTCCAAACCAGAATCGTCTAAAATTTTGATAGCATCGTGTACCGATTTGTTAACCACATTTGGTACGGCAATTTCTTTACCATGATTGGTATGGAACTCTAACCAGCGAAACGTGAGCCAGACTAGACCCATGAAAATAGCGATTGCCATTATTAAATTTACCAAAACCTTCCAATGGAAAAACGATTTAAGCATAATTTTTACCTATAATTAATATATGTGCAAATATATAAAAATATCTTTTCATAAAGATTTTGCATTTTTTGTGAACGTAATTTTTGACGATTTATTGAGCAATCTTATTAATTATTATTGTTAAATGTTTATAAACACTTTGAGCTCCCATTATTTCAATAATTAGAAGTCACAATTTCATCATTATTAATCATAGAAATAACTGAAATTCCTTTTTTAGGTCATCTTTTTTTCATTAAAAATCATAATTGATGATAATATTACACATATTCTTTGTATTAAAAATAAAATCTTGGAGCAAAATGTTTATTTTTGCTTGATAAGAACTGAAAATTATGAATAAGAAAAATGTGGCCGTTGTTATGGGAGGCTACTCAGATGAATACAAAGTTTCGCTGAAAAGCGGTCAACTGATTTATGATTCTCTAGATCGAGACAAATACTACGTTTACAAAGTCGTAATTCTGAAAAACGAATGGTATTTTCTAGATGATCGTGATCAAAAAGTTCCCATCAATAAGGCTGATTTTTCTGTGAATTTAGAAAGTGGTTTCCACCTGAAATTTGATGTTTGTTTCAATATTATCCACGGAAAACCAGGTGAAAATGGTGAATTACAAGCTTATTGGGACACGATTGGTCAAAAATATACTGGTTGTGATTTCTACCAGAGCGCACTTACTTTCAATAAAAAAGATACTTTAGCAGTACTTTCAAAATATGGGATTCCTTCAGCAAAAAGTGTCTATTTACGCAAAGGTGAATCGTACAATGTAGACCAAATTGTAGCAGAATTGGGACTTCCACTTTTTGTAAAACCCAACCAAAGTGGTTCTTCATTGGGAATTAGCAAAGTGAAAGAAAAATCCGAATTTCTTGCAGCACTCGATTTCGCTTTTGCAGAAGACGATGAAATTTTGATAGAATCTTTTCTGGACGGGATGGAAGTTTCGGTAGGTGTGGTAGATTTCGGTGGAGAAACCATCGTTCTCGGAATTACAGAAATTGTCCCAACCAAAGAGTTTTTTGATTACGAAGCTAAATATGAAGGCGCTTCTGAAGAAATTACACCTGCAAGAATAGATGAAGCTACCACCAAAAGAGTAGAGGAAATTGCAAAAAAAGCCTATAATTCTTTAGGAATGAGTGGTTTTTCGCGCAGCGAATATATTATTATGAATGGGATTCCTTATATGTTAGAAATGAATACCAATCCCGGATTTTCGCCTGCAAGTATTTTGCCGCAACAAGCAAAACACTACGGGATTTCTATAAAAGATTTGTGCGGAAACGAAGTAGAAAAAGCATTACTAAAAAAATAACCGAAATTTTTGGAGTTACTTTTTGAAAAATTATATAAAAAAATTATTAACCACAACAGTCACAAAAGAATTACTTTTCGATTTTAAGTTTAAAATAAAATCTCTGAAAGAAGACAAAAGTTTGAAAACCATAGGATTTCTTCAAGAAAATCTTAGATTTACTTCACTTTTATATCCTTTTGTATATCTTCAACGAGATCAAAATCTTTTGATGCTTTTGTGGTTAAAAAAATCAAATATAAAAAATGAGAATAGCCGTTTTTCCGGGGTCATTTGATCCTATTACTTTGGGACATTTTGATATTGTAGAAAGAGCTGCTCCTCTTTTTGATAAAATCATTATTGCAATTGGTCAGAATTCCCAAAAAAAATATATGTTCACGCTTGATCAGCGCAAAGAATTCATTAAAAATACCTTTGCTAATTTTTCTAATGTAGAGGTAGATTCTTTTGAAGGACTTACCATAGATTATTGTAAAAGCAAAAGCGTGAATTTTATTTTGCGTGGACTTCGGAATCCTGCAGATTTCGAGTTCGAGAAAGCGATTGCACAAACCAATCGTGAACTTACACAAGATGATAAAATTGAGACTATTTTCCTTTTAACTTCTGCTAGTAAAGCATTTATTAGCAGTAGTATAGTTCGGGAAATCATCACTTTCGGTGGCGATTATAAATTGCTGGTTCCTGATGCAGTTCGTGTTCCAAAAAAATAAAAAATACAGTGCAAGTTCACGAAAATTTTAATCTGATCATAGAAATTCTGGGTACCATTTCATTCAGTATGTCAGGAAGTTTTGCAGCCATGCAAAAGAGGTTAGATCCTTTTGGTGTAATGATTATTGCGTTTGTAACTTCTGTAGGTGGTGGTACAATCAGAGATTTATTATTAGATGTTCCCGTTTTTTGGATGCACGATTTGGTAATGTGTAGTCTGATTTTCATAACTTGTATTGTTGCGATGATTTTCAAATCATTAGAGAAAAAATTTCGGGTAACCTTATTTATGTTTGATAGTTTTGGATTGGGACTTTTCACCATCATTGGAATACAAAAAGGACTCAACGCAGATTTGCACCCTATAATTTGTCTTACACTTGGTACTATTACTGGTTGTTTTGGTGGTATTATTCGTGATATTTTACTCAACAGAATTCCGCTGATTTTGCGCCGTGAAATCTACGCAACCGCATCTATTTTAGGAGGTAGCGTATTTTTGCTTTTGGTGAAATTTACCGAACTTTCTTATACGTTTGTGCAGATTTCAACCATATTATTGATTGTTGCTATAAGAACTTTTGCAGTGAAATACCATTGGCAAATGCCAAAATTTTATGATTATAATGATCACGCAGAAATGTAAAACGAGCGGACTACAATTATTTTTTCCTAAAAAGCAGCACAATATTCAGGTAAAGTAGCAAAAGACAAAGCGTAATCCAAACACTTTGACCGATATTTACCTGGTGTAACTGCTCAATTTTTTTTTCGGCGAGATTAGATAATTTTTGGCTTTGGTTCAGGTAATTTCTGACTTCAATTTTTTGGTCGCCAATTTTTTTCAGTACGCTGTGTTGTGAGAAATACACCAAATTTTTCTTGCCAAGAAATCCGGAAACCCAAAATTCATCTGAGTTTGCCATATCCAAATAAGAAATTTGGTAATAATCGGGCCTGATTTTTCCAATATGTTCGGTAACGTACTGATTTTTGTTTTTATCAATGACTTTTATGGTGTAAAAATCCAGAGGTTGATTCAGGCGATTGACGATTTGTACAGATAGTGATTTCTCAAAAAAACTATTGATGCTTTTTTGGGAAAACCAAAATCCAAAAAATGAAATCGAAAAAAGTACGACTACAATTCTGACACTTTTCACCAAAAATTTGTAACGACCAACACTGATTGTTGATAGTGCAAGCGAAAACGCCAATAAACCAACTAAATAAAAAACAATGGTATTCACAAAGGCAAAGATACAATTTTAGAAAAAACCTATTTTTTTTATAAGGTAACATTCCATTCTTTATAGAATTCATCTAAGAATTTCAGCATAAAATCATGTCTTTCAGAAGCGATTTTTTTTGCGGTTTCGGTGTTCATTTTGTCTTTTAGCAATAGTAATTTTTCGTAAAAATGATTGATGGTTGTTCCGTTTGATTTTTTGTATTCCTCCTTATTCATCGATAAATTGGGTGGAATTTCAGGATGGTACATCAAATTATTTTTAAAACCACCAAAATTGAAAGTTCTCGCAATTCCAATCGCGCCAATTGCATCTAATCTGTCTGCATCTTGCACAATTTGCAGTTCTTTTTCAGGAATTTTCTGATTGGTAACTTCTTGATTTTCAAAACTATTTTTAAACGATATATTTTTAATGATGTACAATACTTTTTCTGCGGTTTCATCATTTACATTTTCACTTTTTAGGAAATCAGATGAAATTTGAAGAGCCAAAGTTTCGTCGCCGTTGTGAAATTTCGGATCGGCAATGTCGTGCAAAAGCGCCGAAAGTTCTATCACTTCAAGATTTCCGCCTTCTTTTTTGGTAATTTTTTTAGACAATTTCCAAACGCGCTCTACGTGAAACCAATCGTGACCTGCTTCTGCTCCGTTCAACTTTTCTTGTACGAAAGCGATGGTTTTTTCAATGATATTCATATTAGATTTCTAATTTTTGCTTTTTTATGATTCAATCCAATTCAATGGAATTTCCCATAAATTTTTATTAAAACTTCTAAAGAAATTGATGTGCCCAATTTCCTGTTTTTCAGATTCTGAAATGGCTATTTTTCTGAATTTTGGTTTTACATTCGGGAAAGTTTCTGACAAAAGTGTATCCATTCCTTTTTGTGTAACCCAAGAATCGTCTTCCGCAGAAATTACCAAAGTTTTTTGATGCAATTGGTGCGAAAAATCTGGAATTTTTTCTAATAATTTGTTGGTCGATTTTTTGTTGAGAATTAAAATTCGCCAATCATAAGCAGCATTTTTAGGCAAACTTTCGCCTAAACCGAAAAAATGAGCAGGAAAGTAACCAACAATTTGGGTGAAAAGTGGTTGTAAAATACCAAAACCAACATAAGCAAGCATTTTGATACCAAAATTCAGGTTTCCAACATATGCTTTTTGCGTTGCAACAAAAATGAATTTCTCGAAAATTGTAGAATCTTCGTTCATTCCTAAAATAAGTGCACCTACAGAATGCCCAATACAAAATTTCTGAAAATTGGGATATTTTTCTTTGATAAAATTGGTAATTGCTTTGTAATCGCGTGTTCCCCAAGTTCGCATAGATGCATTGCATTTTTGTAAATTTTCAGGTTTTGATAGTCCGATTCCGTAGTAATCATAGGTAATTGTAACGTAACCTTGCTCTGTAAAAAATTGGGCAAATTTCCAGTAGGTCTGTTGTTTTACACCAGTTGCTGAATTGATGAGCAATAATTTCCCGTTGGGAATTTTGGGCTCGAAAATGGTATAAACAATCGTCTGGTTTTCGGAATTTTTGAGCGAAATGGTTTTCATTGCTTCAAAGATATTTAAAAACCAATAAATCTCGAAAATTTTAAAAGAATGACCTCCCGAAATTTTAGCCCCGATTGAAGCGGAAATCCTGTCTTTGCGAGTGCAGAGATATGAAACGAAGCAATCTGTTGTTTTTTTTGAGAAATTGAAATTAGGATTGCAACACCACAATCGCAAAGACAGATTGAAGCGAAAAGCGGGACTGAAAGTCTAACAAAATACCCGATTTTCTGCTCCTAAAATTCAAAAAATAGGTTCTTTTTTCTCTAAATTGCAGAAAGAATAAAGTTGATTTGAAAACTACCCCTTCAAAGAAGGGGAATTTTGCGAGCGCAATTTTTTGTAAATTGCAAATTCATTTAATCTTTTATCAATCATTATTTATCAATTATAAAACGTGGCAAAAATTAAGACGGCATACTTCTGTCAAAATTGCGGAACGCAATATCCGCAATGGTTGGGACAGTGCAAAAATTGTGGAGAATGGAATACTCTGGTAGAAGAAATTGTAGAAAAATCTGCAAAATCACACTATGATATTTTAGGAAGCGGAAAACAAAAAATTATCAACATTACTGATGTTGAAACTGGTAACGAACAACGCATCAACACGCCTTCTGAAGAACTGAACCGAGTTTTAGGTGGTGGAATTGTGCTGGGTTCTGTCACGCTAATTGGAGGTGAACCCGGAATTGGGAAATCGACTTTGCTGCTGCAAATCGCCCTGAAAATGAAGCGCAAAATTTTGTATGTTTCTGGCGAAGAAAGTGCTTCGCAAATAAAAATGCGAGCAGACAGACTCACCGAAATTCACCAACCACATTGCTATCTGTACACCGAAACTTCGGTGGAAAAAATATTGAGTGAAGCCAAAAAATTGCAGCCCGATTTTGTAATTATAGATTCTATACAAACGCTGCAAAGTCAGTTGATTGAGAGTTCTCCTGGTACGGTTTCGCAAATCAGAGAATGTTCTTCGGAAATTATAAAATTCGCTAAAGAGAGCAATACTCCCGTGTTTTTGGTAGGTCATATCACCAAAGACGGCCAAATTGCCGGTCCGAAAGTATTGGAACATATGGTAGATGTCGTGTTGAATTTCGATGGGGACAGAAATCACTTGTTTAGATTGTTACGTGCCAACAAAAACCGTTTCGGTTCTACCTCAGAAATTGGGATTTATGAAATGGTAGCACAAGGTTTGAAGGAAATAAAAAATCCGTCTGAAATCCTGATTACCAAAAAATTTGAAGAACTTTCTGGCAACGCAATTGCCGTAACTTTGGAAGGAAACAGACCGATGTTGTTGGAAATTCAAGCGTTGGTTTCTAGCGCGGTGTACGGAACTCCGCAACGTAGTTCTACTGGTTTTGATGCCAAAAGATTGAATATGCTTCTTGCTGTTTTAGAAAAACGGGCCGGTTTTATGCTCGGAGCAAAAGATGTGTTCCTGAATATTACGGGTGGTATAAAAACCGATGACCCGGCTCTGGATTTGGCAGTTGTCGCAGCTATTTTGTCGAGTAATGATGATGTAGCGATTTCAGAAAAAATCTGTTTTGCAGGAGAAATTGGTTTGAGTGGCGAAATACGACCTGTTCCGCAAATTGAACAACGAATTTCAGAAGCTGAAAAATTGGGCTACGAGAAAATTTTTGTTTCTAAACAAAATAAAATTACCAAGAAAAATTTTGGAATCAGCATAGAAGAAGTGAGCAAAATAGAGGAGTTTCATGAGAAGGTTTTTTGAGTTATGAGTTAAAAGTTATAAATTATGAGTTAGAAGTTATGAGTTTTTATTCATAGAAATGCAATAGCCCAAAAGTTGTGAAGAAATTATTTTTTGGTTAGATTATTGCATAAAACAAACGATATAACTGAAGAAACTTCTGTGAATTTATCTAAAAAAGTAACTGAATTTTTTAAAAATAATTAAAAACATCATTTTAAATAAAAAATTAAACTTCATAACTCATAACTCATACTTCATAACTCAAAACTCATACTTATAAAAAATGAACTTCCTTGCACATACTTTTCTTTCTTTTACCGATGAGCAAATTGTGGGAAATATGATTGCGGATTTTATTAAAAATAAAAACCGATACGATTATTCCGAAGGAATACAAGAAGGAATTACGCTGCACAGAGCAATAGACGCTTTTACCGATGTTCACCCAAAAGTTCACGAGGCAAAAACGGTTTTTCAGCCCATTGTAAGATTGTATTCTGGTGCTTTTGTAGATGTTACTTTTGATTATTTTTTAGCCAATGATGAATCTATAAAATCTCCTGAAGAATGGCGGGAATTTACTTCGCATGTTTATCGCGTTTTCAATCAACATCAGGAAGTTTTACCAGACAATTTCAGGAAAATGTTGCCGAGAATGGAGCAAGACAATTGGCTCTACAACTATCGGTTTGATTGGGGAATGGAATATAGCATAAAAAACGTGCTCCACAAAGCGAAATACTTAGAAAAAGATATTCCGGTGTATGGATTTTTTATTCACCATAAAGATTTTTTGAAATCGTGTTTTGATGATTTTTTCCCGGATTTGCTGGAGTTTTGCAAAAAAATGAACCAAAATTTTAGAAAATCTGATACAGATATCGATCCGGATAGTTTAGTTTAGCACTTTTACGATCACCATTTACAATGATGTGTACCAAATTCATTTGGTCGTTATATAAATCATAGAGCAAACTTACGGCAGTTTCTACTTTTTTGGGAGTTTCGGTAGCTTCTGATTCTAAGTAGATAAGCACTGATTCTTTGTCTTCTTCGTAACCTACGTAGTTTACGATCAAGAATTTGTTGTTGTTTTTCAGTTTGAAATAGTCTGCAAAATAGTTTTTCAGTTCGGTATTGATTTCGGATTTGTATTTTTCATCAGAAAAATGAATGTTTTTGCCGTATTTTTTATTCAAAACGGTTTCTAAATCATCTAAAAAAAACTTGGCAGAAATTTCGAAAGTTTTAGACGCAGTATTGTAGTTGATTTCTACCGAACCAACATGATAAGGATGTATTTCTTTTGCTGGTGCAAAAAGAAAACCGAATAAAGCACAAAAAATTATTATTTTTTTTAAAAATGGGAAGATTTCCCTGTTTTCAAGTTCAAGCGTGTAAATCATTGCAATAATTTTTAACAAAGTTAAAATATTTTTTGTATCATCGTTTTTTAATTAAATAACGCTGTGAGTGATTTTTTATTTTACCTGCAATTAGGATGGGAACATATCATTGGTTTTGGTGCATTGGACCACCAATTGTTTATTTTGGCTTTGGTAGTGGTTTTTGGTTTTTCAGATTACAAAAAAATGCTGATTTTGGTAACTGCTTTTACTATTGGTCATTCTATCACGTTGGTTTTGAGTAGTTTGGATATTATAAGATTTCCCAGTAATTGGGTAGAGCTTTTGATTCCTTGCACGATTGTTTTCACGGCGATTGATACTCTTATTTTTAATAAAGATAAGCAGAAAATGCTACATTTTCATTACATTTTAGCATTGTTTTTTGGCTGTATTCACGGGATGGGATTTGCCAATTCGGTTCGACTGATGTTGGCAACAGAGCAATCTGTATTTTTGCCACTTTTTGGCTTCAATCTGGGATTAGAATTGGGGCAAATTGTGGTTGTTTTATTGTCTTTATTGGTTTTTTATGTGTTTTCAAAATTTCTGAAAATTTCGCAAAAGAAGTATGTTTTGTGGATTTCTTTGATAATATTATTGATTTCCATTAAAATGACGATAGATAGATTTTCTTAAAATTATAAATTTTATATCAATTTCATCATTAAAATGAATATAAATTATCAAATATTTTATATTTTTACCACAAATAAAATAGGTAATGAAAAAACATCAATATCTTTTAGTCTTTTTGGGATTTATTAGTCAATATTTTGCGCAAAATATCCAGAACAATCCTGGTAGTAATCACGGTAACAAATTTGAGCAATTAGGCACTATTTTACCAACGCCAAATAATTACAGAACAGCTTCTGGAGCACCTGGTCACGAATATTGGCAACAACGTGCAGACTATGATATTTCTGCCTACCTAGATGAAGAAAAATTGAATTTGAAAGGGTCTGAAACTATAAAATACTACAATAATTCACCCGATGATTTAGAATATCTTTGGTTACAATTAGATGAAAATGAACAATCTACCGTAAAAAATGCGGGATATGAATTTGGCTCGTCTCTACCATCACAAACCTCTGATTCTTCTTTGCGAACTACTGATTTGCCTGCAAAAAACAATGGTTATGGTGTTAATTTAGAAAAAGTGACCGATCAAAATGGTAATCCTCTTCAATACATTGTCAACAAGACGATGATGCGCATAGATTTGCCAAAAATTCTGAAAAAAGGGGAGACTTTTACCTTTAAAATAGATTGGAATTACAATATTCCAAATCGTATGGAATTTTGGGGAAGAGGTGGTTATGAGTTTTTCCCAGAAGATGGTAATCATATTTTTACCATGACACAATGGTATCCTAGAATGTGTGTGTACTCAGATTTCAAAGGGTGGCAAAACAACCAATTTACAGGTCGTGGAGAATTTGCGCTTACTTTTGGAAATTTTAAAGTCAGTATGAATGTTCCTGCAGATCACATAATTGGAGCAACTGGAGTTGGTAAAAATTATGAACAAGTGTTGTCTGCAGCACAAATTGCTAGATGGAAAAAAGCGCAAAATGCAACCGAACCTACCGAAATTGTTACGCTAGAAGAAGCCAAAAATTCTGAAAAAACAAAATCCAAAGCACGAAAAACTTGGGTTTTCGAGGCTGAAAATGTGCGTGATTTTGCGTGGGGTTCTTCTAGAAAATTTGTTTGGGATGCAATGCCACAACTCATCAAAGAAAATAATAATAAAGTGATGTGTATGAGTTTTTACGGTAAAGAAGCGTATGGTTTGTACCGAAAATTTTCTACGAAAGCGGTTGCTCATACTATAAAAACGTATTCAGAATTTACAATTCCGTATCCTTATCCTATTGCACAATCGGTAGAAGCTTCAAACGGAATGGAATATCCTATGATTTGCTTCAATTATGGTAGAACCGAAGAAGATGGAACCTATTCCGAAGGAACAAAAAACGGAATGTTAGGAGTAGTGATTCACGAAGTTGGTCACAATTTTTTCCCGATGATCATCAATTCAGACGAAAGACAATGGACTTGGATGGATGAAGGTCTCAATACTTTTGTCGAATATTTAACCGAGGAACTTTGGGACAACAAATTCCCGTCTAAACGTGGTCCAGCTTTCACAATTGTAGATTATATGAAATTGCCAAAAGATGAATTGGAGCCAATAATGACCAATTCTGAAAATATTGCTCGTTTTGGTCCAAATGCTTACGCAAAACCTGCAACTGGTCTCAATATTTTGCGCGAAACAATTATGGGACGAGAACTTTTTGATAAAGCTTTCAAAACCTATGCAAAAAGATGGGCTTTCAAACATCCGGAACCTGCAGATTTGTTCAGAACTATGAATGATGCAAGTGCTGAAAATCTGGATTGGTTTTGGCGTGGCTGGTTCTACGGAACCGATCCTGTAGATATTGCTATAGATAAAGTGACGGTCTCTACACCTGATTTTGATGCGGTAGGAAAAGCTAGAGAAATTAAATACAAGATAGAAAAACCAGATTTGAATGAATTTGAAGATATTTCTAAAATTAGAAATAGAGAAGACAAAAAAATTACATTCTATACAGATAAAGACAAGCAAACGCAAGATTTCTACTGGAGATATGATAGAAATATAGAAAAAGTTGACACCAACAAAGAGTTTTCTTTCAATATAGATGCACCTTCTAATGTAGATGCAAAAACGAAGGAATCTCTGAAAAACATTACCGCTTATCAAATAGATTTTTCTAATAAAGGCGGTTTGGTAATGCCAATTATTCTAGAATTCACCTTCGAAGATGGTAGCAAAAAAACAGATAAATTACCTGCTCAAATTTGGAGAAAAGATGAGAAAAAAGTCTCCAGAACCTATTATTTTGATAAAAAATTAAAATCCATACAACTTGATCCTATGAGAGAAACTGCAGATATAGATACCAGCAACAATTCTTGGGGAACTTTTACCGAAAGTTCAAAATTCAAAGTATTCAAAGAAAGACAAAGACAAGCAAGAGGCGCAGCAAAAGGAGAGGTGAATCCTATGCAGGTTTCGGTGAAATAATCTCACACAGGAGTAAGAATAGCATTAAATGTATACTTAGCAAATATGCAGAACTTTGTCCTTAAGTTAAAATAAAATAATCTGTATACTTAGTCATTCATTTTTTATGAATGACTTTTTTTCTGCCAAATTTTCCAAAATTTTAAAATTGTAACTGACACTTTTTCACCTAAATTTGCATGGCACAAAAATGGAGGAGCAACTAGCAAATAATTTAAAAAAATAATATCAATATGTCAATTAATTTTAAACCTCTAGCTGATCGAGTTTTGGTAGAACCAACTCAAGCTGAAACGAAGACTGCATCAGGAATTATTATTCCAGATACTGCAAAAGAAAAACCACAAGAAGGAACTGTTGTAGCAGTTGGCGATGGTAAAAAAGATGAACCTATGACCGTAAAAATTGGGGACAAAGTACTTTATGGTAAATATTCTGGTTCTGAATTGAAGCTTAATGGTAATGATTATCTTATCGTAAGAGAAAGCGATTTGTTGGGAATTCTAGGATAGATTTCATATAACAGATACTAAATTTCAGACCGAAATGTGGTGTAATCAATTAAAAATAGTAAAAAAATCTGACGTCTAAAATCTGACGTCTAAAATCTTTAAAAAAAATGGCAAAAGAAATAAAATTCGATATAGAATCTAGAGACGCCCTAAAAAGAGGAGTAGATGCATTGGCAAATGCGGTAAAAGTTACTTTAGGACCAAAAGGTAGAAATGTAGTAATAGAAAAAGCTTTCGGTGCACCTCATGTTACTAAAGATGGTGTTTCTGTAGCAAAAGAAATAGAATTAGAAGACCGTGTAGAAAATATGGGAGCTCAAATGGTAAAAGAAGTAGCTTCTAAAACCAATGATATTGCAGGTGACGGAACTACTACCGCTACTGTTCTAGCACAAGCAATTGTAAGAGAAGGTCTTAAAAATGTAGCAGCTGGTGCAAATCCTATGGATTTGAAAAGAGGAATTGATAAAGCTGTAACTGCAGTAGTAGACAATCTTAAATCTCAATCTCAACAAGTAGGGAATGACGCTGAAAAAATAAAACAAGTTGCTTCTATTTCTGCAAATAATGATGAAACCATCGGTTCATTAATAGCTGAAGCTTTCGGGAAAGTAGGAAAAGAAGGAGTAATCACCGTAGAAGAAGCAAAAGGTACAGATACTACTGTAGATGTAGTAGAAGGAATGCAGTTCGATAGAGGTTACCAATCTCCATATTTTGTAACCAATGCAGAAAAAATGGTTGCAGAATTAGAAAATCCTTACATCCTTTTAGTGGAAAAGAAAATTTCTTCCATGAAAGAATTATTGCCAGTTCTAGAACCAGTTGCACAACAAGGAAAATCTCTTCTTATTATTTCTGAAGAAGTAGATGGTGAAGCTTTGGCAACTTTGGTGGTAAATAAATTACGTGGTTCTCTAAAAATTGCTGCGGTTAAAGCTCCAGGATTTGGTGATCGTAGAAAAGCAATGTTAGAAGATATTGCAATCTTAACAGGTGGACAAGTTGTATCTGAAGAAAGAGGATTCAACATGGAAAATGTAACCATAGAAATGTTAGGTAGAGCTGAAAAAGTAACCATTGACAAAGATAATACTACTATTGTAAATGGTGCAGGTAACGAAACAGAGATCAAAGGTAGAGTTAACCAAATAAAAGCACAAATGGAATCTACTACTTCTGATTATGATAAAGAAAAATTGCAAGAAAGATTAGCAAAATTAGCAGGTGGAGTTGCAGTTCTTTATGTAGGAGCAGCTTCTGAAGTAGAAATGAAAGAGAAAAAAGATCGTGTTGATGATGCATTGCACGCAACTAGAGCCGCAGTAGAAGAGGGTATAGTTCCTGGTGGTGGTGTTGCTTTAGTAAGAGCAATTGCAGTGCTAGATTTTGAAGGAGCCAACCAAGATGAATCTACTGGTATCAAAATTGTAAAAAGAGCGATTGAAGAACCACTTCGTCAGATTGTAGCTAATGCAGGTGGAGAAGGTTCTGTAATTGTTGCAAAAGTTTCAGAAGGAAAAGGTGATTTCGGATTTAATGCAAAAAATGACACTTTTGTAAATATGTACGAAGCAGGAATTATAGATCCTACCAAAGTAGTGAGAGTTGCACTAGAAAATGCAGCGTCAGTTTCAGGAATGCTACTTACCACAGAGTGTGTAATTACCGAAATCAAAAAAGATGAACCAGCAATGCCACACATGGGAGGTGGAATGCCAGGAATGATGTAATATCAGAAAGTAGAAATCTTGGCGAGCGCCAAAGAAAACTATTTTTAGTAATAGAAAATCCTTTCAAATTTTTGAAAGGATTTTTTTTGGATGATAGGCAACTCTCTTACGCTCGCTTCGCTCGCGCCAAAACACAATACAAAACAATTCATTTCAAAAATTTATCAATTTCAATTTTCAAAAAATTGTCTTGTTAAACAATTTAGTTTAACTTTGCCAAAACCTAATCTAATGAGTAAAAAGCAAACCAAATACATCTTTGTAACAGGAGGTGTCACCTCGTCACTTGGTAAAGGAATTGTCTCTGCTTCTCTCGGTCTTTTATTGAAATCTCGTGGTTTTCGTGTGACCATTCAGAAATTGGATCCTTATATTAATATTGATCCAGGAACACTTAATCCTTATGAACACGGTGAATGTTATGTAACCGAAGATGGTGCCGAAACCGATTTGGATTTAGGGCATTATGAGCGTTTTCTAGACTCTACTACATCACAAAACAACAATGTAACTACCGGTAGAATTTACCAAACCGTAATCGAAAAAGAAAGACGGGGAGATTTTTTGGGTAAAACCGTACAAGTAATTCCGCACATTACCAATGAAATTAAGCGCCGAATCAAAATTTTGGCTAAACAAGATTTTGACATTATCATTACAGAAATTGGCGGAACAGTAGGAGATATAGAATCTTTGCCTTATATAGAAAGTGTTCGTCAATTACGCTGGGAATTAGGTGAAAAAAACTGTATGGTAATTCACCTTACTTTGTTACCATATTTGGCTTCTAGTGGTGAGTTGAAAACCAAACCATCTCAACATTCCGTTCGTCAATTGATGGAATCTGGAATTCAGGCAGATGTTTTGGTATGTAGAACCGAGCATTTCATTAGTAAAGAAATAAAAGCTAAATTGGCGCAATTTTGCAATGTAGGAATAGAAAATGTAATTGAATGTAAAGATGTAGATACCATTTATCAGGTACCTTTAGAGTTGCAAAAACAAAAATTTGATGAAGTAGTCTTGAGAGAATTAGATTTACCAACCGATCAAGAAGCCGATTTGAAGGATTGGAAAAGTTTCCTTAAAAAATATAAAAACCCGAAAAAGAAAATCGAAATTGCTTTGGTTGGGAAATACGTGTCGCTGCAAGACTCCTATAAATCTATTGCAGAAGCCTTCATACATGCAGGTGCACATGTAGAAACTGATGTAAAATTACGTTGGGTGTACAGTGGAGATTTGACTTCTGAAAATATTGCCGAAGAATTGAATGGAATAGATGGAATGCTTATTGCACCAGGTTTTGGCGATCGCGGAATTGAAGGTAAAATTTTGGCAGCGAAATTTGCCCGAGAAAATAACATTCCGATTTTGGGAATTTGTCTAGGAATGCAAATCATGACTATAGAATTTGCCAGAAATGTGTTGGATTTCAAAGATGCTAATTCTGCAGAATTTGATCTTACGACCAAATTTCCTGTTATTTCATTGATGGAAGAACAGAAAACCATAGAAGAAAAAGGTGGAACTATGCGTTTAGGAAGTTGGAAATGCCATCTAAAACCAGGTTCTAGACTTCTTGAAATTTACGGACAAAAAAATATTGCAGAAAGACACCGTCACAGATACGAGTACAACTCAGAATATCAAGATGATTTTGAAAAAAACGGACTGATTGCAACTGGTTTTAATCCAGAGACAAAATTGGTAGAAACCATAGAGTTACAGAATCACCCTTTTTATATTGGGGTACAATATCATCCTGAATACAAAAGTACCGTTGCAACACCGCATCCACTTTTCATAGCATTGGTGAACCATGCTGCAAAAAATAAAAAATAATTGTTCAGAAATTCCAACTTTTCAATTCAAAATAAAATGGTAATTTTGTCAGCCAAAAAAGTTAGGAATACTTTTTGACCAAACAATCGCACTGAACACAGTTCAAGTGAAATTTTCAAAAAATCAATATGCAACAGAACAACGGATTAGATAAAAATCAACTCATCAGTTTTGCCCTTTTCTCGGTTATTTTATTTGGATTTATGTTTTATTTTCAAAATAAACAATCCAAAGATAAATTGGCTGCAGATGCGCAAAACAAAACAAATACTACGCAAGTAGTTCCTACCCAAAAAATTCAGCCAACTGCAGTAG
This sequence comes from uncultured Flavobacteriales bacterium, assembly GCA_937876095.1. Lineage (GTDB taxonomy): Bacteria > Bacteroidota > Bacteroidia > Flavobacteriales > Weeksellaceae > CALFIE01. Next base: position 75,737 of record CALFIE010000010.1, on the reverse strand, counting down.
TTAATATGAATGATGCAGTGAAAAGTACTGCAATTCAGCAAATTCTACTCAAAAATAAAGAATTATCGTTGTCAATTGCAACTTTGGGAGGTCAGATTTCTACCGTAGAACTCAACGAATACAAAGCATACGATAAAAAAACCGATGCAAATGATCGCAAATTGTTGCTTTTTGATAAAAATAATTCCACGTATGGATTTCAGTTTCAAGATAAAACAGGCAAAATTTTCAATACCAAAGATTTAGTTTTTTCGGGGTCACAAAACGGAAATTCAGTCACTTTACAAACCAATGTAAATGGAGCAACCATACAATTTATCTACACATTACTAGATAAATATACGGTAGATTTCAATGTGAAAACACAAGGTCTGAATCAATTAGTTGCCAACAACAAGGCAGATTTTATTTGGGATTACAATGTTCGTGGAATGGAAAAAGGTCGCTCCCAAGAACAAACCCATTCAGAATTTGGTTATGCTTTTGATAATTATGGAAGTTATGATTATGATGGCAGAACCGATATGAGTGAATCAGAAGAAACACTCAATTGGTTAGCAGTGAAACAGCAGTTTTTCACGGCGGTAATTGAACCACAAAATGGTTTCAAAAATTCTAAAGGTTCACAAGAAATGATAGATGAAGGCGATTTTTTGAAAAAATTTAATTTTGATGGTCAGGTAGATTTGGCTTCCAACGAATTGAATCAAAATTTCAAATGGTATTTTATGCCTCTCGATTTGCCTCTACTGAAATCTTATGACAAAAATTTCGATGAAATTTTACCATTGGGTTGGTCATTTATTGGCTCTATGAACCGTTGGTTCTTTATCCCAATGTACAATCTAATTGCAAGTTGGGGAATTGCAGCAGGTTGGGTAATTTTTTGGTTAACAATCATCGTAAAACTACTATTGTCACCTATTATGTACAAACAACATAAATTGAGTGCAATGATGCGGGTAATTCGACCAGAAATAGACGAAGTAAACGAGAAGTTTAAAAATGCAGATGCTATGAAGAAGCAGCAAGAAACCATGGCAGTCTATCGAAAAGCTGGTGTGAATCAAATGGCTGGTTGTTTACCAGCATTGGTACAAATTCCGATTTTCTATGCATTATTTAGATTTTTCCCAAATTTTATAGATTTACGAGACAAAAGTTTTTGGTTCGCCAAAGATCTTACTGCGTATGATGATGTGATTAAATTACCATTTAATATTCCATTAATTGGGGAGCACATAAGTATTTTTGCAATTGCTTGTACAGTTGTGGTATTAATTTACACGATTATGACTTCGGGTAGTATGCAACAACCAACTGCACCAGGAATGCCAAATATGAAGGTGATGATGTATATTTTCCCAATTACCTTCTTTTTCTTTTTAAATACCTCTTCTTCAGGTTTATCTTGGTACTATTTTGTATCAAATGCTTTGAATATTTTCATAATTCTAGCCATAAAATATTGGATTCTAGATGAGAAGAAAATTCATGCACAAATACAAGCCAATAAAGCTGCACCACCAAAGAAAGAAGGTAAATTCCAGAAAAGAATGCGAGAAATGATGGAGCAAGCACAAGAGCAACAAAAAACGCAGCAACAACAAAAACCTAAAAAATAAATACAAGAAGCGAGAATATTTTTCTCGCTTTTTTTGTGCGATAACTGAAATATAACAATCGATTGTACTTTTGAAATTCAGTAATTATAAACCGTACTAATTTTTGATTTTCTTCAAAAATAAACAGATTTTTACCGCTAATTTTCTTATTTTTGCCAATTATACTTATAAGAAAAGCAAGAGTAAAACAGTAACTTGCTTACGAAATTGAATATAAATTTTATAAATGAAAAAGCAGACCATAAAAGAAATTTTAGCAGATTATAAGAAACTATTACACCACGATATCACCATTCAAGGTTGGGTTCGTGCATTTCGCTCGAACAGATTTATCGCTCTGAATGATGGTTCTACTATTAACAATGTTCAGGTCGTAGTAGATTACGAAAATTTTGATGAAAATATTATTAAAGGAATCAGTACGGCTGCATCACTTAAAATTACTGGTGAAGTTATAGAAAGTCAGGGTTCCGGACAAAGCATTGAAATCATCGCAAAAAAAATCGTGATTCTAGGTGATAATTTCACCGAAGAAAGAGATAAAACGATACTTCAACCAAAAAAACATACTCTAGAAATCCTTAGAGAACAAGCGCATTTGCGTTTCAGAACCAATCTTTTTGGAGCGGTCTTTAGAGTGAGAAGTGCAGTGAGTTTTGCCATTCATCAGTATTTTAATCAGAGGGATTTTTTCTATCTCAATACGCCAATTATTACGGGTGCAGATGCAGAAGGTGCCGGTGAAATGTTTGGTGTAACCAATTTTGACCTTGATCAAATTCCTAGAGATGAAGCAGGAGAAATAGATTTTTCACAGGATTTTTTTGGTAAAAAAACCAATCTTACCGTTTCAGGACAGTTAGAAGCAGAAACCGCAGCTATGGGTTTAGGTAGAGTCTATACTTTTGGGCCTACTTTCCGGGCAGAAAATTCAAATACAACCAGACATCTTGCAGAATTTTGGATGGTAGAAGCAGAAGTTGCCTTCAATAATCTAGAAGATAATATAGATTTGGCCGAAGATTTTTTGAAATATGTGATTAAATATGTTTTAGAAAATTGTAAAGATGATTTAGAATTTTTAGATAAACGTTTTGCAGAAGAACAAAAACAAAAACCAGAAAAAGATCGTGCTTCTGAAGGTTTGATAGAGAAATTAGAAAACGTCATCAAAAAAAGATTTATGCGAGTAAGTTATTCTGAAGCCATTGATATTTTGATGAATTCTAAAGAAAATAAAAAAGGTAAATTCCAATATCCTATTGAGAAATGGGGTGCAGATTTGCAATCAGAGCACGAGCGATTTTTGGTAGAAAAACATTTTGAATCACCGGTAGTTTTGTTTGATTATCCCAAAGAAATCAAAGCATTTTATATGCGACTGAATGAAGAAGGAAGAACTGTTGCAGCCATGGATGTGTTGTTCCCAGGAATTGGCGAAATTATAGGTGGATCACAAAGAGAAGATCGTTTAGAAATTTTGAAAGCCAAAATGACCGAAATGCACGTAGATGAACACGAATTGTGGTGGTATATAGATACCAGAAAATTTGGGTCGGTTCCACACGCAGGATTTGGGTTGGGATTAGAGCGTTTGGTGCTTTTTGTGACGGGTATGACGAATATAAGAGACGTAATTCCGTTCCCGAGAACGCCAAAAAATGCAGAATTTTAGAATTATTGTTATATTTTGATAATAATTTTGTACTTTTAGTCAAAAATTTTGAATAATAAATTGAATTATATCATAATACCTATTGTGTAAAAGTAATAGTGATTTATAGAATATAGACTAAAGAAGATATTTAGCAAAAAATGCTTAAACAACACTTACAACTCAAACTAGGGCAAAAATTGGCACCTCAGCAAATTCAATTGATGAAGTTGATTCAACTTCATACAATGGAGTTTGAAGAGGAATTAGAACGCGAATTAGAAGAAAATCCTGCACTAGAAAAAGTGTCAGATGATAGCAGTTCAGATGATGAATACTCATCGCTAGATGAACCTTATGATGGTGATTCTTCAGGAGATACCGATTTTGATGTCAATGATTATCTTTTTGATGATGAGCCTGCCTACAAAACAGCTTCAAGCAACTATTCTGCAGACGATGAAGAGTATGATAATGAGAGCTTACTTACAGAAGGTCAATCTTTGTACGATTATCTTTTAGAGCAAATTAGACTCAGTTCTATAGAACCAGATGATCTGAAAATTTGTGAATACATCATCGGAAATTTAGATGAAGATGGTTATTTGCGTAGAGAAACAAAACAATTGGTAGATGATTTGGCTTTTTCGCAAGGAATATATACCACACACGAAAAAGTGAATGATATTATCGAAAATTACATACAAAAACTAGATCCAGCTGGAGTTGGTGCAAGAGATTTGCGAGAATGTTTGCTTCTTCAAATTGAGAAAAAAGTAAGTCCAGACAAATCGGTAATTTTGGCGGGAAATATTTTAAAACATCAGTTTGATGCACTTACCAATAAGCATTACAACAAAATTTTGCACAAATATGATATTGATGAGGTTGATCTGAAAAAAGCATTAGATGTGATTTCTAAATTGTCACCAAAAGTTGGGGGTAATTTTGAAACGCAAACCATTACCATCAACCAAGAGATTATTCCAGATTTTGTTATACAGATAAAAGACAATCAGATAATTCCACTACTCAACAGTAAAAACGCACCTACTTTGCGAGTTTCAGAAGAGTACAAAGATATTTTATCAACCTATTCTCACGATAAAAATTCTTCAGAACACAAGCAAGCTGCACTTTTTATTAAACAAAAATTAGATGCTGCAAAATGGTATATAGATGCTATTAACCAACGCCAAAACACACTTTTGCAAACCATTTCTGCAATTGTAAAACTACAAAAAGATTATTTTTTGACAGGTGACGAAAAAAATATCAAACCAATGATTCTGAAAGATATTGCAGATATTACAGGTTTTGATATTTCTACCATTTCTAGGGTTGTGAAAAGCAAATATGCAGACACACCAAACGGAATTGTATATCTCAAAAATTTATTTTCTGATTCTTTGACTAATGACGAAGGTGAGGAAGTTTCTACTAAAGAAATCAAAAACCATTTGCAAGAAATTATTTCGCAAGAAGACAAACGAAAACCTCATACAGATGATGCATTGGTAGATATGTTGAAAGATCGCGGTTACAATATTGCTAGACGTACCATTGCTAAATATAGGGAACAACTCAACATTCCTGTTGCGAGATTAAGAAAAGAACTCTAGTTTTTTGGTGTGAGAAAAGTAAAATATACTATTCTTCTGATTCAATTTTTTGTAATTGTGTAAGGTTTTTTCCTAATTTCCTCATAATAATTCCGTAAACCAATCGGTAATAGATGAGCGACAGAAGTACACCGAGAAATGCAGTAATTACCACTCCTGATAAAAAGCCAATCATAGTTGGAATGTTCAATTGTATGTTTTGCTCAGACATAATTCTGAAAGTTGCTGCCGTCAAAATACCTATAAATATCATGAAAAGTACAATGTTTGCCACTATAAATGAATTTACGGTTCTCTTGAATTTCAAAATTTGTAAAATAAATTTTTTGAGATTAGACTCTACATTGATTTTGGTGTAATTTTGATAGAATAAATACACAAAAATAGAAGTTAATACGATACTTACCACTCTAAGTCCAAAGAAAAGATGTGCCAAATCTGCTTCTATATCATCGTTATTTTTTACGCCCAATTTTTCTAAAATATGTATCATAGATTGATCATCTGGTGATTTGAAAATCGTGTAAATAATTGCCGCTACAAAAAGTAGAAACTCTATAATGCTAATCCAGAGAATATACTTCACATAATTTCTAGATTTTTTGTTGAGCATTTTCAGAATGTCACTTTGCTCGTATTTTGGCGGAACGTCTTGCTCTTGCCAAGTTTTTTTTAGCTTTTCTAAGTCAAAATTATCCATGTTTTTGCATTAGCTCTTTAAGTGTTTTTTTTAATCTATTCATTTTCACGCGTGCATTTACTTCCGTAATACCCAAATTTTCGGCAATATCTTTGTAGGCTAAATCATCTAAATACATCATTACTATTGCTCTTTCTATATTTGGGAGCATTTTGATGACTTTGTAGAGTACAGATATTTGTTGTTGTTTTTCATTCTCATCCTCCAACAAATGGAAATGATGATAGTCCATTAATTCATCTGTTTGTGGAGATTTTGTTTTTTTTCTAAAAAGTGTGATTGCAGTGTTCAGCGCGACTCTGTACATCCAGGTGGAAATTTTGGATTGTCCTTTGAAAGAATCGAAACTGCGCCATAATTGTAGTACAATTTCCTGAAAAAGATCTTGCTCGTCTTCCAGAGAATTGGTGTACAGCCGAGAAACCTTAATAATCAAACCTTGATTATCTTTGATTAATGCGGAAAATTCTTTTTGTTTGGCGTCCAAAATATGTATATTAGAATTCACGAAGTTAATTTTTTTAATGAAAAGTACCAAGAGTTCTTGGTTTCATTTATTTAATGACAGAAAGACTTCGAATGAATCTTAAATTTTTTGATTGATGACAATTTCATATATTTGTTATTCTAAATACCACAAAATGAATGTCTTTCATAATGATTGTTGCAGTAGAAAATATACCTATTCAACTTATTGAAAAATTACGATTAGAAGGAATTGAAGTATTTTCAAATTACGATAAACTTTGTGTTAGCTGTCATTGTAAGACTGAATGTATAAATTGAATATGACGATTATATGACACCAATATTTTTCTCGACACAAAATGAATTTAGGTTTTGGTTAGAAAATAACTATGATAAAGAAAAAGAACTTATTGTTGGATTTTACAAAGTGGGTTCTGGTAAACTTTCAATGACTTGGTCAGAATCTGTTGACCAAGCTTTATGTTTTGGTTGGATAGACGGAGTTAAACATTCAATTGACAAAGACAGTTATAAAATTCGTTTTACACCAAGAAAGAAAACAAGTATTTGGAGTGCAGTAAATATAAAAAAGGTAGAATTATTAATTGAACAAGGTTTAATGCAAGAATCAGGACTTGAAAGTTTTAAAAATAGAAGTGAAAGCAAATCAAAAATATATGCTTTTGAAAATGAAGAAATGAAATTTTCACCCGAACTAGAAAAAATATTTAAAGCAAATAAAAAAGCGTGGGATTATTTTCAATCTCTTGCACCAACATATAGAAAACCGTCTTCAAATTGGGTTATGACTGCCAAACAAGAAACTACAAGACTAAAAAGACTTAATTACAGACTCAGAATTAGGAACTAACAAATGGAAATACAATAAATACAATAAAAAGTGAACGATAACAATTAGCAAAGGTTTTCCAAGATTGTCAAAGAATTGATAGATTGAACACTTTGCTATGCAAATTTTTCCGATTTTGCAGAATTTTTTTTAATCATTAACTGAATGCGCCAAAGTCGACGTTTCTACTTTAAATTCATTTTTATAGAAAGATTAGGATTATAAGGTTTCATCTTCTTACTTCCATCTTCCATCACCCAAAATTTTCCGTACCTTTGCAGTCCACGAGAAGATTGGCTTGTTGATTCTCAAATTTTTGGGGATAGGAAAGTCCGGACATCACAGAGCAGCATAAAGGTTAACAACCTTCATTCGCGAGAATAGGACCAGTGCAACAGAAAGAATGTATATTAATTTATAGTGAAATCAGGTAAACTCTATGCGATGCAATGTTAAGTATATCGAGTGTTGCAGAGTAATCCGCAACTAGCAGCTGCTCGCTGCGAAAATCGAGGGGTAAACAGCACCAGTTTTGTAGTAATACAAATCGCAGATAAATAACAAGCGTTTTCGTTTCGGCGAATTTACAGAATCCGGCTTATAGATTTTCTCGTGGATTTTTTGGGTTCAAGATACGAGTTTCGAGATATGATTTATGAGTTTCGTAGTTAAAAGTTATCAAATTCTCAAACAACTATTTTATCAAAAACTCAGAAAATCAGGAACTCATTTACTCTAAAATTCAAGTATTCTAATTACTCCGATTCTAGCTGTTTTTTTGCTTCTGTTAGTTCTGCAACATCTTTTGCAGAAAGTACAGGAAATTTTAAATTCATTTCTTCAATGGTTTTTGTAATGATTTGTATTGCAGCCAATCTTGCAAACCACGTGTTATCTGCTGGTAAAACGTACCAAGGTGCATTTTCGGTTGAAGTTTCGTTGATGGCTTTTTCATAGGCTTTCATATATTCGTCCCAAAGTGCACGTTCTTTCAGATCACCCAAAGCAAATTTCCAGTTTTTTTCTTGTTCATCTATTCGGCCAAGAAAGCGTTTTTTCTGTTCGTCTTTCGATACATGGAGGAAAATTTTGATGATTTTGGTGCCGTTTCTACTCAAATTTTTTTCAAAATCTCGGATGCTTTCGTATCGGTGTTCCCAGAATTTTTCATCGAAATCTGAAACGTTTTTCCACACTTTTTCACTTAAATTGTATTCAGGATGTACTTTGCAGACCAAAACACTCTCATAATGACTTCTGTTGAAAATCCCAATTTTTCCTTTTTCGGGAATTGCAACTGCGTGTCTCCACAAGAAATCATGAGCATATTCTTTGGTATTTGGTGCTTTGAAACTGGTTACTTCGCAACCTTGCGGATTTACACCACCGAAAACATGCTCAATCAAGCTATCTTTTCCGGCAGCATCCATTGCTTGAATTACAATCAGGAGCGATTTGCTACCATCTGCATAGAGTTTTTCTTGCAAATTACGTAACTGTTCTTTTTCTTCTAAAAGTAATTCTTCACCTTCATCTTTTTCAATTTCCCCTTTATATTTAGTTGAAAAATCATTTATTTTGAAGTTGGTATTTTCTTTAATTAAAAATTCTTGAGTGAAATTTTCCATAAGTATTTTTTAGACTATAAAAATAATAAAATAACCGCTTCAATTTTTTGAAGCGGTTATTTTTATTATAAAAACTTATTTTTTGATTAAGCAGCTTTTGCAGCGTGTCTTGCTTTTTTAGCTTCTTTTTTGGCTTCTTTAGCTTTGGCTTTTTCTTCCTTTGCTTTTAACTCAGCAGCTTTTTTTTGTTCTTCTGCAGTCAAAGGTTTTGCTTCTGCAGCTTTAGGATCTACCGTTCCTTTAATGAATAAAACAGTTCTGCTATTTTGTGGATCGTTAGAAAAAACTTCTATTTGTTTGGTGAAAACACCATTGATTCCTGTATTGTAACCAACTTTTATTTCTGCAGATTTTCCTGGCATAATTGGAGCTTGGCTAAATTCAGGTGTGGTACAACCACAAGATGCTTTTACATTTGATAAAATAAGTGGTTTGTCACCAGTGTTTTTTACTACAAAAACTCTGTGTCCATCTGCACCTGTTTTCACGGTTCCGTAATCCCAAGTTGTTTTGTCGAAACTGATGGTTTGTGCAGCTGCTAAAACTACAGTACCAACCAATGCGAAAGTTGTAAATATTTTTTTCATTTTTTTTAAAATTTCTAGTTTGATAATAATTAAGATACAAAGTTAAATTTTTTTTTAAATAATACGATAATATTTTTCGTTTTAACTTATTTTTGCAAAACCTAGGCCAAACTTAATTTTCAAGTTAATTTTATGCAAATTTCAGATAAATACAATCCGCAAGAAACCGAACAAAAATGGTACCAATACTGGTTAGAGAACAACTATTTTCATTCTGTACCAGACAATAGACCACCTTATACTGTTGTAATTCCGCCTCCCAATGTTACAGGAATTCTTCACATGGGACATATGTTGAATAATACCATTCAAGATGTTTTGGTTCGTAGAGCCAGAATGCAAGGTTTCAACGCATGTTGGATTCCTGGTACAGACCACGCTTCTATTGCAACCGAGGCAAAAGTGGTAGCAAAACTGAAATCTGAAGGAATTAATAAATCTGAAATTTCTAGAGAAGAATTTCTAAAACACGCTTGGGAATGGACCGATAAATACGGAGGAACCATTTTGGAGCAACTCAAAAAATTGGGCTGTTCTTGCGATTGGGAACGAACTCGTTTCACGATGGAACCGAAATTATCTCAGCAAGTGATCAAATCTTTTGTTGATTTATATAATAAAGGTTTGATTTACAGAGGATACCGAATGGTAAATTGGGATCCGGAAGCAAAAACCAATATTTCTGATGAGGAGGTGATTTATAAAGAACTCAACGGTAAATTATATTTTTTAAAATATAAAATTGAAGGTTCTGAAGAATTTATTTCTGTTGCTACAACCCGACCTGAAACTATTTTTGGTGATGTTGCGGTTTGTGTAAATCCGAATGACGAAAAATATGCACATCTGAAAGGTAAAAATGTCATTGTACCTATTGTAAATAGAGTAGTACCAATTATTGAAGACGATTATGTAGATATCGAATTCGGAACTGGTGCTTTAAAAATTACTCCAGCTCATGATATTAATGACTACGAAATTGGTAAAAAACACCAATTACCAATGATTGATTCCTTAGATGATGACGGAAAACTGAACGAACACGGACTTCATTACAACGGAAAAGACCGTTTTGAAGTAAGAAAATTGATTGCCAAAGAATTAGAAGAAAAAAGTCTTTTGCTAAAAGCGGAAGATTATGTAAATAAAGTAGGAACTTCCGAAAGAACAGGTGCGGTAATTGAACCGAAAGTTTCGGTGCAATGGTTTTTGAAAATGGCTGAATTGGGAAAACCTGCTCTTGATGTGGTGATGAATGATGAGGTGAAATTTCACCCAGAAAAATTCAAAAATACCTATAAACATTGGATGGAAAACATCCGAGATTGGAATATTTCTCGACAATTATGGTGGGGACAACAAATTCCTGCGTATTATTATGGTGATAGCGAAAACGATTTCGTAGTCGCCGAGAATTTGGAAGAAGCATTAAAACTCGCAAGAGAAAAAACTTCCAACTCCCAGCTTTTAGCTTCTAGCTTAAAACAAGACGAAGACGCTCTCGACACGTGGTTCTCATCTTGGTTGTGGCCGATTTCAGTATTTGATGGTTTACTTGATGAAAATGATGATGAATTTTTCAACCCTGAAAATAAAGACATTAATTATTACTACCCGACTTCAGATTTGGTAACAGGTCCCGATATTATTTTCTTTTGGGTAGCCAGAATGATTATGGCGGGAATTGAATATCGAAAAAAAGTTCCTTTCAAAAATGTATATTTTACGGGAATTGTGCGCGACAAACAACGCAGAAAAATGTCGAAATCACTCGGAAATTCACCTGATCCTTTAGAATTAATAGAAAAATATGGAGCAGATTCTGTAAGAGTGGGGATTTTGTTGAGTTCTGCTGCAGGAAACGATTTACTTTTTGATGAAGATCTCATGTTGCAAGGTCGTAATTTCGCCACTAAAATTTGGAATGCCTATAGATTAATTCAAGGGTGGAACAAAGAAGAAAAACCAGCCAACAAAGCTGATTTGCAAACGATAGATTGGTTTGGGAATACCTTAAAGAAAACCATTGCTGAAATCGATGACCAATTCTTAAAATTCAGAATTTCAGATGCGTTGCATTTGGTGTATAAACTGATTTGGGATGATTTTTGTGCGTGGTATTTAGAGGCAATCAAACCAAATTACGGAGAAGGAATTTCCCAAGAAGTGTATGATAAAACCATTGCTTATTTCGAGGAATTAATGAAATTATTGCATCCTTTTATGCCGTTTTTATCCGAAGAATTGTACCAAAATATTTCTGAAAGAAATATAAATGAAGCATTGGTAATTGCACAACAGAAAAAAGCGGAACTATTTAATAATAAAACACTTGAAGCATTTGATTTTACTAAAGAAGTGATTTCAGGTGTTAGAAATTATCGCCAATCCAAAGGAATTTCACCGAGAGAAAGCGTAGAAGTTTTTACCAATGTTCAAAATTTTGAAAACAAAGAAGTGATTGAAAAATTAGCAAACATTTCAGAAATTTTCTTTAATCAAAAAACTGATAAGCCAAGTTTCACCTTTTTGGCAGGAAATACTGAAATATCCATTCCTTTCAGTGAAAATTTAGATTTAGGCGAAGAAAAAGCAAAAACCGAAGAAGAAATTAAATATTTAAAAGGTTTCTTAATTTCGGTAGAGAAGAAATTGTCTAACGAAAAATTTGTAGCCAATGCAAAACCAGAAGTGGTAGAAGTAGAGCGCAAAAAACTACAAGATGCACAAGAAAAAATTGCATTATTGGAGGAGAAACTGAAATCATTGTAATTCACAAGTAAAAGACTTTTACTATTTTTAAAAGTCTTTGTTCTTTTATCTTAGTTCTTAAATCGAATAAATGAGTCACCTAGAAAACCTTCAAAAAATTTTCTCCAAAAATTTTGTAGAAACTCCACTTTTAGAAACTTTCGATGCAGGAAATCTTTACATCAGTTCGGGTTTTTTGGTTGCAAGTGATCCATTGATTACGCCAGATAAACCATCTTTTTTGCAAAAATTTCCTTTAGGAAATTTCCCGATTTTTATTCATAAAGAAAAAGACAGTAATTGTGTTGCTTATGTAGAAATTCAGTTTTCACAAGAGGAAATCACACATTGGGAAATGGCACTTTGCGAAGGTCAAAACCTAAAAGACTTGCAAAAAGACGAAATTTTTGGATTCCCGGTAGAATCAGGAATGGGCTGTTTTATGGATTTTGAAACCCAAGAAATGCTTCATAATTTAGAGCAGGAATTATTTCAGAAAAAAGGAGCCGATTTTATGGGGATTTACGAAGAGTTTTTCCACGAACATTTTTTTGATGAAAACGGATCCATCGATCAATTTGCACTGTTAAAACTAAATGAATCTTCACCTAATAACCTGATAGCATTCGAAACTGGCTATGGTGAAGGTTTTTATGCAACTTACATCGCTTTTTCTGCAAAAAACTCGCCTGTAAAATTTATTACAGAATTAATAGAAATTAGTGTAATTTAATTTTTTGTTCATAATAATATATCTTAAGTTTACTCCTTATTATAAAATCTATGAAAATAAAAAACACCTATCAACCAAAAATTGTAATAGTTGGTAGTTCATCGGTAGATTTGGTTCTGAATACCGACCATCATCCGCAACCCAATGAAACGGTTTTAGCCAAAAATTTTGAAAATTTTTTTGGAGGGAAAGGTGCAAACCAAGCTGTTGCAACTGCAAGATTAGGTGCAAGTGTTTATTTTGTGGGTGCAGTTGGTATGGATCCTTATGGTCAACAAGTGATTAGGAATTTGGTAGATGAACACGTAAATGTAGGTTTTGTGGCTGAAAAAACAAGACACGAAACAGGAACTGCTTATGTAACTTCTGCTAAAGGAAAAACGTCAATTGTGGTAGTTCCTGCTGCAAATAATGATTTGAATCATTTTGACATAGATATCGCCGAAAAAATAATTTTTCAGGCTGATTTGGTTCTTACGCAGTTAGAAATTCCGATGACTGCGGTGGAATATTTATTCAAAAAATGTAAAGAATTGGGCGTGAAAATTGGGATTTATGCAGCACCAGCAAAGCCACTTTCTTTAGAAATTATCGATTATGCCGAATTTATTGTTGCAAAAAGTAATGATTTATCAACCATTTTCGGAGAGGAAAGTAGAGAAGATATTTTGAAAAAATTACCCAATAAACTTTTTGTGAGAGATGATAGCAATTCTACCGTTTTTTTTGATGGGAATGAAATGAAATATTATCGAAATGATCCCGAAGAAATGGCACACAAAATGGGAATGGGAGATGCTTTTACTTCAAGTTTTGCCATTGCTTATTGTCACGGAAACTCCATTTCAGATTGTGTGAAATTTGGGAATGATGTATCCAGAAAAGTAGCTGCTAACAAAGGTTCACAAGGTGGACTTCCTTTCTTGAAAGATGTAATTTAGTTCTTATTGATGCTGTTTTATTATCATTAATATTAATTTTTTTTTGATGATGAAATTCTTGTTTTTTAGCGTAAATTTTGTTCATTTTTAAAGTGAAAATAATTTTTTCTTTAATTTTTTAGAAAAAGATGTAACATTTTAGCTAATGAAGTAGTCTTATATACATAAAGTCTAAAATTATGAAAACAAAACTAATGCCCATTTTTGCAATAGCGATTCTATTGCTGTCTTGTGCTAATTCTACTAAAGCAGAAACCGTGTTTCCTTTTTCAATTGCTAATGAAGGAAAAGGTCCAATTACCAGCAAAACCATTACCGGAAATTTTGATGAAATAGCAGTTGCCACTTCTATAGATGCTGAAATCTATAAAAGTAACGAAGAAAAAGTAGAAATCTCTGCACCAAGTGATATCATAGATCGAATTATGGTAGAAAACAAAGGTGGACTTTTAAAAATTTACGTAAAATCTAAATTAGGTGTGTTTTCTACTAAAAATGTAAAGGCCAAAATCTATGCTAAAGATTTTACCAAATTGATGGCAAATTCAAGTGGTTCAATTTCGGTAAAAGATACCTTCAAACAAGACAAAACTACGGTTGAAGTTTCTAGTTCTGGTGATATTTCGGGGAATTTAGAAGCCAATGAATTAATCATAAATGCGAATAGCAGTGGTGATTTTTCTGGAAAAATTTGGGCAGTGAAATTAGAGGTGAGTTCGTCTTCATCTGGAGACATCAAAATCAGTGGAAAAGCCAAAAATGCCAAGATTTCTTCTAATTCATCTGGAGATGTTATAGCAAGAGATTTGCAAGTAGAAAATGCTGATTTAGATGCTTCTAGCAGTGGAGATATTGTGGTTTCTGTTTCTAAAATTTTGAATGCAAATGCATCATCTTCTGGTGAAATTACCGTCTTTAAGCTAGGGAATTTACAAACCAATATCCGAAAAAGTAGTGGTGGTGATGTTTATTTGAAATAAAAAAATATACAATGTTATTATATAAAAAAAAGCAACCTGTAAAAAGTTGCTTTTTTATTTTTATTGAAAGAAGAATTTTTAGAAATTTTAAAAAAATAATTTACCAACCACCTGAAGCACCGCCTCCTCCGAAACTTCCGCCTCCTCCGAAACCGCCAAATCCTCCACCTGAACTTCCACCTCCGAAACCGCCACCTCCGAAACTTCCCGGAAATGGGAAAAATCCACCAGGATAACTTCTGCGTCCACGTCTTGATAAGATGACATCTTCATCGTCATCAAAATTTCCGTTTCCGCCATTATCATTATTTCTAAAAAGAAAACTGAAAACCAAAATCAGGATAAATACGATGATGATGATTTCAAAAATATTGATTCCGCCACTTTCTTCATTGTCTTTTGCAAGAGGTTTGTATTTACCTTTCACCGCATCCATAATTGCAGAAGTTCCGCGATTGATGCCTTCGTAATATTGCCCTTGTTTGAAGTAAGGTGTTACCAAATAATCTATAATCTGACCAGCAACCGATGCTGTAAGATATTTCTCTACAGAACGACCTTGTTGTATCGACATTTTGCGATCCTCTGTTGCAATCAGAAAAACGATCCCATTATTAAGGTCTTTTTGCCCAATTCCCCATTGTTCTCCGTACAAAGTAGCTAAATAATTGACATCTTCACCACCTGTAGTTGGTATGATGATGACTTCGATTTCGGTAGAAGTAGAATCTGAAAATTTGATCAGTTTCTGGTTCAGAATTTCTCGTTCCGAATCAGACAGCAATCCTACTTTATCATATACAGGATAAAGGATGTCTGGTTTTTTCGGGACTTTTTGTGCAGAAATTTGCAAGTGGAAACTTGCAAACAACAGTAGAAAAAAGAGTTTAAGAGAAACTAATCTCATTGGATAATTCATTTGGATTTTCGCCAGAAACTGGAAAATATTTTTTGAGTTCTACACCGGTTTCTAAAACGGCATTTCTAAGTCCGTCGTAAAAATTTCCGTTGGCAAACTCGGTGGTAATTTGGTCGTGAAGTCGATCCCAAAAAGATTGTTTTACTTTTTTATGAATTCCTTCGTCACCAATTATTGTGAGGTATTTCTGCTCAAAATTTACATAAAATAACACCGCATTTCTCTCAGTAGTTTGGTGCATACAAAGTTTTTTAAAAACTTCAAAAGCCACTTTTGCGTTTTTCACATCAGAAGTGGAATCTATATGAATTCTAATTTCACCCGAAGAATAATCTTCGGCTGTTTGAATGGCTTCCACAAGGGAAGCCATTTGTGAATTGCTGAGAAATGGATTCATTTTTATTTGAAAACTTCTGGAGCTTTATTTGCACCTGCATCTGCTTTAAACATTGGTTTTGCAGAAAATTTAGGAAAAATGCTTGCTAAAATACTATTTGGGAAAGTTTGAACACTGTTGTTAAAATCTTTAACTGCTCCGTTATAAGTTACGGTTTCTGCACGAATACTGTTTTCTATAGCAGTATATTCTCTTTGGAAATCGATGTATTGTTGATCTGCTTTCAAGTTTGGGTATTGTTCAACTACTGCCATCAATCTACTTAAAGAACCACTTAATTCGCCTTGTGCAGCCTGAAACTTTGCCATATCTGCTTCGGTCATATTGGTTGAATCTATCGTGATAGAAGTTGCTTTGCTTCTGGCTTCTACTACTTTGGTAAGTGTTTCTTGTTCAAATTTAGAATACGATTTTACTGCATTTTCTAAATTAGGAATCAGATTTGCTCTTTTTTGGTAAACAGTTTCTACATTTGCCCATTTTTCTTGGACTTCATTGTTGCCTTTTACAAGACCATTGTATGCACCAAATCCCCAAAATATAGCAAGTGCAACTATACCTAAAAGTACCAAACCTACGGTTCCGATACCAAAACATCCCTTATTGTTCATAATTTATAAATTTTTGTTGTTTAATAATTTGAAGCCAAATATACAAATTTAGTGCTAAATTTGTACAAATTAGAAAAAATGATAACAATTGTGGTTGCAATGGGACTTCAGAATGAGATTGGTGCTGGAAATCAGTTACTTTGGCATTTGCCAAAAGATTTGAAGCATTTCAAAGAATTAACGACTGGTCACCCAATTATAATGGGGAGAAATACCTACGAAAGTATTGGTAAACCTTTGCCAAATCGCACCAATATAGTAGTTTCTAGCAAAAAAGACTGGTTTCAGGAGGGTATTTTGATTGTGGGTAGTTTAAAAGAAGCCATCAAATTTGGTAAAAAAATTGATGAGCATATTTGCATAATAGGTGGTGGAAAAATCTATGAACAGAGCATAGATTTAGCAGATGAATTACAAGTTACGCTGGTAAAAGGAACTTGGGAAGCCGATACTTTTTTTCCGAAAATAGAGGAAAAAATTTGGGAGAAAACAGAAGAAATTTGTTTTGAAAAAGATGAAGATAATGCGTATGATTACTGTTTTCAAACTTTTAAGAGAATAGAGGTTCCAACAAAGAAATAGGTTTTCCTTTTTTTATTAATAAACGGATGTTTAGATTTTAAAATTTTGTTGTAACATTAAGGAATTAAGAGTCTATTACTTAATGATTTTTAATTAAAAATCAATTTATTGATTTCTTATCTCTTGAACTTAATTGACTGAATTTATTAATGTTAAAGAAAAGAATAAACAAAGTTTATTTAATTAAGATAATGAAGAAAGATGCAGTATTTTTATTGAATAAAATTTAAACAAATCCTATAAAATAATGACCGTTTTTTCGCTTCACACTTACAAGGCATTTTAGTATCTTTGTACCCGTTTTTAAAACTATACAATGAATAAGTATATAAAATTTGTAATCGCTGCAATTATGATTGCTGCAGGAATTTTTTTGATGTTCAACCGAAATATTGGTTGGGGAATTGTTTTGGTGATACTTTCTGCCATTCCTATTTTTTTATTTTTCAAAAATGAATATATTTTGTTGGCTTTTTGGCAATTGCGTAAGCAAAATATGCAAAAAGCGGGAGATTGGTTGAAACACATCACCAATTATGAGTCGCAAGTGCATAAATCGCAATATGGTTATTTCCACTATTTACAAGGTCTTACTTTGGCACAAGATAATCCTGCAAAAGTAGAACCTTATATGAAAAAAGCATTGGAATACGGTCTGAATATGAAACACGATCGTGCAATGGCAACCCTAAATTTAGCAGCAACTGCGCTACAAAAAGGGAGAAAGCAAGATGCGCAAAAATTATTAGAAGAAGCCAAAAGATTAGATACTTCTGGAATGATGACCGAGCAAATAAAAATGATGAAAGAGCAACTGAAGATGCCTTCTATGCAAAAGCATATGCACAACCCAAATATGCGACAAAGAGGCAAGTTTTTCTAAAATTTTTAAAATTCTCATTAATAAATAAAAAATTCCGCATCCAAATGGTGCGGAATTTTTGTTATAGAACAATCAACTTATTTTTTGTCTTTATTTTCTTTTTTCTCTTTCAGTTCTTCTTTGTCTTTGTTAGATGGATTCCATACTTTGATCTCGGCATTTTTATCAATACCAGAAAGAATTTGTACATTAATTCCGTCGCTTCCACCTAATTTTACATGTACTTTTTTGAAACTTCCGTCTGGTTGTTTTACTTCTACAAAAGAGATATCTTTACCTTGTGCATCTTTTTCGTATTGGATTAGACTTTCATCAACAAGTAATGCGTTTTTTTGTGAACTTAAAACAATTTCACCATTTGCAGAAAATCCAGCTCTTATATAATCGTTATTTGGATTGAAAACATCGCCTTCTATTGGGAATTTGATGGTTCCTGATTCGTCTTTACCTTTTGGTGCAATCATGGTCACTTTTCCTGGGAAGGTTTTGTTTTGCAGTGCACCAATTACAATATTCATTTCCATACCTTCTTTTAGTTTTCCAGCTTGAGCTTCATCTATCGTTCCTTGAAAAATTAATGAATTAAGGTCTGCAATAGAACAAATGGTAGTCCCAGAATTGAAAGAATTGGCTTCTATAACTTGGCTCCCAACTTTTACAGACACTTCTAATACAGTTCCGGTTGCTTTTGAACGGATTTGTGTGGTTGCCATACTTTGCAAACCTTCTGCAACACCAGTTCTGGCAATTTGTAGATTTTTCTGGGCGGTTTGTAGTTGTTGATTGGCGTTTTTCAATTGATTTTGGGTACTTAGCAATTGTTGTTGTGCTGTCAAAAATTCTTGTTTAGAAATTACTCCTTGGTTAAACAATCGCTGTTGCATTGCAAATTGCTTTTGCTGATTATCTACATTCATTTTTGCATTGTTGATTTGCAAACCTGCGTTTTGTACTTCTTGTTGTGCGCTGTTTACTTGTGAAATACTCGGTACAATTTTGATGGTTGCCACTAATTGACCGACCGTAACATGATCGCCTTCATTTACCAACACTTTTTCTATAATTCCGGACATGTTCGGTTTTATTTCTATTTCTTCTCGTGGTACAATTTTTCCGGTTGCCATTACTTTATCATTCAGATCTTGTACTACTGGTTTTCTGGTAAGAAACTCATCATTTTCTTGTGAATTAGAACTTATGAAGTACGAAAAACCTTTGAATAGTCCCAATAAAAGCAATAATCCTATGAGAATGTAAATTGCTTTTTTCCATGTAAATTTCTTTTTCATTATATAATAATTTTTATTTTTTTATTCAGTTCGCAATGCTTCTATTGGTCTAATTCTTACTGCTCTTTGTGCAGGAATCATCCCGATTAATAATCCTAAAATCACCATAATTGTCATAGCTGCAAATACATTACCATAATCTACGGTTGGATTGTAAAACGGAAAATTATCATTGTCTTTGGTAAGATTATTAATGAATGAAAGGAGTAAAATCCCAAACATAAATCCCATCAATCCTGAAGTAAAGGTAATTACCACACTTTCTAGCAAAATTTGGTTGCGCACTTCGGCTGGTTTTGCACCAAGTGCACGTCTGATTCCGATTTCTTTGGTTCTTTCGGTTACCGTAATTAGCAAAATATTAGAAATCGCAATTACACCCGCCAAAATCGTGAGAATACCAACAGTGATGGTGAGAAATTGCATTCCGGTCAAAAAACCAGTAACTTTTGCAAATTCTTTACCAAGATTGAAACTTCCAAAAGCATTGGTATCTTCTAGAGATACTTGGTATTTCTTTTTGAGTTCGGTTTTCACCTGGTCTTCAATGGTTTGTAAATCGGCATTGTTGTCCCCAACAATTGCGAAGTAATTTACTTTGTCACCCGTATTAAACAATTTGTTGAAGGTAGTAAAAGGGATGTAAGCAATTCTGTTATTTTCTATACCACCATTCATTTTAGATGAAAAAACACCGATTACACTGAAGAAAACGCCCTTCATAGAAATAGATTTTCCAACTGGATCTTCTTTCTTTTTACTGTCAAAAAGTTTGTTGTAGATGTCTTCACCTATTACAATTACACTTTTATTTCCATTGATATCGGCATCATTTATAAATCTACCAAACATTAATTTTTTCTCAGAAATCTGATTACTTACAGGGAACACCCCATTTATGGAAAAATTTCCACTTACACCATTTCTTACAATTTCTTCTCCTTTGCTGCCGAAATTTCCACGTGCATTGGTTGGCGAAATTTTAGAAATCGCAGGAATTTTACTGGTTAATAAATCGATATCATTGGTATGGAGTTCCAGCATTCTACCTTTTGGGAAACCTGCGTAAGGAATGTTGGTTTGCTGCGCCCACAAAAAAATAGTGTTGGTTGCAAAACCTGCAAAAGCCTTGTTGAAACCATTTTCCATACCTTTTGCTGCGCCCAAAAGCGAAACGTAGAGAAACATTCCCCAACCTACACCAATCATCGTGAGAAGTGTGCGGAGTTTGTTGTTCCGCAGAGAATGGTAGATTTCTTCCCAAGTATCTCTTTTAAATAAGATGTTCACCGTTTTTTTGTTTAAAGATTAAGGTTCAAAGTTCAAGGTTTCAATTCTTGGTTTTTATTTATTACTTTTTTCTAAATTTTTGAAATACTCAAATACTCAATCACACAATTACTCTGTTCTCAGTGCTTCTATTGGTCTGATTTTACTTGCTTTGTATGCTGGTATAAATCCTGCAATTGTTCCTGAAATGACCAAACAAAGGAAAGCTGAAATAATCTCGAACCAACCTACATTTGGATCCTTAATGAAATATTTTTCTAGACTATCACCAATTAAATGAATGGTAAAAATTGCCAAACCAACTCCAATTAATCCTGAAATTACAGTAATTACCACGCTTTCTTGCAAAATAAGGGCAACTATACTTCTCGGTTTTGCACCGATTGCTTTTCTTACCCCAATTTCTTTGGTACGTTCTTTTACGATATATACCATGATGTTGCTAATACCGATAATTCCTGCAATCAGCGTTCCCATACCAATTACCAATACAATTAATGCTAAAACGCCCATAAATTGAAATTGTTCTTTGGTGTTTTCGGCATTATTGAAAACGGTGATTGCACCTTCGTCATCTGGTGAAACTTGGTGGTTTCTTTTCAGGTCTGTTTTTATTTGTTCACCGAATTCTACGGCTTGTTCTGGTGTCAAATCTTTATTATAGGTTAATAATATTGAATTCAGTGTATCGGAACTTTTTTTCAAACCTTGTATGGTGTTGATTGGTACCGTAATCATACGCTCGTCTCTGTCTCCACCATCATCAGAAAAAACACCAACTACCCGAAACATAATTCCGTTCAAATTCAAAAATTTACCAATTGGTGAACTATTTTTTATCAGATCTCGTTGTACCATTCTGCCAATTACAGCTACTTTTGCTTTGTTGTCAAAATCTAATGGAATTAGATATCTACCTTCGGTAACAGTTCTTTTTTCTATTTGTAGTTCATCTTCTTTTGCACCTATAATTTGGTAATTTCCGCTTTCGTTGCCATATTTCACGGTCATTGCACTTTCGTATCTCGGAGTAGAATATTCTACTTTTTCGGCACCAGATTCTACAATTTGGTTGTAATCTTTATTTTGAAGATTGATGTTGCGATTGGCTTGCAAACCTTCGTATGCAATAGAAGTTTGTCCTGTAAAAATCTGAATCATATTAGATGCATCACCTCGAAATGCTCCTTGAAAAGAGTTTTGCAAACCTTTTCCAATCCCAAAAAGTACAATGAAAATATATAGACCAAGTGCAACCGTAAAACCAGAAAGTACTGTTCGCAATATATTACTGCGAATAGAACTGAATATTTCTTGCCAACGATCGATGTCAAACATATTTAATTGGTAGCGGGAAGTTGGAAGCAGGAAGTTTCCAAAATAACCGCATTTTTTTTAGTTTTAAAATAATTTTTAGAAATCATCACGACTTCCATCTTCCATCAATTATACTAAAACCCTTTGCTGAATAAACTCATCACTTTCTATAATTCCGTCTTTCAGGATTACATTTCTTTTGGTTTCTGCAGCAACATCGGGTTCGTGTGTAACTACAATGATGGTTTTTCCTTCATTATTAATTTCTTGTAGCAATTTCATAATATCGTAAGTCGTTTTGCTATCGAGTGCACCAGTTGGTTCATCTGCCAAAATTACTTTTGGGTCTGTAATTAGTGCTCTTGCAATAGCAATACGTTGTTTTTGTCCGCCAGAAAGCTCGCTTGGTAAATGTTGTGCCCAATTTGCCAAACCTACTTTTTCTAGATATTCTAAAGCTTTTTCGTTTCGTTCTTTTCTTGGTACATTTTGGTAGTAGAGTGGTAGTGCTACATTTTCTAGCGCAGTTTTGTAATTAATGAGGTTGAAACTTTGGAAAATAAACCCCAAAAATCTGCTTCGGTATTCTGCAGCTTTGGTTTCGGTGAGGTGTTTTATAGGGACTCCATCTAATTCGTAGATTCCAGAATCTGCTTCATCTAAAATCCCGATGATATTCAGTAAGGTAGATTTTCCTGAACCAGAACTTCCCATAATCGACACAAATTCTCCTTTGTCAATTTCAAGATTGATTCCTTTCAGAACATGCAACTTATTGTGACCGATATCATAAGACTTATGTAAATCCTTAATTACTAACATGGAGCATTTTACTTAATAAGTAGCCAAAATCAAGTTTATGTTACATAGAATTTTTTGAATTTTTATTAAATCGTTGTTTAATGAATAATCTTTTATTAATAGTAGTTTTCAAGAGTTTGTTTAATAAATATCTGTTAAATTTCGTTTTAAATATTATTTCAATATCAGAATCCTTTTGGTGGTGGCAAGTCTGTGTCTTTGTGGAAAACTTTTGGTGATACAAATCAATATTTTAGGTTTTTAGGGGGGATTTCACTTTTAATTTTGGCTTTCATTTTCTACTTTTGTAAACACGACTTTAATAAACACATAATCACAAAAAACGAAAAAAAACATGGGCATTTTTGAAAAACGTATCAACTATAAACCTTTTGAGTACCCTGAAATTCTGGAATTTGTAGAAGCTATCAACAAATCTTTTTGGGTACACTCCGAAGTAGATTTCACGGCAGACATCCAAGATTTTCAATCTCAATTGGAACCCCACGAAAAAAATGCCATCAAAAATTCGCTTTTAGCGATTGCACAAATTGAAGTATCCGTAAAAACATTTTGGGGAAATTTATATAATCACCTTCCGAAACCTGAATTTAACGGATTGGGTTCTACTTTTGCAGAGTGTGAATTCCGCCATTCCGAAGCCTATTCCAGATTATTGGAAGTTTTGGGTTACAATGATGAATTTTTAAAAGTGGTAGAAATTCCTGCAATCAAAGAACGTATCGATTTCTTGTCTAATGTATTGAAACACGCCAATTCTGCGACTCCAAAAGAGTACGTTTCGAGTTTGTTGCTGTTCAGTATTTTGATAGAAAACGTGTCTTTGTTCTCGCAATTCGCTATCATTCTGTCGTTTACGAGATTTAAAGGTTATATGAAAAACGTGTCCAACATTATTGCGTGGACTTCAGTTGATGAGCAAATTCACGCAAACGCAGGGATTTATCTCATCAATAAAATCCGTCAAGAACAGCCGGAACTCCTTACAGATAGCGATATAGAAGATATTTACACTTTGGTTGACCAATCAGTAGAATTGGAAGCCAAAATTTTGGACTGGATTTTTGAATTGGGTGAAATCGACAATATTTCAAAAGAAAATCTCCTGAATTTTATGAAATACAGAGTAGATGATTCCCTGAAAAAAATCGGTATGAAAACCCGTTACAACGTAACTCCAGGCGAATATAGACCGATGGTTTGGTTTGAAGAAGAAGTTTTTGCCAATTCACTCGACGATTTCTTTGCAAAACGACCGGTAGATTACACCAAACACGACAAAAGCATTACTGCAAACGATTTATTTTAATTTGGGAGAAGGAATTTTGACAACAAAGCAATCTTAAAAATGGATTTTTTGGCGCCAATTTCCGCCTTCCGCTCCCGCTTTTTTTCTGAAATTTTTAAGAATTTTAGAAAAAAGAGCTCCACTTCAGTCGGGGCGCGGTTCAGTAACCAATAGAAATTATAGAGATATATTGAAAAGAAATTTTGGGCGCGAGCGAAGCGAGCGTCAATTGTTTTCAGAAATTAGCGCGCGACAAACCTTAAGGTTTTTGATGAAAAATAGAAAAGCACGATGAAGTAAAATCAAAACATATGATGAAAAAAGAGAAATGAATGAGTTTTGAATAATAGAATTTTGAAAATAGTCGATATATGAATGCTTTAATAGAAAATGAAATAGAAATCAGCAGAAGTGAAGGTTTCAAATTGGGTGAGTTTATTTATATGGGAATGGCAAAAGTTCAGGAGAAGAGAGTGTGCATTTCGGTGGCTTATAAGATTGATTATTGCATAAAAAAAGCGCAACAATTTGCAGAAGCCGATGAAAATGTGAAATTCACACACATCAACAAAGTGAAAATTGGGGAGTTGATGCGTTGCCAAAAATTTGAATTGAACTAGATGAGTTTTGAAATAATTTCAAAGATTTGCTTTGTTCGAAACGACAACCGAAATACAAAATTTTCAAAAATAGCCCCGATTGCAATGGAAATCCCGCAGTGACGACGAAGAAGGAGCGAGGAATTGAAATGAAAAGCGGGACCGAAAGTCAACCGAAGCAGAAATTGGGTTGCTTCATAAATAGAGGTCAGATATTAGAGAATAGATATCAGACGAAAAAACAAACGTAAAGAAAGCTTAAAAGAAAATCTGACATCTGAATTCTGATGTCTAAAATCTTGAAGAATATGGAAGAAAAAACAGAAATTTGGTGGCTGAATGAAGAGTCGGAGCAGATGCTCAACAGAGGCTATTTGCTGAAAGGCGAGACTGTGGAAGGAGCAATCGACAGAATTACGACCGCAGCTGCGAAAAGATTATATAAACCGGAATTGCAACCGGCTTTCAAAGAGATGATTACGAAAGGCTGGATCAGTTTTTCGTCGCCAGTTTGGGCAAATATGGGAACACAAAGAGGTTTGCCAATTTCTTGTTTCAATGTTCATATTCCGGATAATATCGAGGGAATTACGCATAAATTGGGCGAAGTAATTATGCAGACCAAAATTGGTGGTGGAACTTCAGGTTATTTCGGCGAACTCAGAAATCGTGGAACTGCGGTAACCGATAACGGAAAATCTTCGGGAGCGGTTTCGTTTATGAAATTGTATGATACTGCGATGGATGTGGTTTCGCAAGGTGGTGTAAGAAGAGGCGCTTTTGCGGCCTACTTGGATATTGACCACGGCGATATTGAAGAATTTTTATCGATAAAAGATATCGGAAGTCCGATTCAGAACTTATTTACAGGAATTTGCGTTCCAGATTATTGGATGCAGGATATGATTGACGGTGATATGGACAAACGAAAAATTTGGGCAAGAGTTTTGGAAAGTCGCCAACAAAAAGGTTTGCCGTATATTTTCTTTACCGACAATGTAAACCGCAACAAACCGCAAGTGTACAAAGATGCTGGATTGATGGTGAATGCAAGTAATCTTTGTTCAGAAATTATGTTGCCTTCAACTGCAGAAGAATCTTTCATTTGCTGCTTGTCATCAATGAATTTGGAGTTGTACGATGAATGGAAAGATACCAATGCCGTGAAACTCGCCATCTATTTCTTAGACGCGGTTTTATCTGAATTTATAGAAAAAACCGAAGGAAATTACTATTTATCGGGCGCAAGAAATTTTGCGTTGCGACACAGAGCGCTTGGTTTGGGAGTTTTGGGCTATCATTCGTATTTACAAAAAAATATGATTCCGTTTGAGAGTTTTGAGGCAACGCAATTCAATGCGAGAGCGTTTAGACACATCAAAGAACAATCTTTGCAGGCATCGCAAGAATTGGCCAACATTTATGGCGAACCAGAAATGCTAAAAGGTTACGGAATGCGCAACACGACGGTAATGGCAATTGCTCCAACTACTTCAAGTTCTGCAATTTTAGGGCAAACTTCGCCGGGAATTGAACCTTTTGCTTCCAACTACTACAAAGCAGGTTTGGCGAAAGGAAACTTTATGCGAAAAAATAAATACCTCGCTAAATTATTAGAAGAGAAAGGCCTCGAAAACGAAGAAACTTGGCGCACGATTATGCTAAACCACGGTTCTGTGCAACATTTGAAAGAATTGACCGACGAAGAAAAAGCAGTTTTCAAAACTTTTAAAGAAATTTCGCCCATGGAAATTATTTCGCAAGCAGCGCAGAGACAGCAATACATAGACCAAGCACAATCTTTGAATTTATCGATTCCTTCTACAATGCCGGTAAAAGACGTGAATTATCTCTACATAGAAGCTTGGAAAAAAGGTGTGAAAACACTCTATTACCAAAGAAGTTCATCGGTTTCTAAAGAAATGATGGTGAATTTTGTGACGTGTAGTAGTTGTGAAGCGTAGTTTCTAAGATACAAGACCAAAGTAAAAAGACTAAAGTAAAAAGATAAAAGTAAAACCACAGAATTTTTTCTGTGGTTTTTTTTTGGACTTTGTGAAAGCCATTGTGTTCTTTGTGGTTAAAATTTTACTGTATTAGTCTGTGCAGTATGCAGGAAATTATTAACTTTAAAACTTAAATTTTTACACCTATGAAATTCGGGCAAGTTGCAGATCCATCGATTATCGATTTTACTCTTCCAAAAGATCATCCAAAAACCAAAGAAATTTTGGAAAAGAACAAAAATGGTCTCCAAAATATTTCCATTGGTTGCGCCAAATGGAACAAAACCGATTTGAAAGGTTTTTATCCAAAAGGTACAAAAGACGAATTGACGTATTACGCCACACAGTTCAATTCTATTGAGTTGAACGCTACTTTTTACAGTTTGCCAAGCCCAGAACAAGTATTGACTTGGAAAGACAAAACGCCAGAAAGTTTTAAATTTTTTCCGAAAATTACCAATACCGTTTCGCATTTCCGAAGGTTGATTAATGTAGATGATGTGGTTACGCAATACGCTACTTCAATGTTGAATTTCGGTGATCAGTTGGGAATGGTTTTCTTGCAATTGCACGATAATTTTAAACCAAAAGATTTTGATCGGGTAGAAAAATTTGTAAAATCTTGGCCACGAGAAATTCCTTTGGCAATAGAAGTACGAAGTGCAGAATGGTTTGAAGAAGAAAATTTTGATAAATTTTGTCAATTGCTAGGAGAAAATAACATTACCAATATTATTGTTGATACTGCTGGAAGAAGAGATATGCTTCATATGAGATTGACGACAGATTCTGCATTTATACGATATGTTGGCGCCAATGCAGACAGTGATTATGCAAGGTTGGATGATTGGTTAGAACGCATCAAAATTTGGAAAAAAGAAGGATTGAAAAACCTTTATTTCTTCGTGCATCAAAATGTAGAAAAAGCATCTCCACTTTTGTCTGCCTATTTTATTGAAAAACTAAATGCAGAATTTGGTACAGAAATTCATATTCCGGTAATGGCGGAAGAAGGAAAGATTAAGTTTTAAATTCAAATAAGAATTTACATTCAAATTATCAATATATTAAATAGATATATTAAAAGATAAAAATATCTTTTAATTTTAAAATAACGTTACATTTACAAAGTAAAAAAAATATGTTTTCCAAATCGTGTGAATACGGAATTCGGGCATCTATCTACATCGCCAAACAATCTTTGGAAGGTAGAAAAGTGAGTCAAAAGGAAGTGGCATTGGCAACAGATTCGCCAGAAGCATTCACTGCGAAAATATTGCAGAAACTCACCAAAACAAATGTCATTAATTCTGCAAAAGGTCCTAATGGTGGTTTTTTTGT
Organism: uncultured Flavobacteriales bacterium; assembly: GCA_937876095.1. Lineage (GTDB taxonomy): Bacteria > Bacteroidota > Bacteroidia > Flavobacteriales > Weeksellaceae > CALFIE01. The sequence goes on along the minus strand of CALFIE010000010.1, from coordinate 47,854 downwards.
ATTGGAAAGCGATATGGATAAAGTAAAACTTTGGAATATTGTTTTTGCGATTGATGGAAATAGTCTTTACGAGGATTGCAGTTTGGGACTTAAAAAATGTAACGACAAAAAACCTTGTCCGTTGCACGAAAAATTCAAGAAAATAAGAGATGAAATTAGAGAAAATTTAGAAAAAACATCGCTGAAATCTTTGGCTTTGGGAGTTGCTGTAGGAACTTCTTATCTGAAGAGATAATATTTTTTATTTTAATAAAAGGCAAAAAAGTCTTTTAATATTTTAAACCATGAATAACTCTTTAATCAACGAATCCGGTATTCAAATCACTGTTTTCTTAATATTGATTCCTGTAATTGTGGGATTGATTATTGCCATTCTGAAACTATATTCTACTTATCAGAATATGAAAAAGAAAAGGGAATTCTATGATTTTCAACAAAAATTAGAAAATCTTACTCCAAGCGAAATCGAAGCCTACGAAAAACAAGTTTCTGAAGAGTTTCATTTACCAAAAAATGTACTGTCGGGAAATTTACCAACTTCAGATGAAAAAGGCATCATCAGTAATGCGAGTTTAGTTGAAGAACTTCGGGTAATTCCTGCCAAAAAAAGTGTTACGGTTCAAAAAAATGTATCTCCAGAATTATCAAAATTAATTTTGTATTTCTTGGGATGTTCTGTTTTTTGGTTGATTTTAGGGACTTCTGTTGGTGAATATTTGGGCATCAAATTTGTAGCTCCAGATGCAGACCATTTCAGTTGGCTTAGTTTCGGTAGATTGCGTCCCGTTCATACCAATATGGTTTTTTGGGGATGGTGTTCTTTTGCAATGATTGGTTTGTCGTATTATGTGATACCTAGAGTAAGTATTGTAAAGATTTTTAGCGTAAAATTGGGGTATTACTCTCTCATTTTGATGAATTTAGCGGTAATTTTGGGCACCATTTCTTTGATGGCAGGAATCAACAATGGTGGTGGTGAATATCGTGAATATATTTGGCCAATTATGGGACTTTTTGGTGTAGGAATTGCGATTTCTTTGTATAATTTTCTTCAAACAATTGCCAGAAAAACCACCAAAGAAATTTATGTTTCCAATTGGTATATCGTTTCTGCGATGATGTATCTTTTGGTGATTGTTTTAGTAGCATATTTACCTTTTTGGCAAAACGGTTTGGGCGAAACCATCGTTCAAGGATATTACATGCATCAAGGAGTTGGGATGTGGTTTATGTTTCTTTGTTTGGGTTTGATGTATTATTTTCTCCCACAACAACTCAACAAACCTATTTATTCTTACAGTTTAGGAATTTTAGCTTTTTGGACACAAATACTTTTCTACACTTTAATTGGTACGCATCACTTTATTTTTAGCGCCATTCCGTGGTGGATGCAAACCGTGGCAATTGTGGCAAGTGTTGGGATGGTGATTCCTGTAGTTGCGGGTACCACGAATTTTTTGCTCACTTTTAATGGATCTTGGTTTCAACTGAAAAGCAGTTATACTTTACCATTTTATCTAATTTCTATTATTTTCTATTTCACAGGTTCTATGCAAGGAACTGTAGAAGCATTCCGTTTTACGAATTTAATTTGGCATTTCACCGATTTCACCGTTGCGCATTCCCATATGACGATGTACGGAATCATCACCTTTATGTTATGGGCTTTCATCTATACATTAGTTCCGAGATTGACAGGAAAAGAGCCGCCTAAATTTTGGGTCGGAATTCATTTTTGGTTGGCTTTGGTAGGATTGCTATTTTATATTTTTTCATTAATGATTGGCTCTACCGAAAAAGGATTGATGTGGATGGATAAAAAACCATTTATAGAAAGTGTAGTAAAAATGGCTCCTTATTGGTTGTGGAGAGCAATAGGTGGAACCATGATGTGGATTTCGCACTTTGTGTTTGCCTATAATTTTTATGAAATGGTGAACCCTAAAAAAGAATTGTTCATCCCAAGAACTCCTGCGGAAATTTTAGAAGCCAACAAAAATTTGTTAATGGAGAAAAAAGACATTCAAAAATAAGTACCATGGAAATTTTCAATAATCATAAAACGTTATTTTGGTCGGCTCTTATTTTATTTGTCTTCCTCACGCTTAATATTGCCATTTTGCCGGCTATTAACAATCAGCAAATCAATAAACCTTTACCAGATGCAAAACCACTTTCTTTGGATGAACAAAAAGGTAAAGCAATTTATATTGAAAACGGCTGTGTTGCTTGTCATACGCAACAGGTTAGAAATATAGACCAAGATAAAATGTTCGGAGGAAGACCAAGTATTTCTGCAGATTTTGCCGCTAATAAACGCCTAAATGTTTGGCAAAATACTGCTACTTTAATGGGAACCGAAAGAACCGGACCAGATTTAACCAGTATTGGCGAAAGACAACCAAGCAAAGAGTGGCAACTCTTGCACTTGTATCAACCAAGAGCTGTAGTTGCAGAATCTATAATGCCTTCTTATTCTTTTCTTTTCAAAGAAAAAGATTATTTGGAAAAAGGGGATGTAGAAGTTGCCGTTCCGGAAAAATTTCTAAAAAGAAAATTCAAAAAAATTGTAGCAACACCAGAAGCACTTCAATTGGTTGTCTATTTACAATCACTAAAACAAGTAAAACTTCCTAATGGAACACCGTCTCCTGAATTTTTGTACAAACCAAAAGATGGAAAAAAATCAGTAGGTGCAAGCTCAGCATTACCAGATGGTACAGAAATTTACACCACCAATTGTGTATCTTGTCACCAAGCAAACGGAGAAGGTTTACCAGGCGCATTTCCTCCATTGAAGGGAAGTCCGGTTGTTTTGGGAGACGATTTGGAGTTGTATATTACCATTATTATGAAAGGTTATGATGCAAGACCGCAATTTGCAACAATGCCCAATGTAGGAACTGCAGCCAATTTTACACCAGAAATGGTAACAGCTCTCATCAATCATGAACGTTCTACATGGGGAAACAACGCAAAACCAGTGGAACTAGAAGAAGTGAAAAAAATAATGGACAAAATAAAATAACTTATGAAAAATTTTAAAAATATAGCCGTTTTCTTTTTTATTTTTTGGATGAATTTTGCTTTTGCGTGCGATGCGTGCAAACTTCAGCAACCAAAAATAACACAGAATTTCACACACGGAGTTGGTCCACAAGGTCAGTTTGATTGGATTATCGTTTCAGCCATTGCTGTGATTACCATTTTTACCCTAGTTTTTTCCATCAAATTTTTGATGAAACCAGGTGAAAAAGACAAAAACCACATCAAAAATCTTATTTTAAATTAAAAATTTTGAAAAAAATGACTAAAAATAAAACTAAGGTTTTCCTTTTCATAGACGACAATGTTGCACCAATCGCAGAATTGGAAACTCCCACTGTTTTTGATTTTGATACTTCAAAATTAGCAGATGGTGCACATCAGTTGAAAATCGTGAGCCAATCGGTTTCGGGAAAAGAAGGCATGAAACTCATTAGTTTTACGGTAAAAAACGGGCCAAATATCAGTATAGAAGGTCTGAAAAATAATGAAGTAGTAGATGGAACTTTGCCATTAATGATCAATACGTACGACCAAGGAAACCACAAGAATTTTTTAATAGAAGGTAGCGAAACACCACAAACTATCCCAGTTTGGATTTGGATTATGATGATAGTAATTTTGGGATGGGGAGCTTACTACGTAATTTCCTATATTAATCCTTAATAGTATTTTGTTTTATTGTAAACTCGGTTTCGAATACATTTTTTGAAACCGAGTTTTTTTAAATTATGATAAAAACTTAATTTCTTTATCTTTAAAATTATTTTTTTCCACCAATATATTCATAGTTTTCAATATTTTTCGACGCAGTTTTGCCATTTTTCTTACGTTTTTGTCTTGGCTATAATCGAAAATATCATCTTTGAAACTGAAGGTATCTCCTTTTTCAAAAGTGATGTCATTTTTTTTTAATTCTTTCAGTAACATCAGATTGGTCATACTTTCGAGTAATAAATGTTCAGAATTACCAAGCGATTTTAGTGATTTTAGCAGTTGTTTTTTATATTTTTTGTTGCTCATAATTAATCTTTAATAGTGGTGCAAATATCTGCATAATTTCTTATTTTTGGGCAAAATAATTCGCAATGAGTAATGATATCATTTTTCAGTTAATAGAAAAAGAAAAACAAAGACAAACACACGGAATAGAATTGATAGCTTCTGAGAATTTTGTTTCAGAAAATGTGATGAATGCAATGGGAAGTGTACTTACCAATAAATATGCAGAAGGTTATCCTGGCAAAAGATATTACGGCGGTTGCGAAGTAGTAGATGAGGTAGAAACTTTGGCAATTGAGCGTGCAAAACAACTTTTCGGGGTAGATTATGCCAATGTACAGCCACATTCTGGCTCGCAAGCAAATGCCGCCATTTATTTATCGGTTTTGAAACCAGGAGATACTGTGATGGGAATGGATTTGTCTATGGGTGGTCATCTTACACACGGTTCTCATGTAAATTTTTCAGGAATTAATTTCAGACCTGTTTTTTACGGTGTAGAAAGAGAAACCGGTTTAATCGACTATAACCAAATGCGCGAAGTAGCACTTCGTGAAAAACCAAAAATGATTATTGCAGGATTTTCTGCTTATTCCAGAGATTTGGATTACAAAAAATACAGAGAAATTGCAGATGAAGTGAACGCAACACTTTGGGCGGATATAGCACATCCTGCTGGTTTGGTTGCAAAAGGTTTGCTAAATTCTCCGTTTGAATATTGCCACGTTGTAACCACAACTACACACAAAACTTTGCGCGGACCAAGAGGTGGAATGATTATGATGGGTAAAGATTTTGAAAACACCTACGGACACAAAACACCAAAAGGCGAAACCAAAATGATGAGTGCTGTTCTAGATGGTGCGGTTTTCCCAGGAACTCAAGGTGGTCCATTAGAACACGTAATTGCGGCAAAAGCAGTGGCTTATGCAGAAGCAATCGACCAAAAATTTGAAATTTATACAAAACAAGTAGTTGCCAATGCAAAATCACTTGCAAAAGCAATGGTAGATAGAGGTTTCGATATCGTAAGTGGAGGTACAGACAATCATCTGATGCTCATAGATTTACGAAATAAAAACGTGAATGGTAAAGAAACCGAAAAAGCATTGGTAAAAGCAGATATCACTTGCAACAAAAATATGGTTCCTTATGATGATAAATCACCATTTACAACTTCTGGTATCAGATTGGGAACTGCAGCCATCACAACTCGTGGTTTGAAGGAAAATGATATGGTAATTATTGCAGACTACATCAATGAAGTTGTGGGAAATATTAATAATGAGGAAGTTTTGACTAGCGTTCGCAAAAAAGTGAATGAGTTGATGCAAAGCAGACCGTTGTTTCAATATTGATACGTGTTTCGGGATACGAGATGCGAGTTTTTTAGTTATAAAAATTTTATTTTAAATTAATGATTCAATTTTTTCTTTAATAAGGTTCTCTTGTAATAATTTTTACCACGAATCTCGCACCTCGCATCCCGTAACTCGTACCCAGAACTCGAAACACTCATCTCGCACCTCGAAACCCGAAAATGGAAAAAAAACTGTTCACTTTCGAAGAAATTAAGCAGAAAATGGTAAATTATTGTGTTTACCAAGACCGTTGTCATACAGAAGTAGAACAGAAAATGCGAGATTTTGTCCTCATTCCTGAAGCTAAAGACGAAATTTACCTCTATTTAATTCAAGAAAATTATTTGAATGAAGAGCGATATACCAGAAGTTACATCAGAGGAAAATTTTATATAAAATCTTGGGGAAGAAATAAAATAAAAAATCACCTCAAATTTAAAGGTATTTCTGAAAAATTGATCGATAGTTGTTTTGATGAAATTGATGATAAAGATTACCAAAAAGCGCTGCTAAAATCTTTCGAAAATTATTTTGAAAAATTAAATAGCTTGCAAGTCTATCAGAAAAAAGCAAAAACCACAAAATTTCTTCTAAGTCGGGGTTTTGAGTACGAGAAAATCAAAGAAATTGCTGACGAATTTTAATATTTTTCTCCTCTTTTTCAATTTTAATAAAAAATTAGTAATATTGCTGTCCGAAAGAATACAAAATGAAAAAAAAATTACTTCTGTTTTTCGCAATAGGTTTCTCCCTGTTGATGTTTTCACAAGAAACCGAAAAAGAGAAAAAAACACAATTGGGAGTTACAGCCAACATTCATCAATCTAATATTTATGGTATTCATGATTATTCAAAAGGTAGAATTGCACCAGCTTTTGGACTTACCTTGCAGTACAGATTAGAGAAAGACATATCTGACGAAAAAGAATACAAATATTTCTTGCAACCAGTTCTAGAATATTCTATGGATGGTGAAAAAGCAGAACCACCACAAGGAAGCCAAAAATTCTTAAATAATTACATCAGTTTACCTATTTTTTTCAAATATTATTTCACGTTGAGTGAAACCAAAAGAGATCGCCGTTATTTTCTGATGGCAGGTCCTTTGTTTGGTTTTGCGGTATCTGACAAAAGAGAAGGTAATTTGTATTTTTCACAGGATATTTCAGCGGACAAAAATTTCAAAAAATTCAATTTTGGAGTAACTCTTGGAGCAGGATATCATTTTGACAAAAACTTAGAAGCTTTTGTGAGATTTGATCGTGGTTTAAGCAAAGCTTATGGAGTTTATACTTTGTATAATACCTATAATTATAAATTGGGAGTAGGAATCAATTATTTTTTCGGAAAATAATACACCCAAAAAAAAATTACAGTATATTCCGCTACAGAATTTTCTGTAGCGGATTTTTTTGCCTTTTCAAATATCAAAAAAAGGGTAGATATTCTGATATTTGTATTAAATTTGCTATTTATTAATAAAAATTCATGAACATTAAGCATATATCGGTTATTATTTTTTTTGCATTACTTGTTTTTTCTTGTAAACCCAAGCAAAATATGGTGTACATGCAAAAATCTGATACCAATTATAAAGAACAAGTAGAACAAGCAAAGTTTGCTGGTTTGCATATACAGCAAGGTGATGTTTTGCAAATTGTAGTATCTGCTTTTGATGAAATTGCAGCAAGACCTTTTAATTTGGATACCATGAATAAAACGGGCACTGCAAATAACCAAACTTCATCTGAAATTAAACCGAGTGAATATGTAGTTTCTGCAGATGGAACAATTAATTTCCCAGTTTTAGGTGTGATTTCTTGTAAAGGTTTAACCAAAAATGAACTTACCACAAATCTAGAACAACGTCTGAAAAAATACCTTACTGATCCTATGGTAAAAGTGAAATTGGCAAATTTCAATGTCAGTATTTTAGGAGAAGTGAAAAATCCCGGACAAAAAACCAGTCCTACAGAAAAACTCAACGTTTTCCAAGCATTAGCTTTGGGTGGAGATATGACCGATAATGCAGATCGTACCAAAGTAAAACTTATTAGAAGCAACGAAAATAGTAATGATGAGGTGATTGTTCTAGATTTTTCTAAATCAGATATTGTGAATTCACCATACTATTATCTTCAACAAAACGATATTTTGTACATAGAACCAGATGAAAATAAGCAGATTGCTGCCAACAACAATCCGAACAGAAATCTTTGGTTTCAAATTGGTGGTATCGGAATTGCAATAGTTACCTTAATTATCAGCTTAACAAGAAAATAAGATGGAATTACTGGAGAATTTTGCGCCTAAATCAAAAAAAATCAATGTCAAAAAACAATTATTTCGCTATGCCAAAAATTGGTATTGGTTTTTATTGAGTTTACTATTTTTCTATGCTATAGCTTGGGTATATTTACGGTATTCACAACCACAATATCTAACCAAAGCAGTACTGAAATTTCAGGCAACCAAAAATTCAGGTGGTAAAACAGCACTCCCAGATTTCAATAATTTAGGAATGATGGGATTAAGTGGCGATCAAGAAATACAAAGCGAAACTGCAGTAATTGTTTCTAAGCCAATTTTAGGAAATGTAGTGCGAAATCTACATACCGACGTTTCGTTTTATGGACTTGGAAAAATAAAAGAAGTCGAATTGTATGATGAAGCTCCATTAACAGGAAAAATAATTTCATTAGCAAAACCCAAACAATTTGGCGGTGCAACTTACACCATCACCAAAATTAACAACCGAAGTTTTCAGCTTTCAGGTGGATCTTTAGGTAAACAAAATACGTTTTATTTTGATCAACCATTTGTATTGCCTTTTGGTACTATACAAATTTCTGAAAAACCAGGAATGATGATGGAGCAACCTTTGAAGGTTGTTTTCAGTAATATTGCCAATGCTGTGAATAAATTAGAAGGTGCTATTTCTGTAGTAGTCCCTGAGAAAAAAGGACTTCTAATGGAGTTATCTATGGTTGGTTCGGTTCCCGATAAATCTGAGAGAATTTTAGATGAATTGGTGAAACAATACAACCAAGACGGAATTATAGATAAAAATCAGGAAGCGCAAAATACGGCAGATTTCATAGATAAAAGGTTGCAAATCATTACTAATGATTTAACTGGAATTGAAAACGAAAAAGAAAGTTTCAAAAAAAATAATCAAATTGCCGACTTAGAAGCTCAAGCACAACTTTCTCTACAAAATGCCAGCGAAAATACCAAACAAATTCTCAGTTTGGCAACCCAATTAGACATGGTAAATTCTATCTATCAAGTAAGTTCTTCCAACAATGATCAACTTTTGCCAAGTAATATGGGCCTTTCTTCGGGATTAGAAAGTGTAATTTCACAATACAACGAGTTGGTTCTTACACGTAACAGAACCCTGAAACAAGCTACCAATGCAAATCCTGCGGTAATTGAAATGAACAAAGAAATCGGTCAACTGAAAGGACTGATTCGTAAAAATTTAGGAGATGCAAGAGACAATTTACAGCAAAGTATTTCTACACTCAATGCACAAGTCAGCAATTCCAAATCAAATATCAGTAAGTTTCCGTCTCAGGAAAAAATGTTCCGTAGCATAGAGCGCCAGCAAAATCTAAAAGAAGCATTGTATCTTTTTCTTTTGCAAAAAAGAGAAGAAACTTCCATTGCATTATCTGTAACAGCACCCAAAGCAAAAGTGGTAAATCCAGCTTATACTGTAGGGAAAGTAAAACCAAATAACAGACAAACTTATTTAGCGGCGTTATTGGCAGGATTGCTTATTCCGTTATCATTTTTTTATGTAAAATATGCATTGGATACCAAAGTACACCACAAAAGTCATTTGACAGATGCGGTACCAAATATCCCAGTTTTGGGAGAAATTCCTTACCACGAAAAAGATGCATCGCTTATTACAGCAAATGATTTTTCGGTCTATGCTGAATCTTTTAGAATTTTGACTTCTAACCTCAAATTTTTATTAAAATCTAAAGATATAGAAAACGGAGCGGTCATCTTATTAACCTCTTCTGTAAAAGGCGAAGGTAAAACCACTATTTCTATGAATACTGCTATTACTTTGTCTAGTAAAAACAAAGTAATCATTATAGGTGCAGATATCAGAAATCCACAATTACAACGATTTATGAGCCTTAAAACCAGAGATGGTCTTACCAATTACCTAATTTCTGATGATCAAACTCCCAAAAATTTCATCCAAAAATCTGGACTTTCACCTAATCTAGACGTTCTCTTGAGTGGTGCTATTGCTCCTAATCCTAATGATTTATTAGATATGCCAAAATTTGGAGAAATGATTCAGCAACTGAAAAAAGAGTACGATTATGTTGTGATAGATACAGCTCCAGTAATGTTGGTAAGTGATACCATACATATAATTCCACATATAGATGTGCTGATTTATATTGCAAGAGCAGGCTATACAGAAATAGAAATGCTAGAATATACTGAAGAATTTAGAAAAACCAACCATATCAAAAATATGGCTTTGGTACTCAATGAAGTAGTGCCAGAAAATTCCAGATATGGTAACAAATATGGTTATGCCTATTCGTATGGTTCTGAAAAATCCAATAAGAAGAAATTTACAAATTTTATTGGGAAATGAGTGTGATTTTAATAACAGGAGGAGCTGGATTTATTGGATCTAATTTGTGTGATTTTTTTATTAATAAAGGTCATCAAATTATCTGTTTAGATAACTTTTCTACGGGTTTTCGTCATAATATTGAGCATTTATTAAGTAATCCAAATTTTAGATTAATAGAAGGTGATATCAGAAATATAGAAACCTGCAGAAATGCTTGCGAAAATGTTGATTTTGTATTGCATCAAGCAGCATTAGGTTCGGTTCCACGTTCAATTAATGATCCTATTACTACCAATGACGTCAATATTTCAGGATTCCTTAATATGTTGGTTGCAGCCAAAGAAAACAGAATCAAAAGACTGGTATATGCTGCAAGTTCTTCTACTTACGGAGATTCTACCGCATTACCGAAAATTGAAAACGAAATTGGAAAACCACTTTCACCTTATGCTGTTACCAAATTGGTAAATGAATTGTACGCCGATATTTTTGGTAAAATATATGGGTTAGATTGTATTGGTTTGCGCTATTTCAATGTTTTTGGACGACGACAAAATCCTGAAGGTGCTTATGCAGCAGTGATTCCGAAATTTGTTATTCAATTAATGAATCATCAAAGCCCAGTAATTAATGGGACTGGTGAATTCTCTAGAGATTTCACTTATATAGATAATGTGTTGCAGATGAATGAGAAAGCCCTTTTTTCTGAAAATCCAGAAGCAAAGAATCAGGTTTTCAACACTGCAGTTGGCGAAAATAATAATTTGAATACACTGGTACATTTGTTAAAAAAATATTTAGCAGAATATGATTCCAAAATTGAAAACGTGACCATCACTTATGGTGATGAACGTACTGGTGATATTCCACATTCTTTGGCTTCTATAGAAAAAGCAAAAAATTTATTGAATTATCAACCAACACATACCTTAGAACAAGGTTTGAAAGAAGCAGTACATTGGTATTGGGAAAACTTGAAATAGTTTTCAAAAAAAATAAGAAATTGATTATGCAGAATTTAGATCAGAAAAAAATTGCAGTTATTGGATTGGGCTACGTTGGTTTGCCATTAGCAAGATTATTTGCAACCAAATATGCAGTAGTTGGTTTTGATATCAACCAAAATAGAATTGCAGAACTTCGCAATGGGAACGATGCTACGCTGGAAATTAGCAGAGAATTGCTACAACAAGTTTTGGTAGAAACCTCCCCATTTATTTCCAATAAAAATGGTCTGTTTTGTAGTGCAAATATTCAGGAAATTGCAGATGCAGATATCTATATAGTTACAGTACCAACTCCAGTTGATCAGAATAACAAACCTGATCTTACTCCACTTTTCAAAGCAAGTGAAACAGTAGGTAAAGTCTTGAAAAAAGATAATATCGTCATCTACGAATCTACTGTTTATCCTGGTGCAACAGAGGACGATTGTGTACCAGTTTTAGAGAAAATTTCAGGTCTGAAATTCAATCAGGATTTCTACGCTGGTTATTCACCAGAACGCATCAATCCGGGAGACAAAGAGCACACTGTAGAGAAAATCCTGAAAATTACTTCGGGTTCTACCCCAGAAATCGGAGAAGTGGTAAATCAACTCTATCAATCTGTAATAATTGCAGGAACACATCTTGCACCAAGCATAAAAGTTGCAGAAGCAGCCAAAGTGATAGAAAATTCGCAACGCGACATCAATATTGCGTTTGTAAATGAGTTGGCTAAAATTTTTAATCTGATGGAAATCGATACACAAGCAGTGCTACAAGCAGCAGGAACCAAATGGAATTTCCTGCCTTTTAAACCAGGTCTTGTTGGTGGTCATTGCATAGGTGTAGATCCTTATTATTTGGCACAGAAAGCGCAGCAATTTGGCTATCACCCAGAAATTATTTTGGCAGGTCGCAGATTAAACGATTCTATGTCAAAATATGTGGCAGAACAAGTCGTGAAAGCCATGATCAAAAAAGATATCGCAGTCAACCAAGCTAAAATTTTGGTAATGGGAATCACCTTCAAAGAAAATTGTCCGGATGTGCGAAATACCAAAATTGTAGATGTCATAAATGCGTTAGAAGATTTTGGAGTGCAAGTTACGTGCTACGATCCTTGGGTAAATCCAGATGAAGTATTGCACGAGTACGGTAAAACCTGTACCAATGTGTTACCAACCGAACAATTTGATGCACTGGTTTTAGCAGTAGCACATTCTGAATTTAGCCAATTAGATCTATCAATACTAAAAAAAGAAAATGCCATCATCTACGATGTAAAAGGCGTTCTGGAAAATTCTGACGGGAAATTGTAGTACCATGTTTCAAAAAAAATATAATTGGAAATGTCTTTAAGAAAAAAAGCAGTTTCCGGCATTTTTTGGGCTGGTTTAGAACAATTCGGACAAAGCGGAATTGGTTTTCTCGTTCAAATTATATTGGCGAGAATTATTGCGCCAGAACAATTTGGGATTTTTGGTCTAATACTTATTTTCAATGCAATTGGTGATACCATTTCAGATTCTGGAATGTGCAACTCATTAATTAGAACAGAAAACGCAGATAGCAAAGATTTTAATACGGTTTTCATTTCTAATCTAAGCATTAGTATTTTGTTGTATGTCATTATTTTTGCTATTGCACCTTCTGTTAGTAGTTATTATCAGTTACCAGTTCTTACAGATATTATACGTGTTTATTCTATTGGTATTGTAATTGGGAGTTTCATATCAATACAAAGTACAATACTTAGAAAAACATTACAATTCAAGAAAATTGCTTTGTCTTCATTTCCATCTTTGGTAATTAGTTCGATTATTGGAATTGTTTTAGCGAAAGAAGACTATGGAGTTTGGGCAATTGTTTATATGTATTTGTCTAAACAACTATTAGCTGCGATTTTCATGACAATTAGCACCATGTTCATTCCTAAATTAATTTTTGATTTCTCAATTTTCAAGAAACATTTTTTATTTGGTTATAAAATTATGTTGAGCTTGTTATTTGATCGTATTGCAGATAATTTCATTTCTTTAGCCATAGGAAAAAATTTTTCATTAGCAAATGTTGGCTATTACAACAGAGCAAATAGTATGAAGAATTTCCCAATTCTATCTATTAATACAGCACTGGAACAAGTTGTTTATCCTTTGTTTTCTACTATAGGAAATAATGATAATAAGCTGAAAGAAGTCTATAAGCAGATGATTTCATTGGTATTATTTGTGATGACACCTATTATGTGTGTACTGATTTTTATAGCAAAACCTTTTTTTAATGTTCTACTTACTTCTGTTTGGCTTCCATCAGTTCCATATTTTCAAATTTTGTGCATAGGTGGAATTTTTTATCCTCTAAATTTATATTTGCAATATTTAATTATGTTGAAGGGAAAGACAAAATTTTTATTGTACAATTCTCTTACAAAGCAAGTATTATCAATAATTGGTATTCTAATTTTGGTAAAAAGTTCAATTGTACATGTTTCGATTTTTATATCTGCTATGAATATTTTTAGTTTCTTATTTTTAGCATTATTTTATAGTAAAATTAGTGCCTACAAATTTGGTGGCCAACTTATAGATATTATTTCCTATTTTATTCCTTCCATAATCACGACAATTGTTGTTTTTATTGTTCTCAAATATTCTGGTATTACTTTTAGTAATAATTATGTTGAAATTGTTGCGGTAAGTACAGGCTTCGTATTAGTTTATTTGTTCATTAGCGTCATAACAAAAGCGACTGGCTTTTCTACCCTTATCAAATTTATTGAAAATAGGAAATCAGTTAATAATAGTATTTAAGTTATGGATAATCCGCTGATTTCGATTATTGTGCCGGTTTATAATGGCGAAAAGTATATTTGCGAAACAATCGAAAGAATTACCAAGCAAACTTGGGAAAACTTAGAAATAATCATAATAAATGATGGTTCTACAGACAATACAAGAATTGTATTAGAAAATTATAAAGAAAAAAATAATTGTAAAAAAATCCAATTAATAAATACAAAAAATCAGGGAGCTGCAAATGCAAGGAATATTGGAGTCGAAAAATCAAGTGGAACGTATATACAGTTTTTAGATGCAGATGATTTTATGGATGACAATAAGCTTGAAAATCAGGTAAAACTTTTGCAAGGTAAAACGCAGTCATTGGTTTTTTGTACCTACAAAAATTATCGTAATCACAAGATTTATGAAGTAAATAATAGCAAAATAAATCATTCTTATCAAAATCCATCTCAATTATTAATTGATTTCTGGAAATACAGAAGTTTTAATGTCTTACATAGTTATTTAATTTCAAAAGCGTTACTGTTAAAAGTTGGCAACTGGGAGGTTGACATTTCTAATAATGACGATGGATTATATATGGCAAAAGTAATTTTAGAAGCAGAAGAAATTATTTTTGATGATTCATCTTTTGTTTACTATGTATTTGTTAATAATAGTTTATCAAAACAAAAAACTGATTTAGATTTTATTTCAAGATTGAATTCTTACCAAAGAATTAGAGAACAGTTTTTAACAAAAACAAAAGCAGATAAGAAAAAAGTAAGTATTTTTGATTATTATTATTGGTGCATCATTTCTGAATTAATTATTGAATCTGGTTTTTTTAGTAAAATTTTGCAAGAAAAGATTATAAAACAAAGTGGAATTGAGAGAATTAAGCCGAGATTTTTTCTATATAATTCGCTCAAACTTATTTTTGGAAATAAAAACGTACATTTATTTTATCCCTATTTTGCCTTTAGGATTGACCGGAAAATTTTAGAAATTTTGTAGATTTTTGATGAGAACCACCCTAAAAAATATTTTTGATACACTGCTGCATCCACTTGGTTTAAATGTCGAACGATATTTTGGCAAAAATAATCATCTGATAGAACTTCAAAAATTACTGCAGATTTTGAAGATAGATACCACTTTAGATGTCGGTGCCAATATTGGTCAGTTTGCGTTTGATTTGATGGATGCTGGTTTTAACAAGACCATTATTTCTTTTGAACCCTTGCAAATTGCTCATACAGAACTAAAAAAAAATGCAGAAAAATATCCAAATTGGCAAGTTTTTCGACCTTGCGCAATTGGCGATAAAGAGGAACAAATCACCATTCATATTTCAGAAAATGTACACAGCAGTTCAATTTTGAAAGTGAAAAAAAACCACACCAAAAATGCGCCTTCTGCAAGCATAGTTTCAGAAGAAAAAGTACAGGTTTACACCTTAGATCAATTGAGCAACGAAGTTTCTGGCGAAAATCTATTTTTAAAAATAGATACTCAAGGTTTTGAAGATAGGGTATTACTTGGAGCCAAAAATTTATTAAAAGAGCGCATACAAATCATACAATTAGAATTGTCTTTTATTCCTTTGTACGAAGGCGGAAAATCTTATTGTGAAATGCTAAAATTATTACAGGAATTAGATTTCAGTCCGGTGTTTTTTTCGCCAGGTTACACCAATCGGGAAAACGAGGTGATTCAGCAAGTAGAAGGATTTTTTGTAAAAAATAATTTTCTACACCTAATTCCTGATTATTAAAAAAATATGGAGGATTTTAGTCATTTTACTACACCAGTTGTGTTGTGTGTTTTTAACCGACCAGAAACTACCCAAGAAGTTTTTGAAGTGGTTGCAAAAGTGCGCCCCAAAAAATTGTACATTCTTGCAGATGGTCCCCGAAAAAACAATGCAAATGATGTGGTAAAATGCCAAGAAGTGCGAGCGATTTTCGACCAAATAAATTGGGATTGCGATTTGACCAAAATCTATGCAGAAGAAAATGTAGGCATTAGAAATAATATTCCAAATGGTCTAAATCAGGTTTTTAAAAGAGAGGAACAAGCGATTATTTTAGAAGACGACATCATACCAGATTTATCTTTTTTCAACTATTGCGAAGAACTTCTAGATCGGTATAAAAATGATGATCGGATTGCAATGATTTCTGGTTATAATGATCAGTTGGGAATTAGCAGAACAGAATGTAGTTATTTTTTCTCTAGACATACTCATATTTGGGGATGGGCAACTTGGCGACGTGCCTGGAAGTTTTATGATGTAGATGCCAAAATTTGGAAAAACATCAATCAAAATAAATATTTAGATTCGGTAACCATAGATAAAGACGAGAGAAAACATTGGCAAAGAAGTATAGGTAATGTATTGAGCAACAAACATCCAGGTTGGGACGCACAATGGACAGTTGCAGTTTGGTCGCAAAATATGCTTGCAATTTTACCCAACAAAAATCTGATTAAAAATATTGGATTTGGGCAAGATGCAACCCATAATCACACGAGCAATACCATGAATAGTTTTACCGAAAGTAGCGCGATGCAATTCCCAATGCAACACCCAGAAATAATCTTGCCAAATACTGAAGCAGATAAATTCAGTGCAAGAATATTTTTCACCAGTTCTATTCCGAGGAAAATTTTGCGCAAAATTTTTGGGAGAAATTTGAATTTAATTATGAATTTTTATCAAAAAATTCCATTTTAGATGATGAAAGTAGCTACAGAAACACCAAAAATCAGTGTGATTACAGCCACTTACAACAGTTCTGCAACCATTGCAAAACTGAAGGATTCTCTGTTACAACAAACCAGCAAAAATTTTGAATGGATTGTAGTAGATGGTGGTTCTTCCGATAATACTTTAGAAATTATTGGTTCTATCGCAGATTTTCCTGTAATTATTTCATCACAAAAAGATTTCGGAATTTATGATGCCCTTAATCGTGGAGTTCTTGCAGCCAATGCAGAATATTATTTGGTGATTGGTTCAGATGATTATCTATTTCCAAATGCCATCAATTCATATTGCAAATGTATTACTGAAAAACCCTATGATATTGTTGCAGCACAAGTAAGAACCAAAAATGGCTTAATAAAAATTAAAGAAAATAAATCTTGGTTGTATGCTTCGCATGCATACATTGCATCACATTCGGTTGGTACACTAATCAAGAAATCACTTCATCAGAAATTTGGATTGTATTCTAAATTTTTCCCAATTACAGCAGATTCATTATTTGTAAAACAAGTTTGCAAAAGTGGTGCAAGTAGACATGTCGCAGATTTTGAAGCGGGTTTTTATGCTACAGACGGAGTTAGCAATCGCGATTTTCTAAACACACTTACAGATGGTTTCAAAGTGCAAATGTTGACCGAAAAAAACAAGCCATTACAATTGCTTATATTTGTAATGAGAATTTTTAAAAATTTTACTAAAATTTAAAAAGTAGGTCGGATCATAATGAAGGTACTCTATTTCACTAAATACACCAGATTAGGTGCAAGTAGCAGATTGCGCTGTTATCAGTACTTTCCTTATTTGGAAAAGAGTGGGATAGAAGTGCATGTTTCCCCCTTATTTTGTGACCAATACCTCATAGATTTATACGCCAAAAAAAAGGTGTCTAAATTGGGAGTTTTGAAGGCGTATTTCAAAAGATTTTTCAAGCTGTTTCAGGTTTTTTCTTATGACAAGATTGTGATAGATGATGAGCTTTTCCCATATTTTCCGGCTTGGTTTGAAGTGTTTTTTTCAAAATTGGGGGTGCAATATATGTCTGATTATGATGATGCAGTGTTCCATAACTACAATTTACATTCATCTGCATTGTTGAGATTTTTTTTGGGCAACAAAATTGCAACGGTCATGAAAAACAGTTGCTGTGTTTTGGCAGGAAATGCTTATTTAGCTGACTATGCCAAAAAATCGGGAGCCAAAAATGTGGAAATTTTCCCAACGGTAGTAGATGTAGATAGGTACCAAGCGAAATCTGATTTTAATTTAGATAAAAATACCACCCTCAATTTGGGTTGGATTGGGAGTGCTTCTACCCAAAAATATATGGTGAAAATTATTCCAGTTTTAGAAAAAATAGCAAAAGAACATTCTTTAAAATTATATTTAATAGGGACTTCCAATGAAATTTCTTCTACGTTAGATATCGTATATCTACCTTGGTCAGAAGCAACCGAAGCAGAAAATTTACAAAAAATAGATGTTGGATTTATGCCTCTTGATAATTCACCTTGGGAACAAGGTAAATGCGGCTATAAATTGATACAATATATGGCTTCAGGAATACCTGTAATTGCATCTGATGTTGGTGTGAATGCAGAAATTGTTAAAGAGCGTAAAAATGGGTTCTTAGCTACCGAAGAAATAGATTGGCAAAATGCAATCTACACCTATTTGGAAAACAGAGAATTACTCCCAGTTTTTGGTAAAGAAGGTAGGAAAATAGTGGTAGAAAAATATAATTTAGCGTTGACTAGTAAACTATTAATCAATAGATTAAATGGCATTATTTGATGTATTTTGGTTGGTTCTGTTTGTGGTTTTAGGATTACAATTACCCAATCTTTTTCTTGGTAAAAAGGAGAAGAAATACATTCCGTGGTTAAAAAAACTGATTATTTTTCATTTTATTTTAGGATTTGTATTTTTCTTGTATACCAATAATGGTGGTGGTGATGCTTATGGATATTGGCAATATGGAAAATTGATGACCATAGATGATTTAGAAACTGTGCTTTTCTCCGAAAAGGGAACTCGTTTTATGGAGGCGTTTAACTATTTTCCATCGCATGTTTTGGATATGTCTTTTTTTAGTAATTCCATGTTTTTTAGTTTTATTGGAGTAATAGGTGTTTGTTGTTTTTTTTCTATAGCACTGACGTTGATTCCGTATCACAGTTTTTTCTTGGGATATTTGGCTTTTCCACTCGTTTTTTTTGCGCCCAATTTGCATTTTTGGTCTTCAGGAATTGGTAAAGACACCTTGCTTTTTACTTGTATAGGTTTGTTTGGTTTTAGTTTACTGAATATAAAAAGGAGAATTCCGCTGATCATCATTTCATTATTATTAGCATTTGCAATTCGTCCGCATGTTGTATTATTACTGTCTGTTTCTTTCGGTTTGGCGTATATTTTTGGTGGAAATGTTTCAGGATTTAAGAAAATTGCGTTTTCGGTGATACTTTTCGGTGTTAGTGCTGCTATTTTACCTACGGTAATGGAATTTGTAAAATTAGAAAACACCTCTATTGCAAGCATTTCAGAACGTGGTGCAGAACAAGCAAAAGGTTTAACAGTTGGTTCCGGTTCTTCGATAGATATATCGAGTTATCCATTTCCTATGAAAGTATTTACCTTTCTTTTTCGCCCTTTGTTTTTTGATGTGCACAATGTTTTGGGAGCCATTGTTTCAATAGAGAATTTATTATTGTTAATATTGGTCTATAAATCTTTTAAATTCAGAACATTAGATACTTTTCGTGCTGCACCTTTTTTAATTAAAGGAATGCTGATTTTTGTAATTTTAGGAACGGTTCTTTTCTCTCAATCTCTTGGTAATTTGGGAATTATGATCAGGATGAGGAATATGTTTTTACCAGGATTGCTGCTCTATTGTTTGTGGGCACTATCTTACCAAACAAAATTTGAATTTCTACGAAAAAAGCATCTGGAAAAATTACAACAAGAAAGTGAATAGTAGTAATTTATAGAATAGTCAGTGTTTAAAAGAATTTGTTTTCAATTTAATAATTTTTTAAGCCAAATATTATAGATATTTGAATGAATTAAACTAAATTTGTTATAAAAAAATAGAAATAGATTGCTGAATTTCGATCATGCAATCACAAAGCTGAAAGGCAACATAAAACAACAAATGTGTGGTATCAATGGATTTATTACGTATAATTCATCTGGGAATGTAGTAGCTAAACTGCATACAATGAACGATGCTATTATACATCGTGGTCCAGATGAAGAAGGAATCTATACCGAAGAAACTCCCGATTTTTCTTTGGGAATTGGTATGAGACGACTTTCTATTATAGATCTAAGTTCCGGAAATCAACCTTTTTTTTCAGATGACCGAAATTTGGTATTGGTTTTCAATGGGGAAATTTACAATTACCAATCGTTGAAATTAGATTTAGAAAAATTGGGTGTTGTTTTTAAAACCAGTTCTGATACCGAAGTTATTTTGAAAATGTATGAGCAATATGGTACCGATTCTTTTGGGAAATTAGATGGTATGTTTGCGTTTTGCATCTATGATAGAATTAAACAAAAAATAATTCTCGCACGAGATTTTTTTGGTGAGAAACCACTTTATTATATCCAAAATAATGACCAATTTATTTGGTCATCTGAACTGAAATCTCTGGTTCCGATGTTGAAATCTAAGCCAACAATTTCAACAATGGGAATGGAGTTGTTTTTTAGATTGACTTATATTCCTGCTCCTTTCACTATTTATGATGAGGTGCAAAAATTAGAAGCCAATCATTTTTTGGAAATAGATTTGCAAACAAAATCATACCAGGTTTTCCCAATTTCACATAACAATTCTGAAGAAATTACGGAGATAATTACCTTAGATCAAGCCAAGAAAAAAACCAGAAAATTACTTACAGAAAGTGTTTTGAGCAGAAGTATTGCAGATGTTCCGCTAGGAACTTTTCTTTCGGGTGGCGTAGATTCCTCTATTGTCTCTTTGCTTTTAGCCAAAAATTCTGATCAGAAAATTGAAACCTTCTCAGTTGGTTTTGATGAAAAATCTTACAATGAAACCGAAAAATCCAGAACGGTAGCCAAAATAATTGGCAGCAATCACCACGAATTTATCTTGAAACCGCAAGAAATTAAAGATAAAATGAAGGAAATTCTCCTGAATTTCGATGAACCTTTTGCTGATTCTTCTGCACTACCAACGTATTTTGTTGCAGAGAAAACCAGAAAATTTGTGAAGGTTGCACTTACTGGTGATGGTGGAGATGAAATGTACGGTGGTTACAACAAATATTACATAGGTAAACTCAACAAGCGTATAACTTCTGTTTTTCCAAAAGCTGTTTTTAGTTATTTTCAACAATTTTCTACCAAAATTTTGGAATCTTCATCAGATAAAAGAGGAATTCAGTTTCAATTTCTGAAAGCCATCAAAGCGATTGATTATCAAGATGATTTCTATTTCAACATCATTTCTTTAGGATTTTCTGGCAAAGAAATTCCACAATTATTTTCTACGCAAAAAGTAGAGAAAGATATTTTTGATTTTTATAAAAAACAAACTTCGTACAGTGCAAAAACACTTACCGAATTTAGAAATATTGATAAATTGGTGAGTTTAGAAGGCGATATGTTGACCAAAGTAGATCGCACCAGTATGCTTGCTTCATTGGAATGTAGAGCGCCTTTTCTCAACAAGAAAATTTGGGATTTCAATGCCAGTTTGCCCGAACATTTTTTGCTGCGAGGCTGGAACAAAAAACATTTATTAAAAGAAAGTTTTAAAAGTGATTTCCCGCCAAATTTTTTGGAGCAATCCAAAAAAGGATTTGGTGTTCCTATTGGTAATTGGTTACGGCAACATTTGCGGGATGAATTGCTATCGTATAACGACCGAAAATTTTTAGAAAACCAACAGCTTTTTTCGGTGGATTATGTACAAAATCTGGTGCAAAATCACTTAAACGGAAAGTCTGACCAAACCTTCAAAGTTTGGACGTATTTTTGTTTTCAGAAATGGTATGTAAATACGTATCAAAAATTGTAAAAAATGTCTTTTCTCAAAAATTATCAGTACCAATTGTTGCTTTTGTATCATCTTGCATTTGCTGCTATTGCT
Source organism: uncultured Flavobacteriales bacterium (assembly GCA_937876095.1). GTDB lineage: Bacteria > Bacteroidota > Bacteroidia > Flavobacteriales > Weeksellaceae > CALFIE01. Next base: position 26,173 of record CALFIE010000010.1, on the reverse strand, counting down.
TGGTATTTGGTAAAAGATGCACCTGCAGATGCACATAAATATTGTTTTCACTATGTTGAGATGACAAACATTCATTGGTCAGATTTTCTGAAACCAGGAACCGATTTTTTGCAGTTTTGTACCTTTCCGTTGGTGAAATACTTGCATTTACCATTTTGGAGCGGGTTTTTAATCTTCAATATCATCAGTGGAATTGGTTTTTATTTTTTATTAAAAATTTTAGAGGAACAAACTAATTTTAATACTAATTTTTATATAAAATCACTCGTTTTTACACTTATCTTGTTGCCTAATTTGCATTTTTGGGCCTCGAATATTGGTAAAGAATCACCCATTTTTCTATTAATGGTTTTACTGTTGCGTCAAATTTTGAAAAACCGAATTTTCAATCTACCATTTTTGGTATTATTCCTTTTACTGGCATTGTTTCGTCCGCATGTTGCGTTTGTGTTTTTGTTGTCTTTGGTAATCGCGCTTTTTTGGAAATCAACGTTGAACTCGGTAAAAAAATGGATGGTTTTAGCTGGATTTATCGTGTTGGTAGTTGTTCTTTATTTTTTGTTGGCACAAATTGCCAATTTGGGAGAAAATCCAGTTGCAAGTCTGGTGCGAATTTATCACCGCCATATCGCAGTTTTCAGAACTACACCGTCTTATGTTCCATTAGATGAATATAATTTGTTGTACAAATTTTTTACTTTCTATTTCAGACCCTTGCTTTTTGAGCAACAAGATTGGCGTTACCAGATTTTAGGAGTTGAGAATGTGATTTTGCTTATATTAGTGGTGATTGCAATGTTGCTTATCATTAAAAATTTTAAAAAAATCCAATGGAGTGTTTTCTGGATTTTTGGAATTCTTTTTTTATTCTTTTTTGGCTTGATGTATGTTTTTGCATATGCCAATTTTGGAATTATTGTACGAACCAAGACGATGGCAATACCAATTTTGTATGTGCTTTTGGTTCAACTATATTCAGTTATTTTTAATAATCAAAAATTCAACTAATTTTTTAGTTTAAAATTTTTAATTATCCATATTTAGTGATCTTGAATTTATAGAAATAAGTAGATGGTTTTATTTTTTACTTTTGTAATCTTAAATAATGAAGGTTAGTTTTCCTTATTATTAGTAAAAATTAGGTTGAATGATTTTTGTTTACTCAAAATATGAAGAAACTTGTACGCATTACCACTATTCCGCTATCTCTCAATAAACTTTTGGGGGAACAATTGTTCTATATGAACCAATTTTATGAGGTAATTGCGGTTTCTTCAGATGAAGAAAATCTACAAAAAACTGCCAAAAAATTTGGAGTTAGGTATCATGCAATTCCTATGACTCGCCAAATTACACCACTGAAAGATTTGCGAGCAATTTGGCAATTGTACCGATTTTTAAAAACTGAAAAACCTGAAATCGTACATTCTCACACTCCGAAAGCAGGTCTAGTTACGATGATTGCAGCATATTTTGCAGAGGTTCCAGTTCGTTTGCATACGGTTGCAGGTTTACCTTTGCTGGAAGTTTCGGGCTTCAAAAGAAAAGTACTGAATTTAGTGGAGAAATTGACCTATGTTTGTGCAACCAAAGTCTATCCTAATTCCAAAAATTTGGAGAAAATCATCATTCAACAAAAATTTTGCAAAGCTGAAAAGCTTATGGTTATTGGTAATGGGAGTAGCAATGGTATTGATTTGCAATATTTTTCACCTTCTGAAATTTCTACTGATGAAAATATAAGTTTAAAGCAAAAACTGGGAATTTCAGATGATGATTTTGTTTTTATTTTCGTAGGTAGATTGGTAAAAGATAAAGGAATTAATGAATTGGTTGCCGCATTTGAAAAAGTGCAAAAAGAAAATGCCAACATAAAATTGCTTTTGGTTGGACCACTAGAACATGATTTGGATCCACTGAAACCAGAGACTTTGGCAATTATTGAAAATAATTCTGCAATTATTTCGGTAGGATATCAAGAAGAGGTGCGACCGTATTTTGCAATAAGTGATGTGCTGGTTTTCCCGAGTTATAGAGAGGGTTTCCCAAATGTGGTTTTGCAATCTTTGGCAATGGAATTGCCTGCGATTGTTACCAACATAAATGGTTGTAATGAAATTGTCATAAATGGTGAAAATGGTTTTTTGATTCCACCAAAAAATGAAGTGGAGATAGAGAAGGAAATGCTTAAAATGGTGCAAGATCAAGAATATTATCATTTTTTGAAAAAAAATTCAAGAAATAGTGTTTTGAAATATGATCAACAATTAATTTGGGATGGATTGAAGTTGGAGTATGAAGATGTTTTGGATTTTTAAATTCAAAATTTAATGAAAAAATTCTTTATATGAATAGCGATTTAGTTGTTGTGGATAATTTTTATTAAAAAATATTTACATAATAATGAATAAATTAGTAAATTTGATAATAATTCAAGAATAATAGTATTGGAATTAATATTGAATAGGAGGAATTAATACAAATATTGTCCAAAAAGCATAAAATATGGATGAAAAATTACAAGTTACCAAAATTTTTCTAGCACTTTTTTTAGTGCTATTTTCTACAAAAAGTTTGGCGCAAATAACTGAGGGTTTTGAGACAGGTTTGCCAGGAGCATACACGACAAGTACAAGTTACTCTTTGTCATCTGGTACATGGACTGGTGCAAGTAATCTTGTTATCAAAAGTTCAACAACTGGCGTAAAAACAGGATCAGGTGCATTGCAACTTAAAAGTTCAACAGGAGCACAGGTAACAACTCCAATGATTACAAGTGGTGTAGGAACCATAAGTTTTTATGCAATGGCAAGTGCAGCAACTAATGGATTACAGGTTCGTTATTCCACAGATGGAACAAATTTTACACAAATTGGCAGTACAATTACTGGAATGTCTACCGCAACACCAACTTTATATACGTTTACACTTAATTCTAGTAGTTCGACATTATATATTCAATTTTATAGAACAGCAGCAACAATTTATATTGATGATGTTGCTATAGCAAATTATACAGCTGCACCTTTATTATCAACCACACCAACTTCACTTACAGGATTTACCTATGTTCAAGGTTTTGGTCCTTCTGCTGAACAGAGTTTTGCAGTTACTGGTACTAATACTACAGCAGGAATTACGGTAACACCTCCTGCTAATTATGAAATTTCTAGTACTTCTGGTTCGGGTTTTGGTACATCTTCAATTACTTTAGCATCAACTGGTGGTACTGTATATACAAGACTTGCAAGTGGATTGTCTGTAAATTCGTATTCAGGAAATGTGGTGCTTTCTAGCACTGGTGCAACCAATGTAAATGTAGCTGTTTCTGGTATCGTAACCAATCCACCTCCTCCAACTGCTACTGCAGCTACTTCAGTTTCTAATACCGGATTTACTGCTAATTGGAATACAGTAAGTGGTGCAAGTTCTTATATTTTAGATGTATATGAGAATATTGTTACTTCTTCAACATCAGTTTCAGAACCTTTTGATGCTGGTACTACAACTTCAGGGTGGACTTTTAGTGGAGTTGGTACCTATACAAGTACATCGACAGGTTATTTTGGGAATTCAGCACCATCTATCAAATTTGATTCTACAGGTGATATTATTACTTCTCCTGTATTCACAACATCACCTACAAAAATTAGTTTTTGGATGCGTGGTGCAGGAACTGGTACAACTGGTAGTGCTTTGTTAATTGAAGGAAAGTCTGGAGCAACTTGGACAACAATTGGTACAATCACCCCAATAAGTGAATCTATTGTAAATAAAATTTACGATAATTTAAATGGTTATACACAGTTTAGATTTACTTTCACTAAAGTTTCTGGAAATCTTGCATTCGATGATTTTGTCGCAACTACAGAGACCATTGCTATTACTCCTATTTCTGGTTCTCCATTTACGATTAATTCACCCGATGTTTCAAAAATAATTACAGGATTGGAATTGGGTAAAACATATTATTATAAGGTAAAAGCTGTTGTTGGATCTACTACTACACTTAGTAGTAACGAGATCTCTGTAACTACTAATGGAACTATTTGGACAGGAAATTCGTGGACTAATGGAATTCCTACCAATTCTGTAGACGCTATTATTAATGGAGACTATCCAGGAACAGGAACCGATGCAGCAATTACTGCGGCTACGTTAAAAGTGAATTCTGGCAAAACCTTGACTATTAACTCATCCGTAACCACTGGAAATGTTGAAAATAATGGTGCAATCGTTGTCGCAAGTGATGGAAATTTTGTACAATCAACAGGTGCTACTTATATAGGAACAGGAACATTTTCTGTTCAAAGAAATACAATTAGTGGTACAGGAAAATATGTGTTTTGGAGCTCACCAGTTATAAATCAAAATATTTTTGATATTTATGGAGCAGCAGGTATACCACAATATGTGATGGAGTACAATTCTTCTACCGATTATTACAACGTATTGGCAAATCCTGCGGTTTCAGTTTCAGGTAAAGCATATTCTGTAAAAGTTCCGGTTGCAAATGCACCAATTAATTTTGTTGGTGTACCAAATAATGGAGATATCACTGTTTCTGGATTGAGTAGTACAATAAATGCCAATGGAAATTCTTACAATTTGATTGGTAATCCTTATCCATCAAATATTGATTTATTGGCATTCAAAAATGCGAATACTAATATAGATAATACATTGTATTTTTGGGATGCAAGTGTTACTCCAAGTAGTAGCCAAAATGGTGGTACAACCATTGTTTCCAATTGGGCAACCTACAACAAAAATGGTTCAGGAACTTGGGTGGGTGCAACCAGTGGAGTTACACCTACAGGAACTGCTGTGAAATCAGGGCAAGGTTTTATTGTAAGTCTTACTTCTGGAAATTCGGTGGTTTTCAATAATTCGATGAGAAATGCAAGTGCATCTACTTTCTTTAATAAATCTTCACAAAATCTAGGAGAAGGTAAATTTTGGTTACAATTAAAAACACCAACCAATGCATATAATTCTTTAGCAATAACCTACGGAGAAGGTGCACAGAATACTTTAGACGCTTTTGATTCTAAAGTTCGAGCAATAGCATCTGATGCATTTTATAGTGTAATAGGTTCAGAAAAATTAGCAATACAAGGTAGAGCAGATTTTGTAGATACAGATATAGTAACATTAGGAAATAAACAATTTGAAGCAGGTCAACATACCATTTCATTGGTAGATAAAACAGGTGTTTTCTCGACAGGACAAGACGTTTATCTTAGAGATAAATTACTAGGAACTTACAGTAATTTGCAAACATCTCCATATAGTTTTTCTGCTGATGCAGGTACTTTTGAAGATAGATTTGAAATCGTTTACAAACCAGGATCAGCTTTAGCTACGTCGGAGAACATTAAATCTGGATTGCAAGTCTATAGAACTGGTGAAGTATTTGTAGTAAAAAATTCAGAAAAATTAGATGATATTTCTGTTTTTGATTCGTCTGGTAGACTAATTTCTAGTTTTAAACCAAATGCTAATTCTACAGAAATTGCACTTAAAACCAAAGGTGTATATATCTTTAGGATTACAAGTGGAGGCAAAACAGAAAACAAGAAGATCCTAGAATAAAAAACAAACCCTTGAATATTTTGAAATTCAAGGGTTTTTGTGTGGCCCAGCTTGGGCTCGAACCAAGGACTTGCTGATTATGAGTCAGCTACTCTAACCAACTGAGTTACAAGGCCAAAAACTATGAGATATAATCCCTTTGTTTTTATGAGTGTGCAAATGTAAGATTTTTTCAGGAATTTTGAAAAAAAAATTACGATTTTTCTTGGCAAAGTTCTACCAAAACTCCATTGGTAGATTTTGGGTGCAGAAAAACTACTAATTTATTATCTGCACCATCTTTCGGAGTTTCAGAGATAAATTGAAATCCTTCGTTTTTTAATCGAAGTACTTCGGCTAAAATATTGTTTACCGAAAATGCGATGTGGTGAATTCCTTCTCCTTTTTTTTCTATAAATTTTGCAATGGGACTATCAGGATTGCTTGCTTCTAGTAGTTCTATTTTGCTTTCACCTACCATAAAAAAAGAAGTTTTCACGCCTTCTCTTTCTACTATTTCTTTTTTGTATGGGGGAATTCCTAGTAATTTGGTGAACAGAAAATCAGAGGTTTCTAAATTCTTTACTGCAATTCCTAGATGTTCTATTTTGTCGAGCATTGGTATTATTTATTTAAGTTTTCAATTGCTTTTTCTGCGGCTTCTTTTTGGTTTGCATCTCCAAATTTAGCAGCAATTTGGTAGTATTTAATTGCCGCTTTTGTATCTTTTTTTTCTGCATTTGCAACCCCCAAATTGTAATTCAAAATGGCGTTTTCAGGACTTATTTTCTGTGCTTTTTCTAAAAAAGAAATTGCATTATCTGGTTTTTCTTCCACCAAGTAAGTGGTTGCAATATTATTGTAGGAATCTAGATTATTAGGATAATATTTCAAGATATTTTCGCAGATACTTCTTATATAATTATGGAAATAAGGGTCTTTTGTATTAAAAAGAATATTTACAAAATTTTGTAGATTTTCAAAGAAAATCTCTTCAATGTTCAGTGATGGAATATTCTGTTCCCAAGTCCACTTGTTTCGGTTAGAATAAGCTATTGCAGTTATGATATCATCTGTAAAAACTCTGTAATCAGAAATTTCTGACAATAGATAGATTTTCCCAATTCTGAAATCTAATCGGCTTGGGAATTTCTGAATGGCCTCATTGAAAAGCGAGAAGGTTTTTTGCAAATATTTTTGGTTAAAAGTACCTGTAACTTCAGATTTTTCTGTAGAAGTAGAGAACTCGCCTTTGGTTTGCATATAGTTGAAATGTATGGCTGCACTGTAGTAATTTGGTTTATCACCTTGTTTTTTTTGCCAATCTTTCAGTAATTGTTTGATTTGTGTGCTGTCTTTTTTGGTCACCAATTCTTTGAATTGTTTTATATAATTTTGACCAAAAAACAGATTGGTCATGATTATTGTCAGTAGTAAAGTGATTTCGTTTTTCATTAATGAAGATTTGGATTGCATAATGCAACTATCATACAAAAGTACTAAATTTGTAGCATGAACGAAAGCAACCGACAAAGAAAAGTAGCACAAATTATACAAGAAGATTTGGCAGAACTCTTCCGTAAACAGTCTGCAGAAAGCAAACAACAGTTTTTACTCTCTGTTTCGGAGGTTAAAGTTACTGCTGATCTTAGTATTGCAAAAATTTATCTGAGTATTTTTCCGAAAGAATTCAGAACTCCTGTCATGAAGGAGATTGAAACCAATAAATCGACCTATCGTAACTATCTAGGAATCAAAATGGCGAAACAAGTTCGAATAATTCCACAATTGAACTTCTATCTAGATACTTCTTTAGATGATGTAGAACGAATAGAAAAAGAATTGAGAGGAGAAGGTGATAATCCAAAATTATAATTCTGAGTGAAGAATACCGCATTCTACATAGCAACTCGATATCTGATTGCAAAGAAAGGGAGTTCTGCAGTTACCTTCATTACTTGGCTTGCTGCAATCGCAATGATGGTTGCAGTTGCTGCTATGTTCATCATAATTTCGGTTTTTTCTGGGTTAGAAGTGCTCAACAAAGATATGATTTCAGATTTGCATGCAGATCTTACCATTTCAGCAAAAACAGGGAAAATTTTGCCTAATCTTACGAAAACACAAGAAACCCTCCTCAAAAAAAAAGAAATTAAATTTTTTTCTAAAATTATTGAAGAAAAAGTCTATTTAGAATACAATAATCAAGGTGAAATTGCCTATTTGCGTGGTGTAGATTCTGCTTATGTATTGGTAAATCCTATCGATAAGAATATTTTCTACGGGAAATACCCAAGTTTCAAATATGAAGATGAGGTCTTGATGGAAAATTCTCTTAACAACAGACTTTCTATTCCTGTTGGTTCAGATTTGCACAATGCAATGGTTTTTATGCCAAAATCGGGTACAGGAATCATTAGTAAAGAAGAGGATATTTTCAATAAAAAAGAAATTTTTGTAACCGGTGTTTTTCCTGGGAATGATCAACTTAATAATTATGTGATTGCACCAATAGAACTCACGCAACATTTGCTGAATTTACCTAAAAATTCTGCTTACCAAATCGTTATAAAGCTTACTAATCCCGAAAATGCAGCTTCTGTGAAAGAAAATCTGATTGCAGCACTCGGAAATCAGGTAATTATAAAAACCAAAGAAGAAGAAAACGCCGCTTTTTGGAAAATGATCAACACCGAAAAACTGATGATTTACCTCATTTTCACGTTGGTTATTTTCATTACGACTTTCAATTTGGCAGGAGCAATTATCATACTTCAACTCGACAAAAAAGAACAAGCAAAATCACTGATTTCTTTAGGATTTTCTTTGAGTGAATTGCGAAAAACCTATTTCTTTACCGGAATTTTAATTGTAATTTTTGGTGTTATTTCAGGATTATTACTGGGTACTGCAATTTGCTATTTCCAATTATCCACTGATTTTTTTATGGCAAGTGAAACGCTACCTTTCCCTGTAGAAATTGTTGGGGTAAATTATGTGACAGTTACTCTAATTACTTTTATTTTTGGGATTTCGGTTTCGTGGTTTTTCTCTAAAATTAATAAAGAGAATATCATTACTAAAGTTTAATTTTAGGAAGAAATTTTCTAATTTTAGTTATAAAAAATGATCAATTTTTTTGATGATTTTATGATTGATGAAACTTTATGGATTTCCTTTTTTTTTGATGAGGTTCATTACTAATGTTTTTTTAATTAAAAAAAGATTTCAGCGTAAAACCTCTTAATTTGTTGGTTTTTAATATTTTTTATTTCATTAATTATAAAAAAAGATTGTAGCTATATAAGTTTGGCTTTCTATTTGCTTTTATAAATTTTGTAACTTTGCTCTCCAATTTTCAAAATAAATGAAAAAAAATAACACTTTCTTATCGTTCCTATTTATCTTGTTTTTTATGAGTGCAAATGCACAAATTCCTGCAGGATACTACAACGGAACTTCTGGTTTAACAGGTTATAACTTGAAAACTAAACTCTCCCAAATTATATCTAATGGTGCATTAGACAATGGTTACAGCGGACTTTGGACTGCATATCAAACCACAGACCGAGATTATTATTACGAAAACAACGGAAAAATTTTGGATATGTACTCAGAAAATCCAACTGGTGCAGATCCTTATGAATATACCTATAATACCAATCAATGTGGGAGTTATTCTGGGGAAGGTTCCTGTTATAACAGAGAGCATACCATTCCGCAAAGTTTGTTCAATTCTCTAAGTCCAATGAAAAACGATGTCCATTTCATACCTCCAACTGATGGAAAAGTAAACGGAATGCGAAGTGATTATCCTTATGGTGTAGTTAGCTCACCAACTTGGACATCACAAAATGGTTCTAAATTAGGTCCCAATACAACTTCGGGATATTCAGGTACGGTTTTTGAGCCAATTGATTCTTTCAAAGGGGATATTGCGAGAATGATTTTCTATTTTGTAACCAGGTATCAAGACAAAATTCCAACTTTTGCAAGTGGAAATATGCTGGATCAAACAACTGGTAGAAGTTTGACACAATGGGAACTCGATGTCTTACTAACTTGGAATGCGCAAGATCCTGTTTCTCAACGTGAAATTGATCGTAACAATGCTTGTTACGCTTTGCAAGGCAATAGAAATCCTTACATAGATTATCCAAATTGGGTGTCTGAAGTTTGGGGTACTATAAATACAACTCCAGATTCTACAGCACCATCAGTTCCTACCAATGTTGCAGTTTCTAATATTACCGGAGTTTCTGCAACCGCAACTTGGTCTGCTTCTACCGATAATATTGCAGTTGCCGGTTACAATGTGTACATCAATGGTGTATTGTATGGTAGTTCTGGTTCTACTACGATGAATTTTTCTGGACTCAATCCGAATACAACCTACAGTGTAACGGTTGAAGCATTTGATGCAGCAGGAAACAAATCTGCACAGACTGTTTCTACCAATTTTACGACACTCAATGTGGTAGTACCAGTAGGAAATGGTGCAGAACTCTATATTTCTGAGTATGTAGAAGGAACCAGCCTAAACAAAGCACTGGAATTGACTAATCAAACTGCGGATCCTATAGATTTAAGCAATTATTCTATCATGAAACAAGTAAATGGAGCAGGAGCGTGGACTAATAATTTGCCACTTTCGGGAACTTTGCAGCCAAATTCCGCTTTCCTAATTACCAATACTGGTGCTGCATTTACTTGTGCAATTACTCCGAATTTGCAAGCAGGTGCTCCTATAGATTTTAGTGGAAACGATCCAGTTGGTTTATTCAAAAATGGAGTTTTGATTGATATTGTAGGCGTTTTCAATGGGGGAAGTGCAGATTTTGCTGCTAATGTCACACTTCGTAGAAATGTAAGTAATCCATCAACAATTTACACCGTTTCGCAATGGGATTCTTTTGCAGTGAATACTTGCGATAATTTAGGGATTGCCAATCCAGCATTACTTGCAACAACAGAAATAAAACCTAAAAATGGTTTATATATTTATCCGAATCCGATAAAAGATCGTGCTTTGTTTGTAAACGGAGAACAACTTGATAAAATAGAAAGAGCCGAAATTTATGATGCAAATGGCGCTTTGGTACAAGTAGTAGCAAAACCATTTAAAAATGCCAAAAAAATAGCACTCAGAAATCTACCAACAGGAATTTACTTTTTGAAAATACAGCAAAACGTGATTAAATTTATTATTCAATAGTTTTAGTCATTAAAAATTGTTAAAAAGACCGAAAATTTTTCGGTCTTTTTTTGTAATTTTGACTAATGGAACATCCCAAGAAATTTGGTTTAATTGGCAAAAACATCTCGTATTCTTTTTCAAAAAAATATTTTGAAAAAAAATTCAATAGATTGATGTTGAAAAACTACGAATACGAAATTTTTGATTGCCCAGAAATTGATGATGTACAAAAACTTTTGGATACTCCCAATTTACGAGGTCTAAATGTGACCATCCCCTACAAAGAAAAAATCTTGCCCTTTTTAGACGAATTGAGTGATGAGGCCCAGAAAATTGGCGCTGTAAACACCATTTTACTAAAAAATGGTAAAAAAATTGGATATAATACCGATGCTTTTGGTTTTGAAAAATCGCTACTTTTGGTGAAGAAAGATTTTCATCAAAACGCACTAATTTTAGGTAATGGTGGCGCAGCAAAAGCAGTAAGTTACGTTTTAGATAAACTAAAAATTCCCTTTAAAATTGTTGCTAGAAAATCTGAACTCAATTTTGAAAATCTAAGTCCCGAAATGGTGAAATATCACCAAATAATAGTACAATGTACACCAGTTGGAACCTTCCCAAATGTAGAAGATTGCCTAGATTTTCCTTTTGATGCAATTACTGATCAACATTTGGTGATTGATTTGGTGTATAATCCTACCTATTCTCAATTCATTAAAAACGCCGCCAATAAAGGAGCAAAGACATTAAATGGACTATTTATGTTAGAACAACAAGCAGAAAAGGCATGGGAAATTTGGAATTTTTAGAAAAAAATTTACTAAATTAGTCCGATTTTATAAAGCAATTTTTTTTGCTACACAAATATGCCATTATTCACTAAAATGATTTGCTATGACAACAGAAAACCCAATTTCTGATAACGAAGGAAAACCGACATCAGTCAACAATCAACCAACTGAAAACAACTCAGAAAACCATTCTGATGCTGCAAATTCTGTACCTGAGAAAGAAGCTGAAGAATCATCTTCAATTGATATTATTGAAGAAAAACCAGCAGAAGTAGTTGAAAATAAGACCAAAAAAGTGGCGGCTGAAAAAGTTGAAGAGATTTCAACTTATGAAGTAGAGACAGAACCAGAATCTGAAACAGAAATAGATCCACAACTTTCTACCGAAGAAATGGTGACTGAAATGGAAAAGTTAGCAAATAGAGATGATGCAGGTTTGCAAAATAAAAAATTCAATCAACTGAAAGAACGTGTTTCGCAAGAAATTCAGCACGAAACAGAAGTTGCAAAACAAGAATTTTTGGCAAAAGGAAATCCTGAAGATCAATTTGATTATCAACACGTTTTAGCAGCAAAAGTGACTGCTCTCACGCATATTTTCAAAGAAAAACTGGATGCTTACCACAAAAAACAAGATGCAGAACATGGCAAAAATCTGGAAAATCGCCAAAACATCATAGATCGACTCAAAAATCTATACACCAATTCTGAACCTGGTACCAACCTTTTCAAAGAAATTAGAAAAATTAAAGAAGATTGGACTGCAGCAGGACAAGTTGCAAAGTCAGATTTCAAAATGTTGAACAACAACTATTTCCATCATCTCAATCAGTTTTATGATATGTTGGATATGAATAAGGAGTATCTAGAGCAAGAATATGTGCATAATTTAGAAAAAAGACAGCACATTATAGCCAGAGCAAAAGAGTTGGAAAATGAACCTGTAGTACAAAAAGCACTGAATGAATTGCAATACCTGCATAAACTCTGGAAAGAAGAAGCAGAACCAGTTGCAGAAGAATTCAGAGAAAAAACATGGGAAGAATTCAAAGAAATTTCTAATAAAATTCACGAGCGAAAATCTGAACTCTCTGCTCAAATAGATGCAGAACAAGAAAAAAATCTAGAGCGCAAGAACGAAATTATTGCAGAAATCAAGAAAATACTTGAAGACGGTAAAGAAGCCAACCACAATTATTGGCAAAATGCCATCAAAAAAATTGATGATTTGCGCACTGAATTCTTGAAAATTGGCAGCGTACCAAGAAAAATTTCCAACCAAAACTGGAATGAGTTCAAGCAAGTATTGCGTGAATTCAACAACAAGAAAAACGATTTCTACAAGAATCTTAAAGGTTCTCAACACACCAATTTAGAAGAAAAACTGAAATTGATACAGACAGCAAAAGACAATATGCACTCCGAAGATTGGGAAACTGCAATGCCTCTTTTCAAAAAATTACAAGAAGATTGGAAAAAAATTGGACACGTTCCGAGATCACAAACCAACAAAATTTGGGATGAATTCAGAGAATCGTGCAATGTGTTTTTCAATAATTTCAGAGAAAAAACCAACACCGTTTCAGACAATTGGAAAGAAAATTATAAACTGAAAAAAGATCTTTTAGAAGAGTTAAAAGCAGTGACAGATGAAGAAGGTAGCGTAGAACAGATAGAAACCATCAAAACCAAATGGAATTCAATTGGTAAAGTTCCGCGTGAGAAAATCACCATCAATACCGAGTTCAATAAAACACTTCGTGAAAAACTAAGACTCAACAAAATGAATGAGTACGAGTTAAAAGAAGAAGGACTCTCTGAAAATCAATTGACCGATAAAGCAAGGAAAATTAAAAACCAAATTGCCGATTTAGAATCAGAAATCGTGAAATTAGAAAATAATTTAGGTTTCTTCAATAATCCAAGCAGAGAAAACCCAATGTTGAAGGAGACTTTTGATAAAATTGATGAGAAAAAAGGACATCTAGAAAATATGAAACAGAATCTCCATCAAATTATTTCAGGTGAGTAAATTTTTTCAAAAATTTTTAAAATAATTATACAAAGGCGCGATTAATCGCGTCTTTGGTTTAGTAGCCAATAATGAATCACGAATTCTACCTTAATCGTTGCATAGAACTTGCTAAGAAAGCGATTGGTTATACCTACCCAAATCCTTTGGTTGGGAGTGTAATTGTATACCAAAACCAAATAATTGGTGAAGGTTATCACCAAAAATCCGGTGAAAACCACGCTGAAATTAATGCGATTAATTCGGTAAAAAATCCAGAATTATTACCAGAATCTACGATTTATGTATCGCTAGAACCGTGTTCACATTTTGGCAAAACACCACCATGTTCATTAAAATTAAAAGAAATTGGTTTCAAAAAAGTGGTGATAGGAACGTTGGATTCCCATGATAAAGTCAACGGAAAAGGCAAAAAGATTCTGGAAGATGCAGGTATTGAAGTCATTTCTGGTGTTGCAGAAGAACAATGTAGATTACTCAATAAACGATTTTTCACTTTTCACGAGAAGAAACGTCCTTTTATACTATTAAAATGGGCGCAAAGTGCAGATGGTTTTATTGATCAAAATTTTGAAAACACCAAAATTTCTAATGAATTGGCGTCGCAATTGGTACACCAAATCAGAAGCGAAGAGCATGCTATTTTGGTAGGAACCCAAACTGCTTTAGTAGACAATCCGAGTTTAACAACCCGAAAAATTTTTGGCCGAAATCCGATCAGGATTTTGATTGATATGGATTTGAAAGTGCCTAGAAATTTCAATTTGTATAATGAAGAAGCAGAAACCATCATCATCAATGCACATAAAAATGGACAAGAAAAAAATGTGCGGTTTATTGCTGTAAATCGTTCCAATTTTTTAGAAAACTTAATGGAAAAACTCTATGAAAACCAAATACAATCGGTGTTGGTAGAAGGTGGTAGTTACACCATGCAACAATTTATAGACGCCGAACTTTGGGATGAAGCTATCATCATTACCAATGAAAATCTCCTTTTAGAAAACGGCACAAAAGCACCAATTATCCCTAGAAAAAATCTGAAAATTCATCAAATTAGAGAGAATGTCCTATTTACTATTAAAAACATTCATTGTGTGTAAATTTAACATTTTAAAATGATTCATCAGTATCAAACCATTCGTACCGAAGTTCGGGATTTCTTGTACAAAGAAAAGGGTAGCAAATTTATTGGCTTCGCTTTTCCGGTGCAAAATGAAGTGGATTTGAAGGAAAAATTAGAAAAATTGAGAGCAGAACATCCGAAAGCAACTCACCACTGCTATGCATATAGACTTGGAATCCAAGGTGAAAATTACCGTGCAAACGACGATGGAGAACCTTCTGGTAGTGCTGGTTTACCAATTTATAACCAACTTCTTGCACATCAACTCACCCAAATTTTGGTGGTGGTTGTCAGATATTTTGGTGGCACCAAATTGGGAGTTTCAGGATTGGTAAAATCTTATAAAGAATGTGCAAAACTCACACTGGAACAAGCCGAAATTATTACTAAAGAATTAGAATCTACCATAGAAATCCATTTCAAATTTGCGCAGCAAAACGTAATTTTCTCTATATTAAATCAAATAGATGCTAAAATTATTGACTTTTTGGCAGAAGAAGATTGTACGATTTTGGCACAAATAAAAAATGCCAGCAAAAAAAACATCTCAGAAAAACTTTCTGAGATGCAATATGTTTCGTTTAAAATTTTGTAAAAATTAGTTTAATACATGACAAAAAATTAATAACCACAAATCGAAGATTCGACGAAGTCAAAAGTAACAAAAGGTTACTTTTATATCCTTTTGTATTACTTAAAGTAAACATCAATTTTTTTGTCTCTTTTGTGGTTAAAAATAAAAAAATTAGTCTCGGTTTCTACCTCCGAAAAGCATAGAAGCCCAATATAATAACTGTCCGAGTGAACCGATTGCTGCAACTACATAAGTTCTCGCAGCCCATTTCAAACTATCTTGTACTCCTACAAATTCTTCAGAAGTTACGGTTCCAGTGCTTTTTAGCCATTTCATCGCACGATCACTTGCATCGTATTCTACAGGTAATGTGACAAATGCAAATAAGGTAGTCACTGCAAAAAGCGCCACTCCAATTCCTAAAACCAAAGTGTTTCCACTTGGATTTTCTATGGTTCTAGAGGCAAACATCAACCCAATTCCTGCCATAATTACAAATTGTGAAAGTCTAGAACTGATGTTAACTGCAGGAACCAACTTGCTACGCAATTGCAACATAGAATATCCAACTGCATGTTGTACAGCGTGTCCACATTCGTGTGCTGCAACTGCAGCTGCAGCTGCGTTTCTTTGCATATAAACTCCTTCAGAAAGATTCACTGTTTTGTTGCTAGGATCATAATGATCAGTCAATTGACCAGGAACTGAAATTACTTGTACATCTGTAATTCCGTTGTCAGCAAGCATTTTTTCTGCAACTTCTTTTCCAGACATTCCATTGCTAAGATGAACGTGCGAGTAGTGTTCGAACTTGGATTTCAATCTAGATGAAACGATCCAACTAAATAGCATTGTAAGTCCAATAATTAAATAATAAGTTCCCATGATTTTAATGTTTTGTTTTAACCTACAATTAAAAGTAAAAACTGTGCCAAAGTTTTCAAATTTTGGTATAAAAAATTATCTTTGTTGAACAAATAGCAAATATGTCTGAAATTTTGGTTAAAGATGTTCAATCAGAAAGTGAACAAATGCAGTTCGTAACTTTTCCTATGGATTTGTACGCAAATAATCCTAATTATGTTCCATCTATCATTAATGAAGAAAAAAATCTTTGGAATCCTGAAAAGAATCCTGCACTGAAATATTGTGATGCTAAACAATTTTTGGCCTACCAAAATAATAAGGTCGTTGGTAGAATTGCGGTGATTTTTAATAAAAAAGAAGCGCAAGAATTGGGAACCGAGAAAATTAGATTCGGTTGGTTTGATTTTATAGATGATGAAGCTGTGTCTAAAGCACTTTTAGACAAAGCAATTGATTTTGCTGAAGAAAAAAACATCAAAAAATTAGAAGGACCAATGGGATTTACCAATCTTGACAAAGCCGGAATGTTGACGATGGGTTTTGATAAATTAGCAACTATGATTGGTTTGTATAACTTTGAATATTACCCAAAACATATCGAGAAATTAGGATTTTCTAAAGAAAAAGAATGGGTAGAATTTGAAATTATGTTCCCAGAAATGTTGCCTGAAAAAGTAATAAAGTTTTCTAGTTTAGTTGCCGAAAAATACCAACTACAAACCTTGAAATTTAAAAATAAACAAGAAATTTTGCCTTTGGTAGAACCAATGTTTGAATTGCTAGATGTGACCTACAAAAATTTGTCTACATACACACCAATCACCGATGAGCAAATACAGCACTACAAAGAGAAATATTTCAAATTTATAGATAAAGATTACATCATTTGTATTGTAGATAAGGATTATAATTTGGTTGCTTTTGCTATAACTATGCCGTCTTATTCTAGAGCATTGCAGAAATCCAAAGGTAAATTATTGCCATTTGGTTGGGTGCATTTTATGACTGCAGGTTTTAAAAATGAAAGAGCCAACTTTTATTTAATAGGAGTACATCCTGATTATCAGAAAAGAGGAATTACGGCGATTATTTTTAAAGAAATTTACGACACTTTCAAGAAAAAAGGCGTGAAATATCTGGAAACCAACCCCGAATTAGAAGAAAATAAGAACATCCAATTACTTTGGCAAGAGTACAATCCTGTAAATCATAAGAGGAGGAGAACGTATTCGAAACACTGGTAATTATTTTTCAAAAAAACTAAAACGCAGAGTTAGAACCAACGATTTCTGATTATATTTTTAAAATAAAATGAAAAAACACCTCACCATTTATGGCATATTAATAGCGGTTTTTGTTGTGTATAATTTTTTCTTCAAAGTTGAAGATGAGCGTATGAATACCGTCATTAATATAGCATTTGCCAGTGTTCTATTTCTGTACATTGCTTTTATGGCATCCGTTTTATTGAAAAAAATGAAGATTAAAAGTTAAAATCATCATTTTTTGAACAAAAATTCAATTTTATAGAGCATATTTTGTAGTTTATATTTCCTGCTTTATACTTTATTGTTTAAATTTGCAACTTAAGAAAATATTGTCGAAAATGAATTTACCCGAAAATTACATTCCTATTCTTATACAAGCAGTCGTTGCAATCGGTTTTGTATTGTTATCTTTAGCAGGTGCTCATTTTTTGGGACCACGCCAAAAAAAATCGACTACCGACAAAAATAAAAATTTCGAATGCGGTATCGAAAGCGAAGGTGATGCAAGAGCGCCTTATTCTATCAAATATTTTCTTACCGCAATTCTTTTTGTTTTATTTGATATAGAAATTGTGTTTTTCTATCCTTATGCTGTGAATTTCAGAGAATTTGGTATCAATGGATTTATAGCGGTACTCACTTTTGTAGCCATATTTTTCTTAGGATTTTTCTATGTGTTGAAACGTGGCGCATTGGATTGGGATAAATAAATTTTAGTAATAAAAATCAAATAATTTTTAGTAAAAAATTAAAAAATAAAATGTCAGAAAATACCCCAAAAATACAGACAAACGCAGCACCACCTGCTGGTTTTGAAGGTGAAGGATTTTTTGCAACACAACTCAGCAGTTTAATCGGGATGGCAAGATCACTTTCTTTGTGGCCACTTCCGTTTGCGACGTCTTGTTGTGGTATAGAATTCATGGCAACTATGGGTCCCAATTATGATTTAGCACGATTTGGTGGAGAGAGAATGAGTTTCTCTCCCAGACAAGCCGATGTTTTGTTGGTTTGTGGAACCATTTCTAAAAAATTAGGACCAATCCTGAAAGAAGTTTACACACAAATGGCAGAACCAAAATGGGTGGTTGCAGTAGGAGCTTGTGCTTCTAGTGGTGGTATTTTCGATTCGTATTCTGTTTTGCAAGGAAT
Organism: uncultured Flavobacteriales bacterium; assembly: GCA_937876095.1. Classification (GTDB taxonomy): domain Bacteria; phylum Bacteroidota; class Bacteroidia; order Flavobacteriales; family Weeksellaceae; genus CALFIE01. The sequence continues at coordinate 7,589 of CALFIE010000010.1, read as the reverse complement.
AGATAAAATCATACCAGTAGATGTCTATGTACCAGGTTGTCCTCCTCGTCCTGAGCAAATTTTAGAAGGATTTATGCAGGTGCAAGAATTATCAAAATCTGAGAGTCTTAGACGTAGAGATTTGCCACAATACAAAGAATTATTAGAAAGTTACCATATTAATTAATACCAAGTTCCAAATTTTTTGAAATTGATGGAGCATTAAAGAAAATATGACAAACGAATTTGTTTTAGATGCCGTAAATAGAGAGTTTCCTGAGAGTGTACTTGCTCATGATGAGCCATTTGGTTTGTTGACCTTGGAAATTAAAAAAGAAGAGGTGAAAAAAGTGATTGATCATTTGAAATCCTCTACTTTGGATTTTATGTTCCTTACCGATTTGTGTGGAGTGCATTATCCTGAAGTTGCGGGCAAAGAATTTGGCGTGGTGTATCACTTGCACAATTTGAAAGAAAATTTCAGAATCAGAATCAAAACTTTTTTTTCGGCAGATAACTTAGAAGTAGATTCCATCACCGATCTTTATGCAGGAGCCAATTGGATGGAGCGTGAAACCTATGATTTTTATGGTATCAAATTTAGAAATCACCCAGATTTGCGCATTATTTTGAATGATCCAGAATTAGGATATCACCCAATGCGAAAAGAATACCGATTAGAAGACGGAACAAGAACCGATAAAGACGATGCCATGTTCGGAAGATAATATAAATGATGAATAATCATTGATGAATGATGTATCAATGATTGCCAATCAATTATCAATCATAAAAATTATGAAAGACCAATCACTATCAAACATACTTAGTCAGTACGACGCAAACGAACAAATTGATGGGCAATTGTATACCCTAAATTTAGGTCCAACTCACCCTGCAACTCACGGTATTTTTCAAAATATCTTGACTATGGATGGTGAAAGAATTCTACATTCTGAACAAACCGTAGGTTACATTCACCGTGCTTTCGAGAAAATTGCAGAACGCAGAAATTTTGCACAAATCACCACACTTACCGATCGTCTCAACTATTGTTCGGCTCCTATTAATAATATTGGATGGCATCTTACTTGTGAGAAATTACTTGGGATAGAAGTTCCAAAACGTGTAGATTATATGCGTGTAATTATGATGGAATTGGCAAGAATTGCCGATCATTTGGTTTGTAATTCAGTAATTGGTGTAGATACAGGTGCTTTGACTGGTTTTACTTATGTATTCCAAGATAGAGAACGTATTTATGATATGTACGAGCAAGTTTGTGGCGCCAGAATGACCACAAATATGGGCAGAATTGGTGGTTTTGCCAACGATTTTACCCCAAAATTCCATGAATTGCTTCAAGATTTCTTGAAGAATTTTCCAAAAAGATTTCAAGAATTTTCTAATCTATTAGAGCGCAACCGAATCTTTATGGATCGTACCATAGGTGCAGGTGCAATCTCGGCAGACAGAGCATTGAGTTATAGTTTTACTGGACCTAATTTGCGAGCAACTGGTGTAGATTATGATGTTCGTGTTGCACAGCCGTATTCTTCTTATCAAGATTTTGATTTCAAAATTCCTATTGGTACTGGTGGTGATACCTATGATCGATTTATGGTACGCCAACAAGAAATTTGGGAAAGTTTAAAAATTATAGAACAAGCATACAAAAATTTACCAGAAGGTAAAGTTCACGCAGATGTACCAGAATTTTTCTTGCCAGAAAAAGCAGATGTATACACCAAAATGGAATCATTGATCTATCATTTCAAAATTGTGATGGGAGAAACCGAAATTCCACGTGGTGAAGTATACAATGCAGTAGAAGGTGGCAATGGCGAAGTCGGATTTTATTTGGTAAGTGATGGTGGTAGAAGTCCATACAGATTGCATTTCAGAAGACCATGCTTCATTTATTACCAAGCATATCCTGAGATTATTACAGGTGCAGTAATTTCTGATGCAGTAGTTACACTAAGTTCTCTGAACGTGATTGCAGGTGAATTAGATGCGTAAAAAAATGATAGATTTTAGATTATAAATTTTTAAATTATTAAAAAAAATAATTAACTGTTTTTAGAAATTTAAAATCTAAAATTCAAAATTTAAAATAATAAAAAAGTGAGCGAAAACATTGCTTTTAGACCTGAAATTTTAGAAAAGGTTCATCAGATAATTGCAAGATATCCTGAAGGTAAACAGAAATCTGCACTTATTCCGGTTTTGCATATAGCACAGAAGGAATTTGGTGGCTGGTTAGACGTTCCAGTGATGGATTATGTTGCAAAAATTTTAGATATTTTGCCAATTGAAGTGTATGAAGTAGCCACTTTTTACACGATGTTTAATATGAAACCAGTTGGTAAATATGTGTTGGAAGTGTGCAGAACAGGACCTTGTATGTTGCGTGGTAGCGAAGATATTCTTCAGCATATCCGTACCAAACTGGACATCAAAGATGGTGAAACTACCAAAGACGGTTTGTTTACACTGAAACCAGCAGAATGTCTCGGAGCTTGTGGTTATGCACCAATGTTGCAACTCGGAAAATTTTATCACGAAAATTTAACTAAAGAAAAAGTAGATGAAATCTTGGATCTTTGCAGACAAGGTGCCATTGCTTTGGATTAATATTAATAAAAATGAGTAAAAAACTTTTACTTAAAAATGCCCATATCGAAGGAATTCGCTACTACGAAACCTACCGAAAACACGGTGGTTACGAAGCAGCCGAAAAAGCCTTGAAAATGACTCCAGATGCAATTACTGAAGAAGTAAAAACATCGGGACTTCGTGGTCGTGGTGGTGCAGGTTTCCCAACCGGAATGAAATGGAGTTTCTTGGCAAAACCAGAAGGAATACCAAGATATTTGGTGGTAAATGCAGACGAATCCGAACCAGGAACCTTCAAAGACCGATATTTGATGGAGTTTCTCCCTCATATTTTGATAGAAGGTATGTTGATTTCATCATTTGCATTGGGTGCAAATACTTCTTATATCTATATCAGAGGTGAGTATTCTTGGATTCCAGATATTTTGGAACAAGCAATAGATGAAGCCAAAAAAGCAGGATTTTTAGGCAAAAATATTTTAGGAACGGGCTACGATTTAGAAATTTACGTACAACGTGGAGCTGGAGCTTATATTTGTGGCGAAGAAACTGCATTGCTTGAATCGCTGGAAGGAAAACGTGGAAATCCGCGGTTGAAACCACCTTTTCCTGCAGTGAAAGGACTTTGGCAATCACCAACCGTGGTGAACAATGTAGAAACCATTGCAGCAGTAGTACCAATTATAGAATTGTCAGGAGCAGAATATGCCAAAATAGGAGTAGGACGTTCCACAGGAACCAAACTGATTTCTGCGTGTGGAAATATCAATAAACCAGGCGTTTATGAAATAGATATGACCATTACCGTAGAAGAGTTCATTTATTCTGATGAATATTGCGGTGGAATTCCGAATGGTAAAAAATTGAAAGCCTGTATTCCAGGTGGTAGTTCGGTGCCAATTCTCCCGGCAAATCTTCTGTTGAGAACCATGAATGGTGAACCAAGATATATGAATTATGAATCACTTTCAGATGGCGGTTTTGCAACGGGTACAATGATGGGTTCTGGTGGTTTTATTGTGCTAGATGAAGACCAATGTGTAGTAGAAAACACCATGACTTTGGCAAGATTCTATAATCATGAAAGTTGCGGACAATGTACCCCTTGTCGTGAAGGAACAGGTTGGATGTACCAAATTTTGAAAAAAATAAATTCTGGGAAAGGAACTTTGCAAGACATCGATTTGCTTTGGGACATCCAGAGAAAAATAGAAGGAAATACCATTTGTCCACTTGGTGATGCTGCAGCATGGCCTGTTGCAGCAGCAATTAGACATTTCAGAGATGAGTTTGAGTGGCATATAGATAATCCTGCATGTTTAACTAGAAATTATGGATTGGCTCACTATGCAGATCCAATTCCGGTTGCTGCTAAATAAAAAAATGGTAAAAGTTTATAAATAAAATGGTCTTTAGTAGACCAATCCTATGAAAAAAATTGTTCACTTGTTGTTTTTGTTTTTGGCGGGTGTTTCTGCGTTTGCACAAAATAAGGTAACCGAAACCAAACTAGAAACCGACAAAAGTCTTTTGGTAGAAAATTACAAAGTTCCTTTATCCAAAAAAGGAACGATGTTTGTTTTTTGGGGTTGGAATAGAGAAGGATTTTCTAATTCAGATATCCATTTCAAAGGAGCTGATTACGATTTTGTTTTGTATAATGTAGTTGCGCACGACCGACCTTCGGATTTGAGTTGGGATTATATCAATCCAGGAACAATATCAATTCCGCAATTTAATTTTAGATTGGGATATTTTATTAAAGATAATTTGGCGCTTGTAATTGCGCAAGATCATATGAAATATGTGATGGACCAAAACCAAACTGTAGATTTTTCGGGATACGTTACAAATCCAGTCTATGCAGCAATGGTAAAAAACGGAAAAATAGATTTATCTGATGCCAAATTTATGCAATACGAGCATACAGATGGTCTCAACTATATAAATATAGGTGCAGAAAAATATAAAAATTTGTTGAATCACAAAAAATTTGATATTGCGTGGTCTTATGGTGGTGGAATTGGTGTGCTTTTCCCAAGAAGCAATGTTACACTGATGGAAAACCCGAGAAGTGATCGTTTTCATGTGGCTGGCTTTGGATTAGATGTCAGAACCAACCTTAATTTAATTTTTTGGAAACATTGGATGGCAAGAGTTGAAGGAAAATTTGGCTACAACAATTTGCCCGATGTCAAAACCACTCTAAACAACAAACCAAACAAAGCGTGGCAAGATTTTGTTTTTTATCAAATAAATTTTGGAATTGGATATACCTTTAGTACAGGTAAAAATCGATAGATATAGAAATTAATTGCTAAAATAGAATTGCAATACTATGAGCGAAGAAATTAAAAAATTTAAGATAACTATAGACGGACAAACTACCGAAGTGTTGCCCGGAACTTCTATTTTAGAAGCGGCAAGACAAATCGGTGGAAAACTAGTTCCACCTGCAATGTGCTACTACAAACCACTCGAACAAAGTGGTGGTAGATGCAGAAGTTGTTTGGTAGAAGTGTCTAAAGGTTCTGAAGCAGATCCTAGACCAATGCCAAAATTGGTAGCAAGTTGCAGAACCGGTGTAATGGACGGAATGGAAGTGAAAAACCTGACCTCAGAAAAAGCACAAGAAGGCAGAAAAGCCGTCACCGAATTTCTATTGCTGAATCATCCTTTGGATTGCCCTGTTTGTGATCAAGCTGGTGAATGTCATTTGCAAGATCTTGCTTACGAACACGGTTCTGAAAACAGCAGATTAGATTTCCAGAAAAATACTTTTGAAGCCGATGATTTGGGTCCTTATATAAAACTGAATATGAACCGATGCATTCTCTGTGCAAGATGTGTTTTGGTTGCCAATCAGTTGACTGAAAAACGTGAACACGGAATTTTGTTCCGTGGTGATCACGCTGAAATTTCTACCAATCTCAACAAGGTTTTGGATCACGATTTCGTAGGAAATGTGATAGATGTTTGTCCAGTTGGTGCACTTACCGATCGTACTGCAAGATTTTCTAGCAGAGTTTGGTTTACCAATCCTATGGATGCACATTGTACTTGCGAAAAATGCAGCGGAAAAGCCGTACTTTGGATGAAAGGGGAAGAAATTGTACGAGTAACTGCCAGAAAAGATCAATATGATGAGGTACAAGATTGGATTTGCAACGATTGCCGTTTCGAGAAAAAAGATACCAAATTTTGGACGATTGAAGGCCCTAGAAATATTGATAGACATTCGGTAATATCGCTTAATCATTACGAAAAACCGAAAGAATATTTCAGACAGTTAGACAATCAAGATGCAAAAGAAATAAGCGAAAAAGACGTAAAAAATATTGAAAATCTAAATAATGAAATCTCGAACTAGAAATTCGGAATTTCTAAATAGAACACTATGGATTTAATTACATTTAAAATAATATTGGTACTTTCTCTGTTTTTGTTGGCACTTACAGTTGCCGCTTATTCAACTTGGGCAGAAAGGAAAGTTGCCGCAATTATGCAGGACAGAATCGGTCCAAATCGTTCTGGACCATTTGGATTGCTACAACCACTTGCAGATGGTGGAAAATTCTTTTTCAAAGAAGATTTTACACCTGCAAATGCCGAGAAATTTCTATTCATCATAGGACCAGCATTGGTGATGTTTATATCACTGATTACAGGTGCGGTAATTCCGTGGGGAAAATCTTTGCAAATTGGCGGCGAAAGTTATGCGTTGCAAGTTGCCAATATAGATGTAGGCGTTTTGTACCTAATTGGTATGGTTTCTATAGGAGTCTATGGTGTTATGTTAGGAGGTTGGGCTTCTAATAACAAATTTTCTTTGATTGGTGCAATTCGTGCATCATCTCAGATGATTTCTTACGAATTAGCAATGGGTTTAGCATTGTTAGCGATTATTATGATGGCTGGTTCGCTGAATCTAAACGATATTGTAGAACAGCAAACGCACGGAAAAATTTGGGGTTTTGTTCCCGAAATTTCTGGAATGAACTGGAATATTTTTTACCAACCTTTGGCTTTTCTAATATTTTTTGTGGCGGCTTTGGCTGAAACCAACAGAGCACCTTTTGATTTACCTGAATGTGAAAGTGAGTTGATTAATGGATATCACACCGAATATTCTTCTATGAAACTGGGCTTTTATTTATTTGCCGAATACATTAATATGTATATCAGCAGCGCTATTATGGCTACACTTTATTTTGGCGGTTATGATATTCCTTTTGTAAATGATGCTGCTTTAAATCCGAATACGGCAGCTATTTTAGGGTTTGTGTGTTTAATGGCTAAAACCATATTCTTTGTATTTGTGTTCATGTGGGTTCGATGGACAATACCCCGGTTCCGTTATGATCAATTGATGAATTTGGGGTGGAAATCGTTGATTCCATTGGCATTAGTGAATATGTTGATTACGGCTGTATTTATATTATTAAAACAGCAATATCATTGGCATTTTTAATTGGAATATATATAAGATGAAAATACTTTTGTGCAAGAAAGTAATTAGTAGATAGTATTTAGAGAATTAAAAATTTAAAAAAATTTCCCTCTCCATTTATGGAGAGGGGCTAAGGATGAGGTTAAGTTAAAAAAAAGTAAATGCAATCGTTAACCAACAGAGCGAAACAAGTAAATCGTAAGCCCATGAATATTTGGGAGAGAATGTATCTCCCTTCTATCTTCAAAGGCATGCTTATTACATTTAGCCATATTTTTAAGAAAGTACCAACAATTAATTATCCTGAAAAAACAAGGCCATTTAGCCCTGTTTTTCGTGGGTTGCATGTGCTTAATAGAGACGAAGAAGGCCGGGAAAGATGTACTGCATGTGGCTTGTGTGCGGTCGCCTGTCCCGCAGAAGCAATAACGATGGAAGCGGCCGAGCGCTTCGATCCGGAGCGCGAGGTGCGGTTCTCCACCTACGCAAGCTGGTGGATCGTCGCGTCGATCCAGAACCACATTCTCCGCAATTCCTCGAT
>CALFIE010000009.1 GCA_937876095.1 uncultured Flavobacteriales bacterium | reverse complement strand
TGAATTTCATGCCCCTATTAATTATGGAGATGTAAGTTTACGAATAGATAAATTAAATAATTGTAAAAAATAAGAAACGCTTAATAAACTTTCATTATTTGCCACAACAGGATAGTCAATTAATTGAAGCTGTCCAAACGATGTATTCGTATCAACTAACGCAATAACAGGAATTCCTAAAATTCGAGCTTCATTTAAAGCATTTTGAGCAGCTTGTCCTTCAGTTTGCCATCTTTCCATAGGATTTACCATCATTTTAAGTCCGTGATTCATTTTTTTCAAAATATAGATTTCTGCATTATTTGGAGAAAGTGCTTCTGCTTTGTCAATGTAATTTTGAGCCTCTTTTGCGACTTCGTCTAGTTGTGCAATTTGGTTTTGTTGCATCAGTGTTCTTCCTTTTTTTAGAATGGAAAAAGCGGCGTAATAATACGGTTGCCAAAGTGTTTTTTCTTTGTCGCCAATTCTTGCAAAATCATTGGCTTGAGCAGTGTAATCATCTGGATTAGGTTTTGGCATTTCGATGGTTTGAACTTTCGGCATCATGGCTTTTTCGTAAGCAGTTTGTGCAAAAGTGTAAGTGGTAGATAGTCGTTCCTTAACAAAACCCACTATTTAATTTATTTTTAAAAACAGGATTAGAAAACAGCATAATTTGTATCTTATAAAATAAGAAAATAATTTTCTGTTTCAGTAGTTCCATCATTTTCTTCATGTTCCAAGCGGTTGCAGCTAGTAATGCATTGATTTGTGGTCCCGTTTCTCCCATGAAGTAATTTTTTGCCAGCCTAAAATCGGTTTTTAAATGTCCGATGATAGGTTCTATTGCCGCTCTGGTTCTAAATTTTTTGCGCTTTGTCTGCTTTTGATAAGCAGTGTCTTTTTTTCTTGGAGTGCTTGGGATGGAGATTTTCACGCCCTTTATTTCTGATTTTCCTCTGCCACCTCTATCGTAAAGGAGTTCTTTTGGGAGCTTTTGACCACCGGTTTCCATCTGTTCCAAAAGTGGTTCTATGGTGTGACCATCGTAAGGAGTTTGCAAAAATGCTTTAATCCCGAGAATGATTTTCTTGCCTTTGTTGGCGGTGGTTATCAAACCTACCTTATTCCCAAATTCATACTGGCTATGCGCTTTTCCTTTGGCAATACATCGGGTAAAAGGCTTGTGAATGCTGTAAATTTTATCGGCATCGTTTCTTTTTTGTGTGACAACCTTGGTGTACAATGTCATTAAATCTTTATAAAATTCTTGCTGTTCTGCATTAAAATTCCGTTGCAATTCACGAATCAGTCTCATGGCGATGGTTTTGAGCTGTCTTTGAGATTTCCTTGCCGCTTTTGCCCGCTTGGGATGTTTTCCGTTGTAGGTGTTGCGCACCATTTGTTTGCTGACTTTTGTGTAGCGTTGTCTTTGTTTTATGCCTTCATTTTCGGCTATTTTGTTGCAATAATCAATCACTTTTTTGCACAATTTTGCATCGGTAGGAAAAGAGGTATTATTCTCCTGAACGGTAGTATCGGACAAAACAAAATTTGAGGTGTTCGTCTTGGCATCGTGCATTCTTACGCTGTAGGCAAAGATTTTTTCGATACCTTTTTCGCCAATTCTTTTTCGGAAATGAACAAAATTACTCGGGTCACAAGGAAATTCGTGTTCAAAGAAAACCCTGCCACAAAAATGCTGCATATAAGGATTCATGATCCAGGCTTTTTCCAACGTCTCATCGCCCAAATTATACAAATGTTTCAGTAGCAAACAACCCACCATAAACCGAATCGGATGGCTCGGATTGCCCACTTTGGAATACAAGGGCGAAAATTCTTTCTCAAAATAATTCCAATCTATTTTTTCTGAAAGTAGAACAAGTTCATGCTCGTGGTCAATAAAATCCACCAACATTGGGCGGAATAATTCTGGCTTCTTTTCTGGATTTTTCCCCAACATATTTGCAAGGTTTTAAAGCTCTAAGATACAAATTCTTGCAATAAAAAACAAGCTATTTTAAACCCAAAATACTAATAATCAGTAAATTATAGGTGGTTTAAGGAGAGACTAATTACATATTTGAAAAAAACTTAAATCTCTCGCTGATTAAGCAGATTTTGCAGATATAAAATTCTGTTCTTTCATCTGCTCAATTTGCCCAATCTGCCAGAGTGAAAAACAGCTTTCAAAGTTTAGAAAAATCCA
>CALFIE010000008.1 GCA_937876095.1 uncultured Flavobacteriales bacterium | reverse complement strand
TGACCCTAAATTCGAAAATTGAACTAGTGGTGTGAAAAATGAGTGGGTTTTAGGAGAAAATTTTCTTAAAAACGATTTTTAAAATTTACTAGTATTTAAGTTACAAACTCTTGAAAGGGTCTTTATACTAGTCTCATTTTAGGTAATATATGGTTACAAAAACTAAAAAAACAATTCGAAAGTTGTTTTTTACAAAATAAAATAATTTGTAAATAATTGAAAATCATTTTTATGGATTTTAAAAATCGTAAATCAACTTATTTTATACATTACCCTTTATTGATGATTTCCGAAAGTCTTTTTAGGATTAGATAACGAATTAGATAAATTCATAAACGACATAAGTAAACCGTTATTCAAATTTGTAAAACAGAAAATTATAACACCAGAAAATAAAATTACGATCATTACAAGTAAGCAAGAAGTTTATAAGGTAGAAGTATAATTTGCTGCAATTGCAACTTTAGACAAGTTACACCAAAAATAAAATTTATTTTAATGGAAATTTTTTTGAATTCGAAACGAAATATTTTTTAGGATAAATTTTAAGAATAAATACGATGAAAAGACCAAGAATAAAACTCGTCAAAAAAAATTAGGAAAGTAATATTGAAATATTATCTAAAGATAGAAAATGCGAGAATTTCTGGAAATCTTAAACTATGGAATAAAGAAAATATCTATCACAAACCAATAACAGCAGATGACTTATTTTAGATGATAAGACAAACTAATATCCACTTTCTCGACGTCCTAAATCGCCTCTGGTCTATTAAACCAACGAGCAGATGAAATGTATTCCTCACTCTTTACGCCCAAAACACGCTCTGGCGCACCACTTTCCTAATTTTTTAAAATCGGGCGAGTTATGCCTTTCTAAAACAAATCCCTACTCTGAACGTCCAAAAACGACCTCCCGATATTTAAAAAATCGGCAAACTGCAGTTCAATTCCGCAGAGGTTACCGATTAAATACCATATCTATTATCTATAAGCAGGACAGACAACAATAGAACCCTTTCAGTAAAAAGACTGACTACTATGTTTATGGTAAATGATTAAATTATATCCTATTTGATATTGCAAATTTAATATTTATTGTCAATTAATAAAACAAAACTGCAAAAAATCGACTTCTAAATTTAAAAAAACCAAAACGAAATCAAAAGGGCGGGGTATTTATTTTTGATCCGCCTATCTTTTTTTACAGACAACCTTTTTATTTATACCTACACTCTCAATAGTACACTAATATATTTTTTTTAATAGCAATATATATTTTGAATGGTAGAAAAATATTCCTTTATATATAAAGTAACAACAAAAATTTATAAAGTAAGTAACAATTATGCAACACGTAATACATTAGTTGCAATCTTTTTTTATTGAAATCTACTATTTAGGAAGTAGAATAATAGAAATATTATCTGGTAGGTTTTGAACTATTGCAATTGAAAACGAACGCAATAAAATAGTATTAGAATTTTTTTAATGATGAAAACAAAAAAAAACACGATATTAGCATAACCAAAATTGAGGTATTTTTAACAAAATAAAAGTGTAAAATATGATAATGTTTCCTAAATGTTTCCTAAAAAAAACAAAAACACCCTGATAAACAGGGTGTTAGAGTTAATTGAGTAGACTCACAGGGATTCGAACCCCGACAGGCGGTACCAAAAACCGAAGTGCTACCGTTACACCATGAGTCTTACTTTTTGGTGGTGCAAATATAGGAAGTTTTTTATTTCACACAAAATATTTTTGATAAAAAAAATGGTTTAAGCACCGAATTACACTTTAATAATACTATTTTTCAGATGATTATTGATTTTAAAAATTTTGAAAATCTATCGCATCGTTCAAATTCTGGGTTTGAAGAAAAAGTCTTGGATTTTATTAAAGAATGGCAATCTGATTCTGAAATGATATCTGTGCAAACATCAGGTTCTACCGGAAAACCAAAAATTTTCGAGGTCGAAAAATCCAAAATGAGGATTTCGGCAAATAGGACTTGTGATTTTTTTGGTTTAATAGAAGGCGATTCTGCATTGCTTTGTTTACCAATGGGGTACATTTCAGGTAAAATGATGGTAGTGCGATCCATCGAAAGAAAATTGAAACTTTCTGTGATGGAACCAAGCGTAAAACCGTTGGAAAATCTACATCTAGATATCGATTTTTGCGCGATGACGCCTTTGCAAGTAGAAAATTCATTGGATAAAATTCATTTCATTAATAAACTAATTATTGGTGGCGCAGAAGTTTCAGATAACTTGAAAAATAAAATTTTTCAAGTCGGAAGTCAGAAGTCGGAAGTCGGAAGAGTTTTTGAAACTTACGGAATGTCCGAAACGCTCTCGCATATTGCTTTGAAAGAAATTTATCCAATTAACGAAGAATTTTTCACGATTTTAGATGGAGTTGAAATTTCTACCGATGAAAGAGGTTGTTTGAGAATTTCTGCTCCAAAATTAAATTCTGAAATACTGCAAACCAATGATTTAGTGGAATTGAAAAACGAAAAACAATTCCGATTTTTAGGGCGGATTGATAACGTCATCAATTCAGGTGGAGCGAAAATTTTCCCTGAAGAATTGGAGCAATATGTAAAAAAAGAATTGCGAGATTCTGAAAATATTTCTGAATTGGTTTTCATCGGAATTCCAGACGAAACTTTAGGGCAGAAATTGGTTTTAGTGATTGAAGGTCAAGAAGATGAATGTTTAAAATCTGCAATTTTGAACATCAATTTTGAAAAATCTTTTCAAAAACCGAAGGAAATTTTCTTTATTGAAAAAATCCCAAGAACACCCAATGGAAAGATCAATCGAATAAAACTAATTTCTGAAATAATCGAATTACAAAATTAATTTTTAACTTTCAACTTATGAAAGACTTCACTTTCGAACTCACTTACAAAACCTCCCGAAGTTCAGGTTCGGGCGGACAAAACGTGAACAAAGTTGAAACAGCTGTCACTGTAATGTGGAATGTTGCAGAATCTCAAGTCTTTTCAGACACCGAAAAAGAGCGGATTTTCTTTAAATTAAAAAACAGAATCAATACAGAAGGAATTTTGCAACTGACGAGTTCTGAAGCCAGAACACAACTACAAAACAAGAAAATCGTTACCCAAAAAATCTTGGAAATCGTTGATAAATCTTTACAAATTCCCAAACCAAGAAAAGCAACCAAACCATCGCGATCACAGATTGAAAAGCGCATACAAGCCAAAAAACAAATTTCCGAGAAGAAAGAGAATAGGAGGTTTAGATTGTAGTTTTTTTGTACAATGTACAATGTAAAAAGTATTTTTTAACTTCCTTCTCCCAACTTCCAACTTCCAACTTCCAAAAATCAGCAAAATCAGCAAAATCTGCGAGAATTAAAAAAACGCTCAAATTTTTTGAGCGCTTTGTTTTTATAAGTCATTCTGAGCGAAGTCGAAGAATTCATCTTCAAACTCCCATCTTCCAACTTCTAAGAATTCTCCAAAATATAAGAAAACATCAGTGGTGCACAAATCGTGGCATCACTTTCTACGATGAATTTTGGTGTTTTGATGTCCAGTTTTCCCCAAGTAATTTTTTCGTTGGGCACCGCTCCAGAATAAGAACCGTAAGAAGTCGTAGAGTCAGAAATTTGGCAGAAATACGACCAAAATGGGATGTCGTGCATTTCTAAATCTTGGTACAACATCGGAACCACGCAAATCGGGAAATCACCCGCAATTCCGCCACCAACTTGGAAAAATCCTACGCCTTTTCCACCCGAATTTTTCGGGTACCAATCGGCAAGATACGTCATGTATTCAATCCCAGATTTCATAGTAGAAGGTTTCAAATCACCTTTTATACAGTAACTTGCAAAAATATTTCCCATCGTGCTGTCTTCCCAACCAGGAACCACAATCGGCAGATTTTTTTCTGCTGCAGCCAACATCCACGAATTTTCTTTCGGAATTTCATAATACTGCTCCAAAACACCCGAAAGCAACATTTTGTACATGTATTCGTGCGGAAAATAGCGTTCCCCTTTCGTTTCCGCGTCCTTCCAAATTTCATAAATATGTTTTTGCAATCTTCGGAATGCCTCTTCTTCTGGGATACACGTGTCCGTCACTCTATTCAAGCCCTTTTCCAGCAAATCCCACTCTTGTTGTGGCGTAAGATCGCGGTAATGCGGAACTCTTTCGTAATGCGAATGTGCCACCAAATTCATTAAATCTTCCTCCAAATTGGCTCCTGTACAAGAAATAATATCCACTTTATCTTGTCGAATCATTTCTGCCAAAATTTTCCCCAATTCTGCTGTGGACATTGCTCCTGCAAGAGTTATCATCATTTTTCCGCCATCTTTCAGGTGCGCAACATATCCTTTGGATGCGTCTACCAAAGCTGCTGCATTGAAATGCAGGTAATATTTTTCTATAAAATCAGTAATAGGTTTGTTCATTTTTCAAATTTGCACAAAGATAAAAATAAAACTTCAAAAATTTAGGAGCACGACGATTTATAATTCTTAGGACTTTCGGTCCGGCTTTTCGTTACAATTCTTTTTTTTCTTTTCTGAACGCGCCTTTTTGGCGCGTTCCTACAAAAAAAGAATTTTCACTATAATCCGGGCTATTTTTCACTTTTCGGTTCGTGGTTGAAATTTTTTATGCGTTCAGATTTTTTTGAAAGTGAATGAGTTTTTGAGTAATTGTGTGCTTTGTGTAGAACATTGTGTTCTTTGTGTAAAAAAAAATCAAAAATCTTTTGGAGATTGCCACGCTTCGTTGCACTTCGCTTGCAAAGACAATAGTACTTTTCGGCGCTCGCTTCGCTCGCGCCAACTTTCTTAAAATTTTTAGAAAATTTCATTACATTTATCCCAATGAATTCGCTTTTCCAAAACCAAGTCTACGAAATTATCAAACTCATTCCCAAAGGAAGGGTTTCTACGTATGGAGCGATTGCAAAAGCGGTTGGTTTCCCAAATCACGCAAGACAAGTTGGCAATGTGATGGGTAATTGTCCAAAAGAGGTACCTGCACACAGAGTAATTGCTAGTTGTGGCAAACTTTCGGTTCCTGAATTTCAAAAGAGATTAGAAGCAGAAGGAATTGTGGTTGAAAATTTACGAATCAAAAATTTCAAAAAACTATTTTGGAATCCTTTGGATGAGGTGTAGTTATTTCAAAATTTTTAAGGTTTTAGTTTGTCAAAAAAAACGGAGCAACTTAGTTGCCCCGAAATTTTTATATTTTAACCTTTGACTGTATCTTAACTTTTCTTCATTAGGTCTTTAATTTTTGACTCAATTTCTTCGGCTAATTCAGGATTGTCGCGAAGTACATCTTTTACAGAATCACGGCCTTGTCCGAGTTTGGTGTCTTCGTAAGAGAACCAAGAACCGCTTTTTTTCACGATGCCCAATTCTACACCTTGATCCAGAATTTCGCCGGTTTTAGAAACACCTTCTCCGTACATAATATCGAATTCTGCTTGTTTGAAAGGTGGTGCAACTTTGTTTTTTACAATTTTTACTTTCACTCTGCTACCAACTGCTTCGTCGCCATTTTTTATTGGAGCGCTTGCTTTTCTGATGTCAATTCTTACTGATGCGTAGAATTTCAAAGCGTTACCACCAGTTGTAGTTTCGGGATTTCCGAACATCACACCAATTTTTTCACGCAATTGGTTGATGAAAATTACGGTACATTTTGTTCTAGAAATGGTTGCAGTGAGTTTTCTGAGTGCTTGAGACATCAATCTTGCGTGCAGTCCCATTTTGGAATCGCCCATTTCTCCTTCTATTTCTGCTTTTGGTGTCAATGCGGCAACTGAATCTATAACTACGATATCAATTGCGCCAGAACGTATCAGGTTGTCCGCAATTTCCAAAGCTTGTTCTCCGTTGTCTGGTTGAGAAATGATGAGATCATCTAAATTAATTCCTAATTTGGATGCGTAATGTCTATCGAAAGCGTGTTCTGCATCTATAAATGCGGCAATTCCGCCTGCTTTTTGTGCTTCGGCAATTGCGTGAAGTGTAAGTGTGGTTTTACCTGAAGATTCTGGGCCATAAATTTCTATGACTCTTCCACGAGGATAACCACCAACTCCAAGTGCAATATCTAGTCCTAAAGAACCAGAAGGAATTACCTCGATAGTATCGTCTACAGAAGCGTCTCCTAATGTCATGACGGTGCCTTTTCCGTAGGTTTTATCCATTTTTTCAAGCACCAAAGCAAGTGCTTTTTTCTTATCTTCTATACTACTCATTGGTATATATTATTTTTTCAAAAATACGGAATTAATTTTTGTTTTTTGTGAATTGTGGATAAATTTTGTGGTGGTTTTGGAAGAGGGAAGTTGGAGGTTGGAAGCGGGAAGATGGGAGAATGAAGTTGGAAGTTAGGAGTTGGAAGAGGTAAGTTGAAGGTTGGAAGAACCGAACGATGATTTTTTTATGGATTGATTTTCAATTTTATTGATGTTGCTGTTTTCTGAGCAACTTTTAGAATAAAAAATAATGAAAATAGGAGAGAAAGTGCTGTTATCAGAAAATTTGTTTTACAGACTGCATTTGCAATAGGGATAGTAGAGGAAATCCGTTTTTTCTGGGGTTTTTTCGGCGGCGAAGCCGCCGAAAAAACCCCAGAAAACGATTGCAACGGATAGCCCGACCCGAGCCAAGGCAAAAATTAATAAAATTTTGTAAGCGTAGGAGCGGGGATTGCCCAAAAAAAACCTCCCAAAATTTTTGGAAGGTTGTATATTTCAATTATTTTTTTGAAATTATAGTGATGCTGAATACACCAATAAATCCGTCAATTTGTTGGAATAACCAGTCTCGTTGTCGTACCAAGAAACCAATTTCACGAAATTAGGTGAAAGCATAATACCGGCATCTTTGTCGAAGATAGAGGTTCTTTTGTCGCCTACGAAATCCTGAGAAACTACCATATCTTCGGTGTAACCAAGGATTCCTTTTAGTTCTCCTTCTGAAGCGGCTTTCATGGCTGCACAGATTTCGTCGTAAGAAGCACTTTTCTCTATTCTTACGGTAAGATCCACCACAGAAACGTCTGCAGTTGGTACTCTGAAAGACATACCTGTCAATTTTCCGTTCAATGAAGGAATTACTACTCCTACTGCTTTTGCAGCACCTGTAGAAGATGGAATGATATTGAGAAGCGCACTTCTACCACCTCTCCAATCTTTCATAGATGGTCCATCTACAGTTCTTTGTGTTGCGGTAGTTGCGTGTACTGTAGTCATCAATCCTTCTACAATTCCGAAATTATCGTGTACTACTTTTGCAAGTGGAGCAAGACAATTGGTGGTACAAGATGCATTGGAGAAAATTTTAACATCGTCGGTCAATGTTTTGTGGTTTACGCCCATTACATACATAGGAGTATCATCTTTAGACGGTGCAGAAAGTACCACTTTTTTGGCACCTGCATTTAAGTGTGCATTTGCAGTATCTTTAGATAAGAACAATCCAGTAGATTCTACGATGTAGTCTGCACCAACTTCGTTCCATTTCAAATTATTTGGGTCTCTTTCTGAGGTAATTCTGATGGTTTTACCATTTACTACCAAATTGTTTCCTTCTACTTTGATTTCGCCATCAAATTTACCATGTACAGAGTCATATTTCATCATATAAGCCATATATTCTGCATTGATAAGGTCGTTGATACCTACAATTTCGATGTTTTCTCTTTCTAGCATTGCACTGAATACGAGACCACCAATTCTACCGAATCCGTTGATTCCTACTTTGATTGTTGACATAATATTTTATTTAAGATTATAAATGTATGATCGATTTTTATTATAAATTTTGATGCAAATTATTTGATGATTTACATCGATAAGATTTCGGCAATTTGCAGCAAATCTTGGTTGATTTCGTTGTGTTTTTTGATCGCGTCTTCAATTGGAGTATAAACCAATTGGTTTGAACGAATTCCTGCCATTACGTTGGTTAAACCTTTCATAAGTCCAACTACTGCTCCGTAACCTAATCTAGAAGCCAAAACTCGGTCTGCACAACTTGGTGATCCACCTCTTTGTATATGTCCCAAAATAGTTACTCTGATATCGTAATCTGGAAATTTTTCTTTGGTTTTAGCAGCCAAATCATAGGTTGAAGCCAAATGTTCTCCTTCTGCAACCATAACAATACTCGATGTTTTGCCGCTTTTTTCGGCCATTTCAAAAGTATTGAACATACCTTCTAAACTATCGGTTTGTTCTGGAATTAGGATTTCTAATGCACCAATCGCAATTCCAGTATTCAGTGCTATAAAACCTGCATCTCTCCCCATCACTTCTACAAAAAAAACTCGGTTGTGAGAAGTTGCTGTATCTCTAATTTTATCAATCGCTTCCATTGCTGTATTCAGCGCAGTGTCGTAACCAATGGTAAAATCGGTACCAAAAATATCATTATCTATAGTTCCGGGAACACCAATTACTTTGATGCCATATTCTTCACTAAAAATTTTTGCACCGGTAAAAGTTCCGTCTCCACCAATACAAACTAGTGCATCAATTCCATTGGCTACACATTGTTCGTAGGCTTTTTTTCTACCTTCTGGAGTTCTGAATTCGGTGCTGCGTGCAGATTTTAAAATGGTTCCTCCTAGATTGATGATGTTCTTTACAGAACGAGCTCCCATTTTTAGAAAATTTCCCTCAATCAGACCATTGTAACCTTCTCTGATTCCTACACAATCTATTTTATAGTAATTTGCAGTTCGCACTACTGCTCTCAATGCTGCATTCATACCAGGAGCATCACCTCCCGAAGTGAAAACGCCAATTCTCTTAACTACTGAATTACTCATAAAAAATTTTAGAATTTTTTCAACTGCAAATTTACGAAAACAACTTCAATTGCTTGTTATGATAATTGATTTTTGCTGGTATATTTGATTATCAGTAAGTTACAAAAATTATTTTTTTAGAAATTAAAGAAAATGATTGCAATGATTAGAATACTATTACCTAAAATAAGTTGGTTTAATTGATTATAGAAACCAAACCAAAAAAAACACCCACTTTGTTTTTAAATGAAAATGTAATTTTCCTATCATCATTAATGAAATAAAAATATCATATTTTTCGTGCTTTACCAAAGCAAACAACTGCATTTTTAACCAAAAAGAACCAAAAATTCCTTACCTTTGATTCTTCAAAAATTTTACAATGATGCACCAACCGATTGAAGGATTTTCTAAATTATCTAAACAACGAAAAATAGATTGGCTAATAAAAGAATATTTGAACGAAGATAGAAGCTATGAGCAAATTTTGCAACAATATTGGAACCACGACACCGATTTGCAGAAGTTGCACGAAGAATTTTCTGAAAATACGATTTCTAATTTCTATATGCCTTACGGAATTGCTCCTAATTTTTTGATTGATGGCAAACTTTTGGCTTTACCAATGGCTGTAGAAGAGAGTTCGGTGGTTGCAGCTGCATCTAAATCGGCTAAATTTTGGCTCGAAAGAGGCGGTTTCAAAACTACGATCATCAATACTAAAAAACTTGGACACACGCATTTTATTTTCAAGGTAGAACCGCATAAATTACTGCATTTTTTTAATTTTAAATTAAAGAAAAAGCTTTTCGATGCGACCGAAGAAATCACCAAAAATATGCGAAATAGAGGTGGTGGAATTCTCAATATTCGTTTAATCGACAAAACTGCAGAATTAGAAAATTATTTCCAATTAAAAGCCAGTTTCGATACCGTGGATTCTATGGGAGCCAACTTTATCAACTCTTGTTTGGAGCAATTTGGGAAAACATTGCGAGAGGAAGTTGCCAATGAAGAAAGTTTCTCGCAAGAAGAAAAAGATTCACTACAAATCGTGATGAATATTCTCTCTAATTATACGCCTGATTGTATCGTAAGAGCTGAAGTTTCCTGTAAAATTGATGAATTGAATGACGACAGCGGAATTTCCAACGAAGATTTCTCCTGGAAATTTAAACAAGCAGTTACCATTGCCGAAATTGAACCTTTCCGTGCAACTACGCACAACAAAGGCATTATGAACGGAGTAGATGCAGTAGTGATTGCTACAGGAAACGATTTCCGGGCAACTGCAGCTTGTGCACACGCTTACGCAGCGAAAGATGGTAAGTACAAATCACTCACACATTGCACTACCGACAATGGAATTTTCAGATTTTGGATTGATTTGCCGATTTCTGTAGGTGTTGTTGGTGGTTTAACAAATTTGCATCCTTTGGTGAAATTTTCTTTGGCACTTCTCGGGAAACCTTCTGCACAAGAACTCATGAGTATTTTGGCGGTTTCTGGTTTGGCGCAAAATTTTGCGGCTCTTCGTTCGCTCGTAACTACAGGAATACAAAAAGGACATATGAAAATGCATTTGCTTAATATTCTGAACCAATTAAGTGCAACCGAAGAAGAAAAAGCCTATTTTGTGAATTATTTCAAAGATAAAACCGTGAGTCATCACGAAGTGATTAATGAATTTAATGCGTTAAGAAATAAATAAATATTTGAAAATGAAAAACCTAACCTTAATAATCGGTGCAGTGTACGGAATGCTTTCAATTGTTTTAGGAGCTTTCGGAGCTCACGCTTTGAAGAAGATATTACCCACAGAAAAAATAGATATTTTTGAAACAGGCGTAAAATACCAAATGTATTCTGCTCTTTTTTTACTTATTGTCGGCTACATTTTAAAATTTGAAACTGGCACCGAAAAATGGATTTCCATTTTGATGATTTTGGGCACCATTTTGTTTTCTGTTAGTATCTATTTTTTGAGTTTTAATGGATACAACGGAATGAATTTTAAATTTTTTGGGCCAATTACACCAATTGGTGGTGTGATGATGATTGCAAGTTGGGCATTACTAATTGCGTATTTTGTGAAAAATAAAATGTAGAAAAATTTCTTCACCTTCAATTAAAGTAAGAAAAAATAAAGATACAGTAAGATTTTTTCGATTTTAAATAAAAAAACTTTCTCCTTCCATCTTCCAACTTCCATCTTTTTTGTAAATTTGTCCATCTTTAATTTTAATAAAAAAATCTAACAAAAAAATAATATGAATCTTCACGAATACCAATCCAAAGAGATTTTAGCAAAATACGGCGTAAATATTCAGCGCGGTTTTGTTGCCAACAATGTAGATGAAGCAGTAGATGCTGCCAATAAATTAACCGAAATGACCGGAAACACGGGTTGGGTTGTGAAAGCCCAAGTTCATGCAGGTGGACGTGGAAAAGGTGGCGGTGTGAAATTTTCTCCGAATATGGATAAATTGAAAGAGAATGCACAAAACATTATCGGGATGCAATTGGTAACACCACAAACTTCTGCAGAAGGCAAAAAAGTGAATATGGTTTTGGTTGCTGAAGATGTCTATTATCCTGGTGCAACAGAAACCAAAGAATTCTATGTATCTATTTTGCTCAACAGACAAAGTGGTAATAATATGATTGTTTATTCAACAGAAGGTGGAATGGATATAGAACACGTTGCCGAAGTTACCCCACATTTGATTCACCACGAGGAAATTGATCCTGCAGTTGGTTTGCAAGGTTTCCAAGCCAGAAAAATCGCTTTCAATTTGGGACTTTCTGGTGATGCTTTCAAAGATTTTGTAAAATTTATAGATTCTCTATACAAAGCATACGTAGGAATAGATGCCAATTTATTTGAAATCAATCCCGTGTTGAAAACTTCTGATAACAAAATTATTGCAGTAGATGCCAAAGTTTCTATAGACGACAACTCACTGTTCCGTCAAAAAGAAATTGCAACTTTGCGAGACGAGAGAGAAGAAGATCCAACCGATGTAGAAGCTGGTAAAGCTGGTCTTAATTTCGTGAAATTAGATGGTGATGTTGCTTGTATGGTAAATGGAGCCGGACTTGCAATGGCAACTATGGATATCATCAAACTTTCTGGCGGAAATCCTGCCAATTTCTTAGATGTTGGTGGAACTGCAGATGCAGAAAGAGTACAAAAAGCATTCGGAATTATCTTGAAAGATCCCAACGTAAAAGCAATCCTGATCAATATTTTTGGCGGAATTGTACGTTGTGATCGTGTTGCACAAGGTGTTGTAGACGCTTATCACGCTATGGGAAGTTTACCTGTTCCGTTGATTGTACGATTGCAAGGTACCAATGCAGTTGAAGCCAAAAAATTAATCGACAATTCTGGTTTGCCTGTACATTCTGCAATTACGCTAGAAGAAGCAGCCAACAAAGTAAAAGAAGTTTTAGCCTAAACTAAAATTTTAGAAATTTATATTAAATCCGTTTCAATATTTTTGAGACGGATTTTTTTTGGATTAAATACTTATCCTACATTTGTATTAGAAACAACAGGATTTGCAGTTGCGATTTTCTCCACATCCAATCTGTTTTTGAGCTTTAAGATGGCCTCACTTTTTGCAAAGGCAAAATTTTCGCCGTGTTTCACCCAAAATTTGGCTTGTAAACTATAGATACCTAATTTTTGTCCTACAAAAACAACCTCGGCATTTTCAGGACTTTGTACAAAATCAAAATGTTGTACTTCATCTAGTAAAACTTCTTTTGCTTTCTCTAAATTTTCACTGTTAGAAATTTCTAAATCTATGATGATTTTCCGTTGTTGTGAAGCAGTAATGTTGATGAATGGAGCGCTGAAAATCAACTGATTAGGAATATACACTTTTTTTCCTTCATCATTAATGACTTTCGTTGTCAAGAAACCAATTTCTTCTACGGTCCCAGAAATATTATTGATGCTAACATAATCACCTACTTTGAAGGCTTTGTCTACACTTACCAACATCCCCGAAAACATAGATGAAACAATATCTTTCAGTGCAACACCTGCAATAATACCAGCAATGCCCAAACTTCCCAAAATTTTGGTGAGAAAACCACCCAAATGCATAATTTCCAGTGCCAAAAATGCACCTGCTAAAATGATAATAAACCTAAAAATACGTGCTAGCAAAATAGCATTTTCATTATTGCCATTTTTGTTAAGAAATTTGTTGATACCAGCAACTATATTCTTGCTGATGAAATTGCTCAAAACCCAAAACAACCAAAAAATGAAAAGCCCAACAACAATGTTAGGCGATAATTCAACAATTTTTTGCCACCAATGTTGGAGTACATTTTGTATGATTTCTAGGTATTTCATAGAGTAAAAATACAAAAAAATTAAAGAATTTTCACGCTATTTTTTTTAATTAAATCTTAAAACGAATTCATAATTTATACGTCAATGTAATATAGAGATTTCTCGGCGTAATCGGATTTACCGAATAATTTTCGTGAACGGTGAAGTTTTCTTCATTCAAAATATTACCGATTTTTGCTTGTAACAAGAATTTTTTGTACTCATAACCTAATGATAAATCTAGGGTAGTATATCCCTTTAAATCGACCATCCTGGTAATTTCCTTTTGAATTTTGATATCGTTCCAGCCAGCTTTTCTGTCGCCGACATAATTTGCGGTTGCACCAACTATGAAACCTTTCAAATTTTTATTAAATTTATAAAAAACAGAGGCATTGCTTGTAAAAGCAGGCGTTCTCACCAATCGCTGATTTTCTACATAACCCACTTTTTCAGGGGTGTCCAAATATACGCTGTGGTTGTATGATGCACCACCAATCAAGGTAAGTTGTGGAGTTGGATTTCCGGTGATGTCTATTTCTACGCCTTCACTTTTAATTTTTCCCGCATTTTCTTTGATGGTTGAATCTGAATTTAGGTTGCCATTTTTGTCATAAATTGCAGTGGTATAAGAATTTCTGTTGATGATTTGGTATGCAATGATGTTGAATGCAACGGTGTTTTTCCAAATATTTTTCTTAATGCCGATTTCGTATTGATCTACATTAGAAGGTTTCAAAGCTTCATTATTAATCGTAAATCCTGTGTTTGGTACAAACGAATTGGTATATGTACCATAAATACTAAAATTGTCAGAAGGTGTGATTACAATTCCTGATTTTGGAGAAAAAGCGTCATCTTTGGTTGCAGTTTTTGGGGTGCTACTTTCAGTCCCAGTTTTGAAATTAGTTACCAAAGTATCATCATTTTTCAAATTAGAATAACGCAAACCTGCAATTATTTTCACCAATTTTGAAATTTCTACAAAATCTTGTGCGTAGATTCCAAATCTAGTCGTTTTTATTCGGTTTCTGGTGTTTTTTGCAGAATCGGGCATTGCAATTTCCGACCAAGTGGAAGGATTATTCAATACCCAATTTCCTGTATGGTAAGAAGTTCCAAAATTGCCACCATTTTTTGGATTGTAATAAGTGTAAGCATCGGCAATTCCGAAATCGGTATCACTCCCGAAAAGTACTTTATGTTTTATTTTTCCAGTGCTGAATTCACCATTGAGATTTATTTGGAACGATGCAAAATTCTGCTCGTTGTAGCTTTTGTTCAGAGCTCGTTTCCAAGTTGGTGTAGAACCAGCAACAGTTCCGTCATATTGCCACTGAATGCGTTCTACCGAAAAATAATCTTTGGTGTAGTTTTGATAAGATGCTACAGAATTTAAAAACCATTTTTCATTAAATTCATGATTCAGTGTAATATCTGTAGTCGCCATTTGATTGGTTTGGTAATTCCATTTATCTCCCAAAAATTGGTTTTTAGAAAGTCCTGTTTCAAAATTGGAAATTCCCGTTTTGCTATCCATAATAGAACCTGTCCCAAAATCAGGCGTGAAATGTTGTTTTAAATAATCGCCTTCTACTATAATTTGTGTTTTTTCGCCTAAATTAATAGCAAAAGATGGATTGAAATATTGTTTTTGGGAGTTCACCACATCTCTGAAACTATCTGCATATTCGTAAGTTTCGTTCACACGAAACGCGATGTTTTTGCTTAATGGTCCGAAAAAATCTATCGTTGGCTTGTAAGAATTCCAACTTCCAGCATTCATCGCAACACTTCCTCCGAAGAAAAACCGTGGTTTTTTTGTCACCATATTGATGATTCCACCTGGAGCAACATTTCCGTAGAGTAGTGCATTTGCGCCTTTCAAAACTTCTACACGTTCTAGCGCAGAAACTTCTGGGAAAATTCCGCTGTTGATTTTGGCACCGTTTTTAAACATATTTTCGTTTCCGAAAATAAAACCACGACCACCAAAACTATCTTGCGATCCACCTCTGGAAGAGGTAATGTACAAACCGTTGACATTTTTCAAAACATCGCTCAGTTGTTTTGCTTGTTGCGCTTCTATCAATTCGTGCGTGACAATTGCAATTGGTTGTGGATTTTCTATAATGGCAAGGTTGGATTTAGCAGTAGAAACTCTTGCTTTGTTCGGATTTCCGGTTTTATGAAGATGGATGTCTTCAATTTCCTGAATCTTCAAAGTGTCTTTTTCCTGAATTTTTGGACCTTGTGCAAAAGTAAATACCGAAAGTAGGAACATTCCTAAAAAAATAATTGAACTTTTCATTGTTATTCTTATTTAGAATTATTAAAAATAAGAATGACAAAGGTAAAATAATATGCTAATCAAGCAAAATTATTTTGAATGAATCTAAATAAGAAAGTTGATTTTAATGTAAATCACTGAAAATAAGCAAATTATATAAAGATGATATTTATCAGTTTTTAGAGTTCCTCTTGCAATTCTAACCAGCGAAGTTCCATTTCTTCAATTTGGTTGCTTGTTTTTTCTAAATCAGCAGAAAGCACCGAAATCTTCTCGAAGTCACTTTCATTGTTAAGTTTTTCTAAAATTTCAGCTCGTTTTTTTTCTAAAATCGGCAATTCTTTATCTATGGTTTCTAATTCACGCTGTTCTTTGAAAGAAAGTTTTTTCTTGGCAGGAAGTTGGGAGTTGGGAGATGGAAGAATAATTTCAGTTTTAGTAGAAACTTCCGACTTCTGACTTCCGACTTCTGACTTCCGACTTCCATCTTCTGACTTCTGTTTTTCTCTGTATTCCGTAAAATTCCCTACAAAATCTTTAATTTTTCCGTCGCCTTCGAATGCCAAAACGTGGTCTACAATTTTATCCATAAAATAGCGGTCGTGAGAAACGATAATCAATGTCCCTTGGAAATTTTGCAAGAAATTTTCTAAAACCGTTAAAGTTGGCAAATCCAAATCGTTGGTTGGCTCATCAAAAATCAAAAAATTTGGGTTTTGATAAAGCACATACATCAAATGCAGTCTACGTTTTTCGCCACCCGAAAGTTTAGAAATCGGTGAATATTGCGCTTGATCATCAAACAAAAATAGTCGTAAAAACTGTGATGCAGAAATGGTTCTACCATTTGCTAAAGGAAAATTTTCTGAAATATTTTTAATAAAATCGATGACTCTTTCATCATCTTTAAAAAGCAATCCTTTCTGCGAAAAATAACCGAATTTGATGGTTTCACCCGTTTCTATTTCGCCAGAATCATATTTTTCTAAACCTTGAATAATATTAAGAAGCGTAGATTTTCCTGCCCCATTTTTCCCGATAATTCCTACTTTTTCGCCTCGTTGAAATTGGTAAGAAAAGTCTTTTAATAATAAATTATCGCCATAGCTTTTAGAAATGTTTTTGAGTTCCAAAATCTTATTTCCAAGTCGTTTCATTTCAAAATCGAGTTCCAGTTTTTCTTTTCTGGTGTCGGTTTTTGCTACTTTTTCGGTTTCGTAGAAAGAGTCAATCCGTGATTTTGATTTGGTAGTTCGTGCTTTTGGTTGTCTTCGCATCCATTCCAACTCCTTTCTGTAGAGATTGTTGGCTTTATCAATCGTAGAATTCAGGTTATCTTCCCGAATCATTTTATTTTCGAGATACGTTGCATAACTTCCGTTGTGTACATAGAGATTTTGGTCTTCCATTTCCCAAACAATATCACAAACAGAATCTAAAAAATAGCGGTCATGCGTTACCAAAAGTAGTGTCAACATTGCTTTGCTGAGGTAATTTTCTAACCATTCTACCATATCTACATCTAGATGATTGGTTGGCTCATCCATGATCAAAAGCGTGTGTTTGTGTTCAGCTCTGGTTTCAACCAATAATTTTGCGAGTGCCACTCTTTTTATTTGTCCGCCAGAAAGTGTATTCATTTTGGCATCTAAATCGGTGATTTTCAGTTGAGAGAGGATTTGTTTCATCTCGTTTTCCAAATCCCACGCTTTGTGCAATTCCATTTCAGCCAAAGCAACTTCCATATCTTCTGGTTTTTCCGAATGCAATGCGTGATGGTAGTTTTTCAATGCTAAAATAGGAGCGGAATCCAATGTCATCATAAATTCTTCCACCGAAAGTTGACCTTCAAAATCGATTTCTTGGTCAAACAAAACCACTTGTATGTCTTTATTAATCACCACTTCACCAGAATCAGCAATTTCTTTGCCTACCAAAATTTTGAGTAGCGTTGATTTTCCTGTGCCATTTTTGGCAACAATCGCAATTTTGTCACCTTCATTTATATTAAATGAAATATTTTTGAAAAGTGATTTTATTCCGTAAGATTTGCTGAGGTTTTCGGCAGAAACGTAGTTCACAAGATTTGAAATTTGAGGTTTGAAGTTAGAAATTATTTTTGCGAAAGTACGGAAATGATAATAAATTTGTGTTATTATTATTTCTAATAAAATGAAAAAGCGCAAACCAAAATTGGCTGCACTTTAATTTATTTTGTAATCAAGGAATTATTTAACTATCTGCACATTGATGGCAGAATAACCTTTTGGAGATCGTTCTTTTTCAAAAGAAACTTTGTTTCCTTTTTTTACCAAATGTGCACAATTGTTACTGTGGAAAAATATATTTTCTTTGCTTCGATCTTCTGTGATGAATCCGTAACCTTTTTCTGAAAGAAAAGTTACAATTCCGGTTTTCAATGGGTCTTCTTCTACAATTTTTGCAGCACCTAACTGAATATCATCTAGGTTAAAATCTTCATTGTCTTGTTGATCAGGTGGAGTAGAAGTAAGCTGTCCGTTTGCATCTACATAAAGAAACATGTCTTCTAAATCTTTTCCTTTGTTGTTGTTTTCTTTACGCTCTTCTCTACGAGCTGCTTTTTCTTTTTGTTTTTGTAATTTCTTTTTAAAATTGTCTTTTTTTGAGGAAGAATCCGCCATAAGCTACTGTGTATTATTTGTTTAGATTAATAAAAAATTGGTAGCTGGAAAAGCAAAACTGGCAGAAAAAAACGATTAAATTCTATCTAAAACAGAAAAAGCAAAGGCAGAAACCACGATAATTGGTGTAAAGATAAGTTTTTTTAAATTAATAGACCATAGAATTACTATTGAACTGTTCATTACTATTAAATACGAACAATTACCTACGAGCAATTTTTTTTGATGTGGTAATAATTCAATAACTTTTAGTATAAATTATTCGTTCAATAATTGAGCAGCTTCTTTTGCAGCATAAGAGAAAATCAAGTCTGCACCTGCTCTTTTTATGCAAGTAAGGCTTTCTATAATTGCTTTATCATTATCTAACCAACCATTTTGTGCAGCCGCTTTTAGCATGGCGTATTCACCACTTACATTGTAAACTGCAATTGGTAAATCTATGGCAACGCGAACTTGCGAAACAATATCTAAATAAGGTAAACCTGGTTTTATCATGATAATATCTGCGCCTTCTGCAATATCTTTCTGTACTTCATCCATAGCTTCTCTAGAATTATGAAAATCCATTTGATAGGTTTTTTTATCCTTCGGAATTTCTACATGATCTACTGGTGCAGAATCCAGCGCACTTCTGAACGGACCATAGAACGAACTTGCATATTTGGCTGCATAACTCAAAATACCAACATCGGTAAAACCACTTTCTTCTAAACCAGTTCTGATTGCTGCAACACGACCATCCATCATATCACTTGGTGCAACAATATCTGCACCAGCTTCTGCGTGAGAAACCGACATTTTTACAAGTGCATCATTGGTGGCATCGTTATCAATTTTTCCGTTGGTAATAATTCCATCGTGTCCGAAAATTGAATACGGGTCTAATGCAACATCGGGCATAACTACCATTTCTGGTATTGCATCTTTAATTGCTTTGATGGTGTTTTGCATTAATCCATTTTTATTCCAAGCTTCGGTTCCGGCATTGTCCTTTAGGTTTTCTGAAACTTTCATGTAAAGATTCACCGCTTTAATACCTAATGAATAAAGTTCTTTGCACTCCAAAATCGTTAAATCTAGACTTCTTCTGGAAATTCCTGGCATTGATGGAATGGCTTCTTGCTTATTTTTGCCTTCCATCACAAAAATGGGCATTACAAAATCGTTGGTTGTAAGTACCGTTTCTTGTACCAAGCTTCTTATAGAAGCATTTGTTCTGAGTCTTCGGTTTCTAGAGTAGATAATCATTTTTTGGTTTGATTTTTGAAATACTTTTGCAAATTTAATTATATTAAATAAAAAAACTCTTGCAAATTAATTTGAAATGTTTTACATTTGTACTAATAATGAGTATTAAATTCAAAAAAAGTGAAAAAAATTATATTTTTTATTGCATTTATAGGAGTTTTGACGTTTTCTAATAATATGAAGGCGCAAACAAATCGTGAAACGGTTTCTACCAATCAGAAATCAGACGATGGTGTTTTGATTGCCTATCCGAATCCGGCGAAAGATTTTATCTTATTAAAAGCGAAAGATTCATCATTAAAGATAAAGACGGTTACTTTTTATTCTATTTTAGGAATGCAAGTTGCACAATTTACTATTAATAGTAACGCAGCGGAAATTGATTTGGATCGTTTCAGGCCAGGTAAATATTTAATTCGCTATACATTGAGCGATAACACACAGAAAGTTACTCAAATCATCAAACAATAATAAAATCCCGAAATTTTTCGGGATTTATTTTTGAAAATTAACAAAATAATTTCTGAAAGATTCAGTGTTTTTTAGCAATAATGATTCGTTCATTTTCAGAAAAACCAAAGTAATCATCTGCTGCTAAAGTTCTCACTTCTGTTTGGAAACCTACATTTCGAAGTCTGTTCTCTAAACCAGAAGCAGAGTAAATTCTAACATGATCATTTTGACCAAAATATTGAAGTCTTTCTTCTTGCGTTGTTTTGGTAAAATCTTCGTAAATTTCACCTTCTTTGAAAGGAGTTTGAATTAGTATATTTCCGTTTTTTTTCAGAACTCGGTGCAATTCTTTCATTGCCAATTGATCATTTACAATGTGTTCTAATACATGATAGCAAATAATAAGGTCAAACTTATTGTCTTCTGTTTCAATTTTGGTAATGTCAAAGTGGTAATCTGCAAGAAAATCAGTTTCAAAATCAGTAGGATAATAATCAAAATCATTTCTCTTTTTCAGGTTTCTATAAACTGCACGAAAAGGTGAAAAATCTAGAACAACCATATTTGGTTGTAGAAACTCATTATTCAAAAGCATAAAAAGCCTTCTAGTTCTAGGTAAACTCCCACAAATCGGACAGATTAAATCTCTGTTTTCTAAGTGTACAAAATTGCTTAATTGAGTGCTACATAAGTTACATACATGTTTATTTCCTTTGTAAAACGGAACTAAAACTTTCCTGAAATGATCTTCATGTTCTAGCAGGAATTTTTTAGGAATCACTTTTTTAACAACTATTTTTAAGGAATTATACATAAAACGTTATTTTTTCTTAATTTTTAGAAACTGATTTTTAAAAAAGAAAAAAGTTAAGCTCCGTAAGGAATCCAGATGTTCTTGATTTCGGTTGCGTGACGCAGAAATGCTTCGCCTTCACCTTGTGCAACATCCAGCCAATTTCGGTATTTGCCGAAATTGCACCAAGATCGTTTCATAGAATCAGTGGCTAAAATTTCGATGTCTTTGCAAGCTTCTTTTTCGCCAAAATACCAGATTCCGTCAACATCATAGTGTTTTGCAAGTTCTTTTGCAAGTTCATCTTTATGACCAGTAACTATATTTACGGTTCCTGCAGGAACGTCAGAAGTTTCTAAAATTTGGTAAAAATCGGTTGCAGAAAATGGGTGTTTTTCTGATGGAATTGCTATTACACTATTTCCCATAGCTATTGCTGGAATTACAGTAGAGATAAATCCAAGAAGTGGATTTTCTTCTGGACAAACAATTGCCATCACTCCAATTGCTTCTGGCATCGCCAAAGTTACCATTCTTTGCACCGTAGAATGCGCCAATCCATCATATTTATCTGCAAAAGCAGCATAAGTGTAAATTCGCTCGATGGATTTTTCTACTTCTACTACTGCAGAATCTAGCGATTGGTTGGTCATTTCTACTATTCTATTGGCAAATTCTTCGGCACGAATTGCTAAATTTTCTGCAATATAATATAAAACTTGTGCTCTTGCGTGACCAGTCATTCCTGACCAAGATTTTCCTGCGTGTGCAGCTTCTACTGCATTTCTGATGTCTTTTCTGTTTCCTTCGGAAACCTCGCCAATATATTCATCAAATGCATTTTTGATTTCCATACTGTAACCACCATCTGGTCTGGTTTGTTTGCCCCCAATAAATAATTTGGTGGTACGATCTATTTCTGCTAAAGATTTTTCAAAATTTTTGGAATTTTTAGTAGCTTTCGGAACAAGAGGTTTGCTACTAAATTCGTCTTCAATTTTTGGTTTCATATATTCATAAAGACCTTCTTTTCCGCCTTCTCTACCAAAACCAGATTCTCGGTAGCCACCAAAACCAGAAGCTGCATCAAATTGATTGGTGCAATTGATCCAAACACTTCCTGCTTTTAGTTTCGGGGCAATATCTAATGCTAAATTGATGTTTTCTGTCCATATACTTGCAGCCAAACCATATCTGGAATTATTGGCTAAACTTACTGCTTCATTATGTGATCTGAAAGTCATCGCTACCAAAACTGGTCCGAAAATTTCTTCTTGTGCAATTACAGAACTCGTAGAAACATCGGTAAACAAAGTAGGAGGGAAGTAGAAACCATTTTTTGGGACTGCATTTTTCGCTTGATAGATGTTGCAACCTTCATCAATCCCAATTTTCACCATATCATCTATGGTTTTGAGTTGCGTTTTAGAAACTACCGCTCCCATATCTACGGCTTTATCCATTGGATCGCCAATTCGGAGTGTATCCATCCTGGATTTTAATTTTTTGTAAAATTTTTCGGAAACGCTTTCTTGTACCAATAATCTGGAACCTGCGCAACAAACCTGACCTTGATTGAACCAAATAGCATCTACAATTCCTTCTATTGCAGAATCAAGATCGGCATCTTCGAAAACAATAAAAGGGGATTTTCCACCCAATTCGAGGGATATTTTTTTGCCAGTTCCGGCAATATTTCTTCGTAGGATTTTACCAACATCGGTAGATCCGGTAAATGCCACTTTTTGTATGTCTTTGTGATTTACCAAAGCATTACCAGCAACAGAACCACGACCAGTAATTACATTTACAACGCCTTTTGGTAAGCCTACTTTTTGGCAAATTTCTGCAAAAAGTAATGCAGTAAGCGAGGTGAGTTCGGCAGGTTTTATGACAACGGTATTTCCCATAGCTAGAGCTGGTGCAACTTTCCAAGCGAGCATCATAAGTGGAAAATTCCAAGGAATGATTTGTCCGATTACGCCAATTTCTTTGTAATCTTTGAGTTCGGTATCCATCAGTTTAGCCCAACCTGCGTGATAATAGAAGTGTCTTGCAACAATTGGAATATCTATATCTCTGGTTTCACGAATTGGTTTGCCATTGTCCAGTGTTTCTAGAACTGCAAAAAGTCTAGCATTTTTCTGGATTTGCCTTGCAATGGCGTACAAATATTTTGCGCGCTCGAATCCACCGATTTTTACCCAATCTGGTAATGCTTTGTTGGCAGCTTTCACGGCTTTGTCTACATCTGCAGTATCTGCTTCGGCAATTTTTGCCAAAAATTCTTTGTTAGATGGATTGATGGTGTCATCGTATTTTTTAGAAATCGGTTTTTGCCAATCTCCATCTATAAAAAGTTCGAATTTTCGCTGATGAGATTCTAAAAATTCTACTGCAGGAGCAGCGCTTTCTGGAGCGGGACCGTAAACCATAGTGTTGTATATTTCTTTGATTTCCATTTTATTATTTTGTTTTGTACAGTGTAGAATGTACAATGTACTATGTAATTTAATATTTTGCTTTATTAATTTGTAATATTAATATTATTACTTTTTCTTTTTTCTTTATGAATTGTACTTTTTACTTGCGCCACGAATTGCCTCTTAATTTTTATCTTTTCTTATACTTGCGCCCCGACTTGAGCGGAAATCCTTTTGTGAGGAGGTACGACGAACAAAAGATTGGGAGCGGAAGGCGGAAATTGGCGCCCAAAATTCGATTACGTTCAGTATGACCAATTTATGCCATCGGATGACGATAATTTGCGCTGTAACTTCCTGTTAGATAGTGTTCTAATTGGCGTTCTATATCTCCCAAAAGTGAACTTGCTCCGAAACGGAATAATTCTGGAGTCAACCAATCTGTTCCCAATTCTTCTTTGATTAAAATGAGATAATCCAGTGCTTGTTTTGCTTTCTGAATTCCACCTGCTGGTTTGTAGCCGACCTTGATTCCTGTGAGTTGATAATAGTCTCTTATACAACGAATCATCACCAAACTTACTGCTAATGTTGCATTTACGGCTTCTTTGCCTGTAGAAGTTTTTATAAAATCTGAACCAGCCATCATAGCAACCCAACTTGCTTTGGCAACTTTGGTGTAGGTTGGTATTTCGCCAGTTGCCAAAATGGTTTTCATATGAGCGTCTCCACAAGCTTGTCTGCAGAGTTTAATTTCTTGGTAGAGTTCTTCCCATTTGCTTTCCAGTACCAAATCTCTGCTGATAACGATATCTATTTCTGTAGCACCAGCTTTTACAGATTTTTTGATTTCGGTGATTTTGTCTTCCAAAGAAATTTTACCTGCAGGAAATCCTGTAGAAACAGCTGCAATAGGAATGTTGGTTCCTTTCAATGCTTCTTTTGCGTAGGGAATAAGGTTGTGATACACACAAACTGCGCCTGTTGTAAGGTGGGAATCTTGCATTCCTAATTTTTGTAATAGATCTGTTCTTACAGGATTTTTGGCTTTTTCACACAATCTGAGTACGTTACCACGAGTGTCGTCACCAGCAAGTGTGGTAAGATCAATCATGGATATTGCTTTGAGCAACCAAGCTGCCTGAAATTCTTTTTTCACGCTTCTACGTCCTGGTAAAGTTTGTATTCGTCTTTCTACAGCACTTCTGTTGATATTGATGGAATCAAATAATTCTGTATTGAATGGGAGTCCTTCATTTCGGTCGAGATGAGGTGTGATTTTATCGTTGGATTTTACGTTGTCTGCTACTTTAGTCATAAAAATTGCATTAAAATGGTATAAAATGGATGTAAAATTACTCAAAACTTTGCAATAATTTATGATTTAGGTTCTATTTTCATTAAAAATATTACAAAAAAAAAGGAAAAAAACACAATCAAAGTTATTCGATTGTGTTTTTCTCCTTTTTTTCAAAAAAAAATAATGTAATTACACTTTTAGTTGTCGGTTGATACTTTGTTCTAATGAAATAAAAGTTTCTGTTCTAGTTACGCCTTTTAGTTTTTGAAGTTTTTTCAAAATTTCCATTAAATGATCGTTGTCTTTGCAAAGAACTTTTAAGAACAGTGAGTAATTTCCTGTGGTGTAATGTGCTTCAACAATTTCATTGATATCTTTCAGAGCTTTTATGGCTTCCTGATAATGACTTGGTTGGTCAAGATACGTTCCTATGTATGAAACGACTTTGTAGCCTACGTTTCTAGGATTAAGAATTGATATTGAATTTTCTATTACACCAGCTTGTTCTAATTTTTTTATTCTTTGATGAACAGCTGTTGTTGAGATGCCTACATATTTGGAAATATGAGCTAAAGAAGTCTTAGCGTTATCCATTAACATGTAAATGATTTGCTTATCTACAGCATCTATGTGATAAGTCGATAGTTGTACGTTTTTCATTTCTTTTTCTAATTTTGTTCGTTGTTTTCTATTCTTATTCTAAATTCTAATTTTTTTTACTGTTTGTTGTTCAATTTTTTAATGTTTACTATTTAATTTAATATATACAGGAAAATGATCACTATAACCTCCCAAATATCTTGTTCCAGCATAAGTTCTGAAAGGTTTTTGTTTATTTTTCCAATCACATAATTCTTCCGAATTAAATACTTTGGCTTCTTCAAATTGAAGTGCAAATTTAGGTTCTATAAAATGATCAGAAAACAAAATCTGATCAAAAAGTAATCCTTTTTTATTATAAAAAGTTGAATATTGCTTGTTAAAATGAAGTTCTGTATAAGGGTTTATTATAGTTTTATTCAATTCATTGTCAAAAAGTAAATTTTGTATATTTTCTTCGTTAGGATCTTCATTAAAATCTCCTAAAATTATTACTGATTCGTTTCCGTTTTGTTTTATTTTTATAATTCTTTTTTTTATTTCATTAATAATGAAACTTCTCTTACTTTTATTGATGTCAAATTCTCTTTTTGAAGGTAAGTGGACAACGAAGGTATGAATTATTTCATTATGAAATTTCAATTTACAATATAGTACATCTCTAGTAGTATCAAAATTGGTTTCGGTAGGGTGATCTAAATCAAACAAAAAACTGATTGGTTCTGTGTGTAGAATTTCAATTTTTTCTTTGTCATATAATAAAGCCACATCTACACCACGCTCATCTAATGATTCAAAATGCACTATTCGATATCGATTACTCAATGGTTTATATGTAATTAAGTCTTCCAATACTTTTTTTCCTTCAACTTCTGCAAATCCAATTAAAGCGGGTAAACAATCTTCTTTTTCTTGGATAAGTTGAAAGGCATGATTAATCTTGTGAAGTTTATTTATATATTTCCACTTATCCCAATTTCTTAAACCACTATTGTAATCGATTTTATTTTTATTTTCAAATTTAATATTTTTTGGGTAAAATAAATTTTCTATATTATAAAATACGATCAACTCTCTTTGAATATCAATCTCCATAAAAATTAAAAAATTTCGGAATTGTAAAATTAATAAATTATTTTAATTATGATTTTTTTTTTTTTAATAATAAACGAAATTATAAAAAAATATAATTCAGATCGGAAGAGCA
>CALFIE010000007.1 GCA_937876095.1 uncultured Flavobacteriales bacterium | reverse complement strand
TCAAATTATTATTAACTATCTTAATAATAATAATTTGGTACTAAAAGGTGAAGGTAGTAGAGGAACTATATATGCTGTCTACCAATTTTTAGAAGATTTTATGGGATTTCGATGGTTCACCCCAGAAGATGAATACATCTCAACAAAATCAACACAAATAAATGTAAATTACTCACCACCATTTCAATATAGAAGTGAGTTTGGAGCTTACTCTATGTTACAGCCAGAGTTTTCAAGTTTGCTTCGGCAAAACGGAGAGCATAATAGATTAGAAGAAATGCACGGTGGTAGTATTCAGATTTTAGGTTTTGTACATACTTTTGCGCAGTACATTCCACTAGAAAAATATTTTCAGACAAATCCAGAATGGTTTGTAAATACTCAAACATTAAAACCCGCAAAACAAGATGATATTTTGGGTGACAACCAAGCTACACAACTTTGCTTAACAAATCAGAATTTAATTGCAGAATTTGAAAAAAATGTTCTCTTAAAAATCTCACAAAATCCACAAGCAAAAATAGTATCTATTTCGCAGAATGATAATGGTATTTATTGTAATTGTGACCAATGTAGAACAATTATTAATGATGAAAAAACATCAGGTTATATACTGAAATTTGTAAATACAATTGCAGAGAAAGTAAAAGCAAAATATCCTAAAATAATCGTAGAAACGCTTATGTATGCAGGTGGTGTTGAACCACCCACAAACATAAGACCAAGTAGCAACGTGCTTATTAGACTTTCATTAATCAACCATGATATAGGTTTCCCAATAACCAATAGTATTAATTCTGACAAAAAAATTCTTATTGATAAATGGAGTAGTATATCCCCAAAATTCTATTATTGGGATTATGTAGAAAATATAAATAAAGAAGCTGCAATACTACCTGTTCCTGTATTTGCAAGAGTTGGGGAAGATTTAAAATATTTATCTAAAAAAGCACAAGGATATTTTGTAGAAACAACTGCAATCATGCAAAAACAAGGTTATCTCACAGAAATGAGATCTTGGGTTTTGTCTAAATTGATGTGGAATCCAAATCTTTCTCAGGAAATTTTAATAGAAGAGTTCATGAGATATTATTATGGTGATTCTTACCAAGAGATTCTAGGTGTTTATAACTCTGTAGAGAATAGTTTCTCTAATCGAAGAGAAAAATTAGCCTCATTCTTTGGAGATTATGGATATTTAACAAGTGAGGTTTTATACAATGCACAAAACAATTTAGATAAAGCACGACTAAAATCATCAAAAAATCCTGAAATTTTAAAAAGAATTCAGAAAGTTCAATTGTCTTTTGATAATGCTTTTCTGTTTCAATACCAACAAAATTTATTAGCTAATAAGAATAAGTCATTTTTTAATTTCAATTACGACCAGAAAAAAAATGAATTCAAAAAAAATATTGAAAATTTTAATTTTGATAAGTCTTTAATTTTAAAAAAAATAGAAAGAGTAGAAACTAATAGAATTTCGGATGATAAAGTTGTAATCTCACAAGACAATTTCCAACTATACGAACAAGGGAAATTTACAGGTATAGTAGATGATCCTACAGCTAGTGATGGGAAATCAGCCTTCATAAAAGGAATTTCTTCTGATTGGGCAGTTATTGTATGGCCAACAGAATTTATAGATTTTTTCAAAAATAAAAAAGTATTGATAACTGCCAATATTAAAATTATTATGTTTGAAAAAAGAGAAGATGCCAATGTTCATATGGGGGTTTACAATATTTATAGCAAAAAAAACAAAGCACTTTTCTATGATAAAGCAATTAATTACCTCAAAAAACAATATATTCCTTTAAATTTGCAACTTGATAACTTAGAAAAGGGAGATGAAATCTATATTTATATAAGTAAAGATTGCCAGTGTATAGATAAAATATTAATAGATAACATTGAAATTAAAGCCATATAATGCAAATTAAAGACAAAGTTCTTCTTATAAGTGGTGGAACAGGCTCTTTCGGAACAGCTGTTTTAAATAAATTTTTAAAAACCGACCATTTTAAAGAAATCCGAATTTTTTCTAGAGACGAAAAAAAACAGGACGACATGCG
The DNA here is from genome assembly GCA_937876095.1 of uncultured Flavobacteriales bacterium. GTDB lineage: Bacteria > Bacteroidota > Bacteroidia > Flavobacteriales > Weeksellaceae > CALFIE01. The sequence continues at coordinate 43,888 of CALFIE010000007.1, read as the reverse complement.
AAATCTCTACAAAAACGATAAATTGAAATTTTATATTGGCGATGTAAGAGATATCAATAGCGTGAGAAAAGCAATGAGAGGCGTAGATTATGTCTTTCATGCAGCCGCTCTAAAACAAGTTCCCTCATGCGAATTTTTCCCAATGCAAGCTGTGCAAACCAATATTATAGGTACGCAAAATGTGATAGATGCGGCAGTTGAAAACAGTGTAGAAAAAGTTATTTGTTTAAGCACAGATAAAGCAGCTTATCCTATAAATGCAATGGGAATTTCTAAAGCAATGATGGAGAAAGTTGCTGTAGCAGCTTCTAGAAATATAGAAAAAACAACAGTCTGTCTTACAAGATATGGTAACGTAATGGCTTCTAGAGGTTCGGTTATTCCATTGTTTATAAAACAAATTAAAAACGGAGAAGCAATTACCATTACAGATCCTGCAATGACAAGATTTTTGATGTCTCTAGATGAGGCAGTAGATTTGGTGCTTTTCGCATTCGAACATGGGAACTCTGGAGATTTGTTTGTAAATAAAGCACCTGCAGGTACAATTGGAGATTTAGCACAAGCAATAAAAGAAATTTTTAAAGCAGATAACGAAATCAAAATTATCGGAACTAGACATGGAGAAAAACTCTATGAGACGCTTTGTACAAGAGAAGAAATGCTGAAAGCAGAAGATATGGGGAAATTCTACAGAATTCCTGCTGATAACAGAGATTTGAACTATGCACAATACTTTTCAGAAGGTAACGAACATATCTCAAGAGTAGAAGATTACCATTCTCACAATACAGAACAACAAGATGTAGAAGGCATGAAAAAACTATTGATGAAACTTCCACTCATCAGAAAAGAAGTTTTAGGTGAAGATGTGATGCAATATCCAGACTAATTTCTGAAAAATAAAATTTTAATAAGGTCATAAATCGAGATTAATAATGAAAAAATTAAAAGTTGTCACTGTTGTTGGTACACGTCCGGAAATTATAAGACTTGCAGAATGCATAAAACTTTGTGACCGTTTTTTTGATCATATTCTTATACACACCGGACAAAATTATGATTACGAACTCAATGAAATTTTTTTTGAAGATCTTGAACTTCGTAAACCCAACATCTTCCTTAATGTAGCCGGAAATCATCTTGGTGAAACCATAGGAAATGTTATTGCACGTTCTTTCGAGGTTTTTTCAGAAGAAAAACCAGATGCATTATTGGTTTTAGGAGATACTAACAGTGTACTTTGTACCATTGCTGCTAAAAGATTGAAAATCCCGATTTTTCATATGGAAGCCGGAAACAGATGTTTTGACCAAAATGTTCCAGAAGAAATCAATCGAAAGATTTCTGACCATATTTCTGATATCAATCTTACTTATACCGAAAACAGCCGAAGATATCTCTTAAGTGAAGGCTTTAGAAAAGACCATGTTTTTGTTACAGGTTCTCCTTTGTTTGAAGTATTAGAAAAGTATAAAAATAAAATTGAACATTCTGATGTAGTTTCCAGACTTGGTCTTGAAGAAAACAAATACATCGTGGTAAGTGCACACAGAGAAGAAAATATTGATATTAAAAATCATTTTGAAATCTTGGCAGAATCCTTAAACACAGTTGCTGAAAAATACAAAATGCCCATTATTTTTTCAACGCATCCAAGAACAAAAAAAAGGATTGAAAATAATCAGATCAAATTCCATCCGCTTATTAAAAACGTTGCGCCACTTGGTTTTTTTGATTATGTTAAACTTCAGAAACATTCTTACATCGTACTTTCAGACAGTGGTACCATTAGTGAAGAATCTGCCATGATGAAATTTCCGGCTGTAAGTATCCGCACAAGTACAGAAAGACCAGAAGCAATAGATTGGGGAACCATTTCTTTAGGCGGAATAAGCAAAGAAAGTATGCTCAATTCCATTGAAATTGCAAAAGGACTTGCCTTAGACAAAGAAAGCCAACTTCCTTTTGAGTATTCTATTAAAAATACTTCGGCAAGAGTAATCAGAGCCATACAAAGTTATACACCCATTATAAACAAAGTAATTTGGGATAAAGAATGAGAAAAATACTTGTAATTGGTATCAAGGGAATGGCAGGACATGTCATTTTTAGGAAATTTCAAAAAACAGGAAAATACCAAGTTTTCGGAATGGCAAGAAATGTCGAAAATTCTGAAAATGTTTTTAATCTGGATATAAGTAACACCCAAGAATTGCAAAAGATCATCGCTGAATATCAATTTGATTTTGTGATTAATTGCATCGGAATTTTAAATAAAGATGCCGAAAATAATCCTGCAAAAGCAATTTGGTTTAATAGTTATTTTCCACATTTTTTAGAAGAAATTACAAAAAATACAGCCACAAAAATTATACACATCAGTACCGATTGTGTTTTCAATGGTAAAAAAGGAGGTTATACAGAAAACGATTTCAAAGATGGAGTTGGTTTTTATGCACAATCAAAAGCATTGGGCGAATTAGATAATGAAAAAGATATAACTATAAGAACTTCAATTATTGGTCCTGAACTCAATAAAACCGGAATCGGACTTTTCCATTGGTTTATGTCGCAACCAGAAAATGCGCCTTTGAAAGGTTATTCACAAGCATTTTGGTCAGGACTTACAACAATAGAATTGGCAAATGTTTTGCTTTATATTATTGAAAATAATATTTCAGGAATTCTGCAAGTTGCTCCTAAAACAAAAATTGATAAATATGAATTGCTGAAGCTCTTTAATGAAGTTTTCAGAAATAACAGTCATCAAATTATTGCAGATGACCATTACAAGGTTGATAAAAGTATGATAAGCATCCGAAATGATTTCGATTATAAAGTTCCAGATTATAAAACCATGTTGCTGGAAATGAAAAATTGGATTGAAATTGAAAAGTTATATCATTATTAATGAAAATTTTAATTATATCACAATATTTCTGGCCAGAAAATTTTAAAATTAATGATATTGCAATTGGCTTAAAAGAAAAAGGGCATGAAATATCTGTTTTAACTGGGATTCCTAATTATCCAAACGGGATTTTTTTTGAGGGTTACGATTCAAACAGCAAAGATGAGGTTTGGAATGGCATGAAAATCTACAGATCAAAATTGATTCCAAGAGGAAAAGGAGGGATAAAACTCTTCCTGAATTATATTTCTTTCGCGTTATTTGCAAGTGTAAAAGGAAGACACCTGAAAGAAAAATATGATCGGATTTTAGTTTACGAACCATCACCAATTACAGTGGGGATTCCTGCAATTTTTACAGGTAGAAAACAAAAAATCCCCTATTATTTCTGGGTGCAAGATTTATGGCCAGAAAGTCTAACTGCAGCCGGAGGAATTAATAATAAATTAGTACTCTCTTTTTTTGATAAAATTACAAGATGGATTTATAATAATGCAGAAAAAGTTTTGGTTCAATCTCGCGGTTTTAAAACCTATATTTTAAAACAAAAAATTTCGGAAGATAAAATTATTTTTTATCCAAACACCACCGAAAATTATTATCAACCGAAAAAAGAAGTTATTTTATATAAAGAAAAAATGCCGAAAGGTTTCACCATTACCTTTGCAGGAAATTTAGGAGAAGCACAAAGTTTGAATACGTTACTTACAGCCGCAAAAATAATTAAAGAAAAAAAATACAATGATATAAAATGGGTGTTTTTAGGAGACGGAAGACAAAAAACAGAAATGGAAAAATTTATCTTAAACAATAAATTGCTAGATACAGTTTTCCTTTTAGGATCTTTTCCTGGTGAGGAAATGCCTAATTTTTTTGCTTGTTCAGATGTTTTAATTGCTTCTCTTAAGAAAGATAAAATTTTTGCATTAACAATTCCGAGTAAAATACAATCTTATCTTGCCTGCAGAAAACCAATATTAGCATCATTAGATGGGGAAGGTGCACAAATAGTAAATGAGGCAAAAGCAGGTTTTTCTTCTCCTGCAGAAAACGCAGATCTCTTAGTAGAAAATGTAATCAAAATGTACAATACTACTTTCGAAGAAAGAGAAATGATGGGAGAAAATGCACTTGTTTATTTCCAAAAAGAATTCGAAAGAGAAATGCTTCTTAATAAACTCATCAGTATTTTAGAAAAAAACTAATAGATGAAAATTATTATCTCAGGAGCATCAGGATTTGTAGGACAACATCTTTCAAAATTTTTGAAAGAAAATGGGAACGAAGTTCTCCCGATTTCCCTTAGAAATCCTAATTGGGATTTTGATAAAAAAGCAGATGCAATTATTCATCTTGCAGGAAAAGCACACGATACAGCCAATACTTCAGCAGATGAGGAATATTTTATAATTAATACTGATTTAACTAAAAAACTTTTTGATGATTTTTTAAATTCAGAAATACAAGATTTTTTTTATTTCAGTAGTGTAAAAGCAACAGCAGATACTGTGGATGAGATTTTAGATGAAAATCATCTATCTAATCCTAAAACACCTTACGGGAAATCTAAACTTTTGGCTGAAGAATATTTACTTTCCAAAAAAAATCTTGAAAACAAAAGACTTTTTATTATCCGTCCTTGTATGATTCATGGTCCTGGTAATAAAGGGAATCTGAATTTACTGTATAAATTTGTTGAAAAGAGAATTCCGTGGCCACTTGCAAATTTCGAAAATAAACGTTCTTTTTTAGGAATAGATAATCTTAATTTTTTAATGCTAAAAATGCTAAAAAGTAAAGATATTTCTTCAGGAATTTATAATTTTTCCGATGACGATTGTTTATCTACCAACGATTTGGTGAAAATAATAGCCAATACATCTGGTAAAAAAGCGAAATTGTGGGCAATTTCAAAAAATCTAATTCAAAAAATCGCCAAAATTGGTGATTTCTTGAAATTACCGATCAATTCTGAACGTTTAAAAAAGCTTACCGAAAGTTATGTGGTTTCTAATCATAAAATAAAAAATGCATTGCAAATTCAGCAACTTCCTTTTTCAATAAATGAAGGATTAATAAAAACCATCAAAAGTTTTAGTAATTAATGGAAAATATGATTGTTTTTGCCTTTCTCTTCATCATGATTCTGCTCTATTTCAAAATTGCAGACAAATACAATATTATAGATAAGCCAAATCATCGCAGTGCACACACCGAAATCACTTTGCGTGGCGGTGGAATTATTTTCCCGGTCTCATTTCTACTTTTTGTAATTGGTGAATCGTATCTCGGAAATTCACTTACGCAACCGCAAAATTTTTTGATTTTCGGAGCCGGATTTCTTTCCATTTGTACCATTAGTTTCGTAGATGATATCATCGATTTATCTAGCAAAATCAGACTGATTTTTCATTTTCTATCGGTGACTTTGTTGCTGTATTTCTTACATGCATTTCAATTGTTGCCAATTTGGGCTATACCAATTTTATATATTTTAATAATTGGGATTCTGAATGCCTATAATTTTATGGATGGGATTAATGGTATGTCTGGTTTGTACAGCTTGGTGAATCTAGCAACACTGATTTATGTGAATAAACAGGTGATAGAATTTACCAATTCAGATTTTATTGGGTATCCACTTTTGGCGTGTTTGGTTTTTCTGTTTTTCAATTTCAGAAAAAAAGCAAAATGTTTTATGGGCGATATTGGTAGTCTTGGAATCGCTTATTGGATTTTGGCACTTATTGGTCTGCTTGTTATGAAAACTGGTGAATTGAAATGGATTTTACTACTCACAGTTTATGGTACCGAAGTAGTTTTTACCATTCTAGAACGCATTCAACTAAAAGAAAATATTTTTGAAGCGCACCGTAGACATTTGTACCAACTTTTTGCCAACGAGAAGAAAACATCTCATTTGGTAGTAAGTTCGGTGTATGCTGGTGCGCAATTGCTTATTAATATTATAATTTTGTTTTGTAATTGCGCAGATTGGCTTATTTTTGCAATGCTAGTTTTACCAACTGCAATCTCTTATTTATTCCTAAAGAAAATGATCAAAAAACAAGTTTTTGCACCTAAAAATAATTAAAGATGAAGATTTTAGAAACCACTTTGAAGGATTGCTACATCATTGAACCTACAATTTTCGAAGACGAAAGAGGCTATTTTTTTGAGAAATTCAACGAGAAAAAATTTGAAGATTTGACTGGGATGAATGGTCATTTTGTTCAAGATAATATCTCTAAATCATCTTACGGAGTTCTGCGTGGTTTACATTTGCAAAAAGGGGAACATGCACAAGCAAAACTAGTATCCTGTCTTGAAGGCAAAGTGTTTGATGTTGCTGTAGATTTACGAGCAGATTCTCCTACTTTTGGTAAATGGTTTGGTGTAGAACTTACTCCCGAAAACAAACTGCAACTCTATGTTCCTCGTGGTTTCGGACATGGATTTTCAGTACTTTCAGAAACCGCAATTTTTTCTTATAAATGCGATAATTTTTATAATAAAGAATCAGAAGGTAGCGTAATTTGGAATGATCCCGATCTGAATATTGATTGGAAATTACCACTAGATATAGTGAAATTATCAGATAAAGACCGTATTTTACCACCTTTTAGTGCTAGAAATTTTTAAATTTTTTGAATTATGAAAACTAAAAAAATAGGCATCACATTTTCTTCTTTTGATTTGCTTCACGCTGGTCACATAAAAATGTTAGAAGAAGCAAAAGCAGTCTGCGATTACCTGATTGTTTGCTTACAGATGGATCCTTCTATAGATCGGCCTAACAAAAATAAGCCGACTCAAACTGTTGTAGAACGATACATTCAACTGAAAGCAGTGAAATCTGTAGATGAAATTGTGCCTTATAACACAGAGCAAGATGTAGAAGATATTTTGCGTTCTTTTATTGTAGATATACGTATTATCGGGGACGATTATCGTGATAAAGATTTCACAGGGAAACAATATTGCGAAGAAAAAGGGATCGAAATTTATTTCAATAAACGCGACCATCGCTTTTCTTCAACAGAACTCAGAAACAACATTTACGCATCTGAAAAAGCCAAGAAAGAAAAAGTATCTTGATTTTCAATCAAATCTAAAAATAACTAGAAATCCAGCATTTGTTGGATTTTTTTATTGCTAAATTTGCACCACAAAATTTTAAAGGAAAGTTTTATTTAAAAATAGTTAAATAATATGCGCACAAAATCAGTTGGCAAAAAGAAAATCAATATTGTAACATTGGGTTGTTCCAAAAATATTTACGATTCCGAAGTTTTGATGGGGCAACTAAAAGCCAACGGAAAAAGCGTGGTTCACGAAGGAAAAGGCGATATTGTAGTCATTAATACTTGCGGTTTTATAGATAATGCGAAGGAAGAAAGCATCAATACCATTCTGGATTTTGTAGAAGCTAAAAATAGAGGAGAAGTAGAAAAAATATTTGTAACTGGTTGCCTTTCTGAAAGGTATAAACCCGATTTGTTAAAAGAAATTCCAGACGTAGATCAATATTTCGGTACCAAAGATTTACCAATTTTGTTGAAACATCTCGGTGCAGATTACAAACACGAATTGGTAGGTGAAAGAATGACGACCACACCAAAACATTACGCTTACCTGAAAATTGCAGAAGGTTGCGATAGACCTTGCTCTTTTTGTGCCATTCCTTTGATGAGAGGGAAAAACGTTTCAACTCCAATCGAAAATTTGGTAATTGAAGCGCAAAAATTAGCCAAAAATGGCGTTAAAGAACTTATATTAATTGCTCAAGATCTCACCTATTACGGTTTAGATTTATACAAAAAACGAGCTTTAGGTGATTTGCTGAAAGAATTGGTGAAAATTGACGGAATAGAGTGGATTCGTTTGCATTACGCGTTCCCGACTGGTTTTCCTGAAGATGTCTTGGATTTGATTAAAGCTGAACCAAAAATTTGTAATTATATTGATATTCCGCTTCAGCATATCAATTCCGATTTATTAAAATCTATGAAACGTGGTACCACTCACGAAAAAACCGATGCTTTATTGGCGAAATTCCGTGAGAAAGTTCCAGATATTGCAATCAGAACAACGCTAATTGTTGGTTATCCTGGTGAAACCGAAGAAATATTTCAGGAACTGAAATCTTGGGTTGCTGAACAAAAATTTGATAGATTGGGTTGTTTCACGTATTCTCACGAAGAAAACACGAGTGCTTATGTTTTAGAAGATGATGTTCCACAAGAAGTGAAAGAGCAACGTGTAGAAGAAATTATGGAACTGCAATCCCAAATTTCTTGGGTGAAAAATCAAGAGAAAATAGGTAAAATTTATAGATGTATATTTGATAGAAAAGAAGGCAACTATTTCGTTGGTAGAACCGAATATGATTCTCCAGATGTTGATAATACTGTTTTGGTACCTGCAGAAAATACTTATATCAGTTTAGGTGCTTTTGCAAATGTGAAAATCACCGAAGCAGAAGAGTTCGATTTGTATGGTGAGTTGGTGTAAATATAATGCATTTTTTTAAGTGTTAATTATTTAATTAAAATATTAGTAATCAATTACTTAAGTGTATAGAAGCTGTATTTCTATGAGTTGTTTAGTTAATTATGTTAACTTTCACATGATATTTTTAACATTTTTTAACAACCTTTGTCAACTCCTTTATAATAAGTAATTACAAGTATTTTTATGAAATATTTAACTTTACCTTAACTAATTTTAACGTATTGATTATTGTGTAATTCAATTTCCTTATAAATTTGCCCTTGTCAAACCAATTAATATATTCAAAATGATGAAAAGAACAATTCTCGTAATCATAATGATGATTTCAGCTCTTGGTTTATTTTCTTTCAAGAATTATACCAATGACAAAGATGAGGTGAAAACAAGTTATGCGTCGTTTTACCACGACAAATTTAATGGAAAAAAAACTGCAAGCGGTGAAATTTTTCATAATTCAAAATTTACAGCTGCACATAGAAAATTACCTTTTGGTACAAAAGTGAAAGTTACCAATTTAAGGAATAATGAAAGTGTTATTGTTACAATTAATGATAGAGGACCATTTAATTGTAGCAGATCAATAGACCTTACCAAAGCAGCGTTTAATTCTATAGGGAACGTTTCGCAAGGAGTAGTTGCTGTAGAATACGAAATAGTAAATTAGGTTAGATTATTATTATGGAAGCCGACTTTATAGTCGGCTTTTTTTGTGGTTATTTCAGTTCTATAGTAATCGGACAGTGATCAGAATGGTAAGCTTCAGACAAAATCAGTGCACGTTGTAAATCATTTTTTAAACTTTCTGTTACAAAATGATAGTCTAATCTCCAACCCAAATTTTTGGCTCGTGCATTTTGCCGATAACTCCACCAAGAAAATTCTTGCTTTTCAGGATGCAGAAACCTGAAACTATCTACAAGATGGCATTCTTGTAAAAAACGAGTCATCCAATCACGTTCTACTGGTAAAAACCCAGAAACATTTTGTAAACCTTTCGGATTGTGAATATCGATTTCCTCATGACAAATATTGAAATCCCCAGAAATAATTAAGTTAGAAATTGATTTTTTTAGATTTGAAATATAGTCTAAGAAATCTTCTGCAAATTGCAATTTGAAATCCAATCGATCGATATTAGAAGCAGAAGGTACATACACAGAAATCACCGAAAAACCATCAAAATCAGCACGAATTACCCTACCTTCTTCATCATAAGCTGGTATTCCGCAACCATATTCTACATGATTTGGCTTTATTTTACTGGCAATTCCAACTCCAGAATAACCTTTTTTTTGTGCAGAAAACCAAAAACTGTGGTAACCCAATTGCTCGAAACTTGCTTTATCTATTTGTTCTTCTTGAGCTTTACTTTCTTGTATGCAGATAATATCTGGATCGGTAGATTTTAACCATTGTGTAAAATTTTTAGCAAAAGCGGCACGAATTCCATTGACATTATAAGAAATTATTTTCATTAAAAGGAAGTGTTTATTTTTTCACTAATTTAGTAAAAAAAATAGAATGAAAATTGATGCAAATACAGTACAAGAATATTTAGAAAATATTCCCGAAGATCGAAAATCTGCAATGAAACAACTTCGCGAGACCATTTCTAGAAATCTACCTAAAGGTTTTGAGGAAACAATTAGTTATGGTATGATTGGTTGGGTCGTCCCAAAATCAATTTATCCAAATGGTTACCATTGCACACCAGAATTGCCTTTGCCGTTTCTGAATGTGGCTTCACAAAAGAATTTTATTGCACTTTATCATATGGGAATTTATTCCGACGAAAATTTGCTGAATTGGTTTGTAGCAGAATATCCAAAATATTCTAGCAGGAAATTAGATATGGGAAAATCGTGCATCAGATTTAAAAAACCAGATGAAATTCCCTTTGAACTGATTGCCGAACTTTGCAAAAAAATGACCGTAGAAGATTGGGTTAATCGCTATGAAAAAATGTTGAATAAGAAGTAATTTGTTTATTAATGATAAAAAAATGCACTCCTTTTCTAGAAGCGCATTAATTATTAAAAATTTTCTAAATTCTCTCGATATCTGCTCCTAAAGCACGCAATCTACCATCTATATTTTCGTAGCCACGATCAATCTGTTCTATATTATGAATGATGGATTTCCCTTCTGCAGAAAGCGCTGCAATTAGGAGTGCATTTCCGGCTCTGATATCAGGAGAAGTCATCGTAGTTCCACGCAGTGGATACTCGTGATTAAGACCAACTACTGTTGCTCTGTGTGGATCGCACAATATAATTTGTGCTCCCATATCAATCAATTTATCTACAAAAAACAACCTGCTTTCGAACATTTTTTGATGAACTAAAACCGTTCCTTTTGCTTGCGTTGCCACCACCAAAATGATGGAAAGCAAATCAGGCGTAAATCCTGGCCATGGTGCATCTGAAACCGTGAGAATAGAACCATCTATAAATTTCTGAATTTTGTAATTTTCTTGTGCTGGAATGTAGATATCATCGCCACTTTGCTCTAGTTGAATTCCTAATTTTCTGAAAGTATTGGGAATTACCCCAAGTTGATTCCAATTCACATTTTTTATGGTGATTTCAGATTTAGTCATTGCTGCTAAACCAATCCAAGAACCAATTTCTACCATATCAGGTAACATCGTGTGTTCTGTACCATGTAAATGAGAAACACCTTCTATCGTTAATAAATTAGAGCCAATTCCCGAAATTTTGGCACCCATTCTGTTGAGCATTTTGCACAGTTGTTGTAGGTAAGGTTCACATGCAGCATTGTAAATTCTGGTTTTACCTTTTGCCAAAGTTGCTGCCATTACAATATTTGCAGTTCCTGTTACTGATGCTTCTTCTAGCAAAATAAATTTCCCATGGAGTTCTTTTGCTTTCAGCGAATAGAAATATTCTTCATCGTCATAGTGGAATTCGGCACCCAATTCTACAAATCCTTGGAAATGCGTGTCTAATCTTCTTCTACCAATTTTGTCTCCACCTGGAGTTGGCATATATGCTTCACCAAATCGCGAAAGCATAGGTCCCAAAAGCATTATAGAACCACGCAATCTGGCTCCATCTTTTTTGAATTCTTTGGATTTTATGTAATCAAAATTGATATCATCTGCTTGAAATGTGTAATCTCCGTGTGCATTTTTGGTTATTTTCACCCCGAAATCTCCCAAAATTTCGATGAGTCTATTGACATCGTGAATGTCAGGAATATTTTTTACACGTACTTCTTCATTGGTCAGAAGTACAGCACACAAAATTTGTAAGGCTTCGTTTTTTGCACCTTGTGGTACAATTTCACCGTGTAATTTTTTTCCTCCTCTTATTTGGAACGTTCCGCTCATTATTTACGGTTGTTTTTATGATTATGAAAATTTTTTCGCTTGTTGTTTTGGTTATTGTGTTTCTGGTTTTTGTTGTTGCCATTTCCATTACCATTGTTTCGGTTGTTGCTGGTGTGGTACAATTTACTTCGATCCAGAGAATCTATTCCGGTAAGATCTAATCTGTTTTCGGATAATTCTTTCAAATGTCTGAAAATCACATCATCTTGCACGTGTTCTTTGTTGTACACGTTGTACGATTTTTTCATATTGTTGGCAATCACCTGAATCAGTGCTTCTTTTTCTTCACCTTCTTCTAAAATAATCGCTTTTTCTATGAGTTGCAAAATACTTTTACCATAAAATTTGTAATCACCCTGTAGTTTTGGATACTCCATTTTTCTCGGTTTCTCTGCCAATTCTTCTGGAGTTGGGAAAGGATAGGGTGCATCTACATCTAAGTCGTAATTGGCTAAAATATATAGGTGATCCCAAAGTTTATGTTTGTAATTGTCTTCGTCTCTAAGATGTGGATTTCTTTGTCCCATGAAATCTACAATTGCAATCGCCATTTCATTGCGTTCTTCTTTGTTTGGGAGTTCTTTGCAGCGTTCTACAAGTTGCTGAATGATTCTGCCATATTCTGGCATTGTTAATCTGCTGCGTACTGTATTGTATTCCATAGTTGCAAATATAAGGGATTTGATTGGTAGTGTAATCGTTCTAGATTAATCTTGTATAAATTTTTTTCGTTCTTCAGCAGTTGGTACCAAACAACTTTCTGGTGCAAGTTTTTTTCTGTTTTTTGCAATGATGTCATACATAAAATCAGGGAAAATTTTGAAAAATGTAGCAAAACGAGACAATACCGAATATTTACCACCTAAAATTTCTGCTATTTGCAAAATTGCTTTGGATTTGGTGTGGTAATATTGTTGCGGTTTCCACAAATAGATGGTGTCAAAAGTTAGATTGGGTAGACCTCTTTCTTTCAAAAAACGCTGTCCAAAAGGTGATTGAAGTGCCGCAAATAAAAACTGATCTTTTTGGTCGTTTTTCAGAATCCATTGCACCCAAAAATTACAAAATCCACAATCACCATCGTAGAAAACATAAAATTTTTCTTTATCAATTTTTTCTAAAGACAAAATAAATTCAATTAATGAGGTTGGTGTTTGGTGTTCACTTGCTCGTCTGTAATTCCGTTGGCTTGCATAATATCTGTTTTCACACTTTTGAAATAATCTACTATTTCTCTGGTCTGTTCAGGATTCAATTTGGCATCGGTATGAATTAGCAAGTAAGATTTTATCGGCATATCACCTTCTTCTACTTCGTGTGCAGCGTGGTTTAGTTTTTTGGCTTGTCTCAGAAGTTCTAGATTGGCAAAAGTTGAAAAATTAAGTTCTTTTCTACCTTCTTTTATATGATCTTGCATAAACCAACCAACTGGTTGAATTTTGGTGTACCACGGATAAACTGTTTCGTCTGAATGACAATCATAGCAAGAAGTCCGTATTAATTTTGCAGTACTTTTAGGCGTTTTTTTGATGGTCAAAAAATCCAAATCCTTGTTTACAGGTGGATTGGTTTGGTCTATTCTGAAAAATTGTATGATTACAAAGACAATCAGCAGAAAAATTAATATTTTTTTCATGAGTAAAAAATTAATAGGTGAAATTACGAAATTACAGCAAGGTGTGCAAATTACCTTCTTTTTTCATCATTAATGAAGAAATTTTTATAAGTAAATTCTGAAATATCTCAATTTTTAATAATGAAAAAATTAACTTTCAAAACTTGAGGATTCCTTCTTTAAACATACTTATAAATGGCTCTAAATTTTTATCCGTATCTTTGCAAAAATTTTTGGGCTCCGAAAGTCGGAGTTACCCATTAATAAAAACAATTTCTGTGAGAAATAGCAGAAATTTATTAAACAAAATTTTTATGAGCAACATTGTAGCAATCGTTGGTAGACCCAACGTTGGAAAATCCACCCTTTTTAATCGGTTATTAGAACGCAGAGAAGCCATTGTAGATTCAACTGCAGGAGTTACGCGTGACCGACATTATGGTAAATCTGACTGGAATGGTGTAGAATTCACCGTAATTGATACAGGTGGTTATGAGGTGAACAATGATGATGTATTCCAAGGTGAAATCTCCAAACAAGTACAATTGGCGATAGATGAAGCGACATCTATTATTTTTATGTTGAATGCAGAAGAAGGTTTGACTGACACCGATTACGAAATTTTTGAAATGTTGCGTCGAGCCAACAAACCGGTTTATATTGTCATAAATAAAGTGGATTCTGCAAGAGAAGAATTGGCTGCAACCGAATTTTACCAATTGGGAATCGATAAATATTTCACCATTTCATCTGCAACAGGTTCCGGAACTGGTGAATTGCTTGATGAGGTCGTGAAAGATTTCCCGACCAATGATTACAAAGATCCTTTTGAAGGTTTACCAAAAATTACAATTGCAGGTAGACCAAATGTTGGGAAATCTACTCTTACCAATGCTTTGCTAGATGTAGACCGAAATATTGTGACCGATGTTGCAGGAACTACCAGAGACAGTATAGAAACTTTGTACAACAAATTCGGGCACGAATTTGTGTTGGTAGATACGGCAGGAATGCGTAGGAAAGCCAAAGTTTCTGAAGATTTAGAATTTTATTCGGTGATGCGATCTATACGTTCTATAGAACATTCAGATGTAGTAATCATCATGGTAGATGCAACTCAAGGTTGGGAAAGTCAGGATATGAATATCTTCGGATTGGCACAAAAAAACAGAAAAGGAATCGTAATTCTGGTGAATAAATGGGATTTGATAGAAGACAAAAAAACCAATACGATCAGAGATTTTGAAAACTCTATCAAAGAAAAAATCGGTCAGTTTACCGATATTCCTATCTTATTTGTTTCGGCTCTTACCAAACAGCGAATCTTGAAAGCAGTAGAAGTAGCAATGCAAGTATTCCAGGACAGAGCCAAAAAAATTAAAACCTCTAAACTCAACGAGGTGATGTTACCAGTTTTTGAACATACACCACCACCTGCAATCAAAGGAAAATACGTGAAGATTAAGTATTGTGTACAATTGCCGACTCCATCTCCGCAATTTGTATTTTTCTGTAATTTGCCACAATATGTGAAAGAGCCGTACAAAAGATTTACCGAAAACCAACTTCGTAAACATTTCGGATTTACGGGAGTTCCTATAGAAGTATATTTCAGACAAAAATAGTAGGATTTTTTTCATCATTAATGAAAATAAAATAGCATTTTAACCAAAAAAAAGCGGTTTCAAAATTTTTTGAAACCGCTTTTCTTGTACAAAAGTAACAAAAGAAGTGGCTTCATTTAAGAAATTCAAAAGAAAATAAAAGTTAGAAAATAAAAGATTTTCAATTTGAAATCCCTTGGATTTCAAACTTTTGTGTTCTCTAAGTGATATACTTAGGTCTTAAAATTTTTTAAAAAAAAGTATCTCTTTTGTTACTTTTGTGGTTAATAATTTTTTGTCATATTCTAAAGTTTATTTTATAAAACCTCGTGCTCTTAGCAATGGTTTGATGTCTGGATTTCTACCCGCAAAATCTCTATACGCTTGGTTAAGGTCCATAGAATTCCCTACAGAAAGTATGTATTTTTTGAAACGGTCTCCGTTTTCTCTGGTCATTCCGCCGTGATTGGTAATCCAGTCCCATGCATCGGCATTTAGCATATCACTCCACATATAAGCATAGTAACCAGCAGAATATTCACCGCCCCAAATATGAGCAAAATACGGAGTGTGATATCTTGGCGGAACTTGCGGTAAGTTGAATCCATATTTTTGTAAAACCGATTTTTCAAATTCCAGAGTTGGCTGAAATTGTGAAGCATCGGTCACAGAATGCCAGTTCATATCCAGAGTTGCTGCAGAAACCAATTCGGTGGTGGCATAACCTTGGTTGAAGTTAGCCGCTTTTTTAATTTTTTCTATTAATGCAGTTGGCATTGGTTCCTTGGTTTGATAATGGATCGCGTAATTTTGCAAAACTGCAGGTTCCAAAGCAAAAAATTCATTGATTTGTGATGGGAATTCTACAAAATCTCTAGGCGTGTTGGTTCCTGAAATTGTGACATATTTTTGACTTGCAAAAAATCCGTGCAACGTATGTCCGAATTCGTGAAACATGGTAGAAACATCGTCATAAGAAATCAGCGATGGTTTTCCTGGTGCTGGTTTTTGATAATTAAAAACGTTTACAATCACAGGTTTTTGTTTCAAAACATACGATTGCTCTACGAAATTGCTCATCCAAGCACCACCATTTTTGTTGTCTCTGGTATAGAAATCCAAATAATATATTGCCAAAGATTTTCCGTCTCGGTCAAAAACTTCATAAGCAACTACATCAGGATGATATACCGGAATATCTTTCCTTTCTTTGAAGGTGATTCCATAAAATTTTTCTGCCGCGAAGAAAACTCCTTTTTCTAGCACAGTCGTAACTTCAAAATAAGGTTTTATTTGGTTTTCATCTAGGTCGTATTTGGCTTTTCTAACTTGTTCAGAATAGAAATTCCAATCCCAAGGTTCTACGGTGAAACCACCTTTTTGTGAATCTACCAAAGCCTGAATTTCATCTTTTTCTCTTCTTGCAGTTGCAACTGCAGGTGTCGCCAATTGCGCCAAAAGATTCATCGCATTTTCAGGATTTTTCGCCATTTGATCTTGCAATTTCCATTCAGCATAGGATTTTTTGCCCATCAAATGACCTTTTTCCATGCGTAATTTGGCTTCTTTTTCTAGAATAGCTCTTGTATCATCTGCATTATTTTTTTCTGCACGATACCAAGATGCTTTGAAGAGTTTTTCTCTGGTTGCTCTATTTTTCAGATTTTGCAAAAGCGGTTGTTGTGTAGTATTGAGCAATGAAAGTAAATATTTACCATCTTGTCCTGCATTTTTTGCGGCAACAGAAGCTGCAGCAATTTCATCTGAAGAGAGACCATCTAATTCTTTCATATCAGAAATTACGACTGCACCATTTTTTCGAGCGTCTAATAATTTGTTAGAATATTGCGTAGAAAGTACCGCTAATTCTTCATTTATTTTTTTAACTTTTTCTTTGTCTGCTTCAGAAAGATTTGCACCTGCCATTTCAAAAGAGGTTTTGTACACTTCTATTAAACGCCGATCTTCGCTATCTAATCCGGTAGTTTTTATTGCTTTTATTCTATCATACAATTTTTTGTTCAGAAACATTTTATCAGACAAACTCGAAAAAATCGGAGCATATTCTTCTTCAATTTTTTGCAAAGTAGGATTGGTGTTAGAACCTGTAAGATTGAAGAACACTTTTTGCGCTCTATGCAAAACTTCGCCGCTATTTTCCAGTGCTAAAACGGTGTTTTCAAAAGTTGGAGCAGCGGTATTGTTGGCAATTTGCTCAATTTCTGCGGTTTGTACTTTGATTCCGTAATCAAAAGCCGGTTTGAAATGTTCATCTTTAATTTTATCGAATTCTGGCGCAAAATATTGCAAAGAACTCGGTTTCATAAACGGATTAGAAGCCAAATTAGCGTCTATTTTTGGTGTTTCTGTGGTTGTAGCAGTTTTTTTCATGGTAGAACAACTTATGCCAAGACCAATCAGAGGAATCAGCAGTAGTAAAGACCTATTTTTTTTCATAATAATTATTGGTTGTAAAATGCGCTTAAAGATACCATTTTTCTTACAATTTTTTTGAAAGATGAATTTCATTTTTCTTAATGAAATAAAAAGTGAAATTGCTCTCACCATAGCAATATTTAGTAAAAATGAAAACAAATTTGTCAGACTTTTATTAATTCTGAAAAGCAGAATACCTTATTTTTTTAAATTAGATTTGCTTCATAGAAAAACAAAAATCGTTTTTCTGCGACCTCAAAATCAGCCCAAGAATTACAATCTGCAGCAAAACCAGCCACTCCACAAGTTGGGAAATGGAAAATTTCTTCGGTTAAAGAATTGGCGAAATTAGAAATCCCATTGTTATGAGAAAAAAATGCAACCGTGGAAAACCGATCGTCGAGTTCGTAGATAATTTCAGAGAAATTTTGTTCAAGAGGATTGTAGAGTTTTCGGTTGGTTTGCACTTCGGTTTCAAAAGCGAGATTGAAAATAGTACACGTATCAAAGGCACGAATTGCAGGACTAGAAACCATTAAATCTATAGATAAACCATTTTTTTTCAATAAAACGGCCATTTTTTCGGCATCTTTTTTGCCTTTTTCTGCAAGTGGACGATCGAAATCATCGGTGTTTTCTGGCCAATCACTTTTTGCGTGACGCACAAGTACAATGGTTTTCATATCGGTAGTTTTTTTTGAAGGAATAAAATTATAAATTATTTTTTAATAAAAACAAAAATCTTAGGAAGCTGTCTAAAATTAGATCGACAAAAATTTATTAAATTTGCAGAATGGGACAGATTTTGGCGATTGATTATGGTAGAAAAAGAACAGGCATTGCTGCGACCGATGATTTGCAGATGATTGCAAGTGGTTTAGACACTGTAGAAACCAAAAATCTTTTACTATTTTTGAAAAAATATGTGCAAGAAAACCAAGTAGAATCTTTTGTAGTAGGACTCCCAACTGATTTGAAGGGGAATCTTTCGGAGATTGAGCAAGACATACTTCAGTTTATAGCACAATGTAGGATAGAATTTTCAGGAATAGAAATCCATAGATTAGATGAGCGTTTTACTTCGAAAATGGCGTCTTTTTTCATCAGTCAGAGCGGAAAAAGCAAAAAAAATAGAGAAGATAAAGCACTGATTGACAAAGTAAGTGCAACCATATTGTTGCAAAATTTTTTAGAACAACAGAAAAAATGATATTACCAATCCGTGCATTCGGCGATGCTGTTTTGCGAAAAAAATGTCAACCAATTTCAGCAGATTATCCTGACCTGAAAATTTTGATCGACCAAATGTTCGAGACCATGAGTTCAGCAAATGGAATTGGTTTGGCTGCACCACAAATTGGATTAGATATTCGACTTTTTGTGGTAGATGTTTCGTCTCTTGCAAACGACGAAGATTATATAGATATTGCTTCAAAATTGAAGGGTTTCAGAAAAGTGTTCATAAATGCGCAAATTCTAGAAGAATTTGGTGAAGAGTGGAAATTTAATGAAGGTTGCCTATCTATTCCTGATGTTCGTGAAGATGTGAAACGCAAAGAAAGCATTGTGATTGAATACCTAGACGAAAATTTTGTAAAACATACCGAAACATTTTCGGACATTAGAGCGAGAGTAATTCAGCATGAGTACGACCATATAGAAGGAATTCTATTTACCGACCACTTGAGTGCACTCAAGAAAAAAATGGTAAAAGGTAAACTAATGAAAATTGCAAACGGCGATGTAAATGTAAATTATAAAATGCGATTTCCCAAGTAAAGTTGAGAAATTTCAAAATTTTTAAACAAGAATTTTAAACAAGAATTTTAAACAAAAAAATAATATGCAGTTAGAAAAAATTATTTCCATTTCAGGTAAACCTGGACTTTTCAAATTGATTTCCCAACTTAAAAACGGGTTCATCATAGAAGATATTACAACTAGGAAAAAAACCAGTATTTCCAACTCATCACAAGTTAGTTTGTTGGATAATATTTCGATGTTCACTTTTGATAAAGAAGTGCCACTTTTCGAAGTTTTTGAAAATGTAGCTAAAAATGAGGGTTTCAAAGAAACCATTTCTCACAAATCTTCCGATGCTGAATTGAGGGCTTTTATGGAAAAATCGCTCCCAAATTATGATACAGAAAGAGTGTATGTTTCTGATATCAAAAAATTGGCACAATGGTACAATTTACTTCACAAAGCAGGATATATTTCACCAGAAAGTTTTGTAAAAGCAGAAGAAAAGGAAGAAACTGCCACAGAAAAACCTGCAAAATCTGAAAATGTAGAAACAAAAAATACAGCTAAAAAAGTTGCAGCGCCTAAATCTGCTGCTCCAAAATCTGCAAGTTCTTCTGCAAAATCAGCGGTGAAGAGTACCCACAGAAAACAAGGATAATTTGGTTTTTTGCATTTAGCAATCAACAATTTACATAACTTTGTCAAAGTTCAATTTCCGTAGGAAATTATCTTTGACAAAGTTTTTTTACCTATCAAAGATTTTCAACTTAAACTTTTTCCTCTACCTATTTCTTAATCTTTGCCTAACTCTATGAATACCAAAGAACAAAAATTAGAAGCCTTCTCGAAATTGCTAGATATTATGGACGATCTCAGAGAAAAATGTCCTTGGGATAAAAAGCAAAATTTGCAATCTTTACGACATTTGACTTTGGAAGAAGTGTACGAACTTTCAGATGCAATTTTGGTTGAAGATTTGCCCGAAATTAAAAAAGAATTGGGAGATGTTCTGCTACATTTGGTTTTTTATTCTAAAATTGGTTCAGAAAAAAATGTTTTTGATATTGCAGATGTCATCAATTCTTTAAATGAAAAATTGATTTTTCGTCATCCACATATTTATGGCGATGTAGAAGTGAAAGATGAAGAAGAAGTAAAACAAAATTGGGAAAAACTGAAACTGAAAGAAGGTAACAAGTCTGTTTTATCCGGGGTTTCCAAAGGAACTCCAAGTATAGTGAAAGCCTTTAGAATTCAGGAAAAAGTAAAAGGAATTGGTTTTGATTTTGCGAATTCAGATGATGCTTGGAAAAAAGTAGAAGAAGAACTCTCTGAATTCCATACCGAAAAAGATTTTGAAAAAAAAGAAAAAGAATTGGGAGATGTGTTGTTTTCTATCATCAATTATGCCCGGATTTTAGGGATGAATCCTGATTCAGCACTAGAAAAAACCAACCTAAAATTCATCAATCGTTTTCAAAAAATGGAACATTTGGCAATTGAAAGAAACCAAAATCTTTCTGATTTGTCTTTGCAGGAAATGGACGAATTTTGGGAGGAAGCGAAGAAAATTGAAAAATAAGAAATTTGAATATAAAAAATAGGTAGTAGAACAACTAGATTTTTAATTTTTTGTGAAATCTCTTATTCTTTGGAGTTCTAATAGTATTAAGATTAATAAAAAAACTCGCAAATTTTGCGAGTTTTTTTGTTTTTTATTTGATTAATGGAGCTCGTTTTTAATTCGAATGACTCATTAATTCTTCTTTTTTGGCATTGTACAATTTGTATTCTAGGTATTTGAAAGAGTCTCTACCAATGATGGTTACCCATTTTTTGTATTTCATAAACCATTTTGCCTGAATACTAAAAATTCCTTTCGTAAGATACGCTTCTACAAAAGGATGTACGTGTAAATATAATTTTCCTTTTTCTGTTTGTATCAGTCCACGAATATGTTCTTCCATACGTTCTACCACTACAATTGGTGCTAAAATTTCACCAGTTGAGTTCGGGTTTTCTTCGCTGGTTACGATTTGTTTTTCTGGGCGAGTTCTTTGTCTTGTAATTTGTATCAACCCGAATTTACTTGGTGGTAAGATTTTGTGTCGAGCTTTATCACGAGACATTTCTTCTTTCAGATGTTCGTACAAATCTCTACGATGATCAGGATTGGTCATATCTATGAAATCAACCACAATAATTCCGCCCATATCACGAAGTCTAAGTTGACGAGCAATTTCTGTAGCTGCCATTTTATTCACATTCAAAGCGTGTTCTTTATTGGCAGAACCACCAGAAGAAATATTATTCCCAGAATTCACATCTATCACGTGTAAAGCTTCGGTGTGTTCTATCACTAGATAAGCACCTTTGGAACTTGGGATATTCACGTGTTTTCCAAAACTCTGTTTCAATTGTTTTTCTACGTTGTAATATTCTAATAGTGGAATATGAGAATCGTAAAATTGTACAATATTTTTGCGTTCTGGAGCGATGACTTCTATGTAGTTTTTCATATCATGCACCATTTGCTCATCATCACAAATGATGTTCACAAAATCTGCATTGAAATTATCTCGCAGAATAGAAGATGCTTTGTCTTCTTCGCTCAGAACTTTGCTCGGAACTTTATTTTTTTGAATATTTTTGAAAGTAGTTTCCCATTTTTGCACCAATTGATCCATATCATTATGCAGTTCGGCTACTTTTTTGCCTTCTGCAACTGTTCTGATGATGGCTCCGAAACCTTCTGGTTTTATACTCTCTATGAGTGTTCTAAGTCGTTCTCTTTCTTCGGCATTTCCAATTTTTTTGGAAACCGAAACACTTTTATCAAAAGGAATCAGTACCAGGAATCTCCCCGTCAAAGAAATTTGGGTGGCAATTCTAGGGCCTTTTGTAGAAATAGGTTCTTTGGTAATTTGTAGCAAGACGCTATCATCTTTAGCTAAGACTTTTTCTATGATACCATTTTTATCAATCTCTTTTTGGATTTCAAAATTTTTGAGACTAGAAGTAGATTGTTTTTTGGTAACGGTATCTTTCAGAAATTTTTTATAGGTCAGAAATTGCGCACCTAAATCTTGGTAGTGTAGAAATGCATCTTTTTCGTAACCTATGTTTACAAAAGCCGCATTCAGATTTGGTGCAAGTTTTTTCACTTTACCTATAAACAAATCACCTACAACAAAATCGGTTTTATCTTCTTGTTCGTGTAGTTCAAAAAGTCTGCCTTCTTCCAGCAAGGCAATTTTGGATTGCCCATCTTCATGAGATATGATGAGTTCTTTCTTCATTCAAATATTTGCTAATGCATAAAAACGAGCTATTTTAATAAAAAATTATTTTATTACTATTTAAATTAACAATAAAAAATGCTCAATTTTTGGGAATTAGATTCAATTTCTTATTTGTTTTAAAACAAAATATAGTCGGTGAAGTTTTATAAATAATAAAAACACCAACTATATTGATATATGGTAAGTTTCCGCTAGAAGACTATTTTTTCTTATGTCTGTTTGCTCTCCTTCTTTTTTTTCTTTTGTGAGTTGCTACCTTGTGTCTTTTTCTTTTTTTTCCGCTTGGCATAATTTTATAAATTTATAGATAACTTGTTAATATTTGGTTGAATTATTTTACGGCAACTTTGGTTTTCACTTTTTCTACAAACGATTTAGATGGTTTGAAAGCTGGAATATTGTGAGCCGGGATTTCAATTGCTGTATTTTTGGAAATGTTTCTTCCTGTTTTTGCTGCTCTGGTTTTGATCACAAATGATCCGAACCCTCTTAAATAAACGTTGTCGCCATTATACATAGAGGTTCTAATTTCTTGCATAAATGCTTCAATTACTTTTTGAGTATCATTTTTTTCAACACCCAATTTACTTGAGATGGTATTTACCAATTCTGCCTTTGTCATTTCCTTTTTTTATTTATAATTTTGGTGGTGCAAATATAAATATATTTTTTGAAAACGAAAAAACAAAACCCTGATTTTCTTTACATTGGTGAAAAATTAGTAAAATGGTACCAAACTAATGCAAGAAATTTACCTTTCAGAAACACTAAAAATCCTTACAAAATTTGGATTTGCGAAGTCATTTTTCAACAAACTAGAATAGAGCAAGGTTTAGATCATTATCTGAAATTCATTGCACGATTTCCAAATGTAGAAATGCTTGCAAATGCTGATTTAGATGAGGTTTTACTCTATTGGAAAGGTTTAGGTTACTATTCTAGAGCCATCAATCTGCACAAAGCAGCACAACAGATTATGACCGATTTTGCAGGTGAATTCCCTACAAAATATGAAGATATTCTCAGTCTAAAAGGAGTTGGCAAATATACCACTGCTGCAATTGTAAGCATTTGTTTTGATAAAAAAATTCCTGCTGTAGACGGAAATTTTTATAGAGTACTATCACGTGTTTTTGCTGATGATTATGATATTTCTGCTAGTAAATCGTTTGATTATTTTTCTACTTTGGCGTTGGAATTGATGCCTGAAAAAAACAGTGGACTCTTCAATCAAGCAATGATGGATTTGGGTTCGGAAATTTGTAGAAAATCCAAACCGAGATGTGTAGAATGTCCCTTACAAGATGATTGTTTAGCATTTAGTTTGGGTAAAATTTCAGAATTTCCTATGAAATCCAAAAAAGCCAAAACCAGCGATTTGCATTTGACCTATTATTTTGTGCATTGCGATGGCGAATTTCTTATACAACAGCGTGGTGATGATTTTATCTGGAAAAAATTGTATGAATTTCCTACCGAAATTCCAGAAAATTTGGAATCCAAAATTGTCCATTCAATTGAGATTCAGCATAAATTGACACACAAAAATTTGAAAATTATTGTACAAACAGTAGAATTGAGCAAAACCGATTTTCAGCAATTGGCTTCTGAGAATAACTTAGAAATCAGTGATTGGCAAAAATCACAACTCAAATCCTTCCCGAAACCACTTGAAAACTACTTGTCTAAAGTGTTTTCTAGTAAATGATAGCTGTTTTTCAAAGATTGTTTCTTAATTAAAGAAACCAAAGGTTTCAAAGTTTTTAACTTCTAACATTAATTAGTATTTTTGCAAAATGTACAGAAAGCACATAATTATTTTATTACTAGCATTTTTATTCTCTTGTAAACAAGAAGCGGTTCCCAAACCAAGCGGTGAATTGCGTTTAGAATACCCAAAACCAACCTATAGAAATTTTGGATCACCATGTAATTATACTTTTGATTATTCAGATTTTGCAACCATTACAGATGCTAAAAAACCTTGTTGGTATTACTTGAATTATCCAAAAATGAAAGCGAAAATTTTCATTACGTATTATCCTGTTCAAAATAATTTCTTATTGCACGTAAAAGAAGCCGAAAAAATGGTGTACGAACACACCAAAAGAGCTTCTTCTATAGATACCAAATTTTTTGAATATCCAGAGAAAAGAGTTTTCGGGAGTTTCTATGAACTCAAAGGTCAAACTGCATCTAATTTACAATTTTATATTACAGATAGTACCCGTCATTTTGTAACAGGTTATTTATATTTCAATTCACGACCAAAACCCGATTCTTTGGCTCCTGCTGTTGATTATGTAAAAAAAGATATGCAACATTTGATAGATACTTTCCAATGGAAATAATTAATCTTAATAAAAAAAATATATGAAACTACTAGCAGTAGGAACTGTTGCTTTTGATGCAATTGAAACACCATTTGGTAAAACTGATAAAATTTTAGGAGGAGCAGGTACTTATATAGGACTTTCTGCAGCTGTTATGAAAACTGAAGTGAGTTTGGTTTCAGTTGTAGGTGGAGATTTTCCGCAAGAATATTTTGACCTACTAACTTCTAAAAACATTAATATAGATGGAATAGAAGTGGTGAAAGAAGGTAAAACCTTTTTCTGGAGTGGTAAATATCACAACGATCTGAATTCTAGAGATACTTTGGTAACCGAACTCAATGTTTTAGAAAATTTTGAGCCTAAAATTCCTGCTTCTGCACAAGATGCAGAAGTACTTTTGTTAGGGAATTTGCATCCTGCTGTACAATTATCGGTATTAGAAAAAATGAAAAACCGCCCAAAATTGGTGATTTTAGATACCATGAATTTTTGGATGGATCATACATTAGAGTTGTTGATGCAAATGATTGCAAAAACCGATGTAATCACCATAAATGATGAAGAAGCAAGACAACTTTCTGGTGAATATTCATTAGTAAAAGCTGCTAAAAAAATTCACACAATGGGACCGGAATTCGTAATCATCAAAAAAGGAGAACACGGTGCATTACTTTTCCATAATGGTAAAATTTTTGCAATTCCGGCATTACCATTAGAAGAAGTTTTTGATCCAACCGGAGCAGGAGATACATTTGCAGGTGGTTTTGCAGCACATCTTGCAAAAAAAGAAGAATTCAATTTCGAAACTATGAAATCTGCAATTTTGATTGGTTCTGCATTGGCTTCTTTCACAGTAGAGAAATTCGGAACAAAGCGTTTGCAAGAAGTTACCGAATCAGAATTGCTAGATAGAATTAATCAATTCAAAGAGCTCACCTCATTTGAAGTAGAAGTCTAAAATTTTCAAATTTGTGGAACTATACAGCTTTTTTATTTAAAATTTCATTTTTTTTAAAGTTAAATTTTAAGAAATAATTAGTAAAAAAAATCGTTCAGTTCCCAATAAAGAATTCTATTTTTGCAACCTAATATATCAAAATAATGATTAATAGATTAAAATTAACACTTGTATTCACAATAATTTGTAGTTTTTTCGGTATTTCAGCAAACGCACAATTACAGAAAGGTCAATTGGTAGACGGAATTTCGGCAGTAGTAGGAGATGAAATTGTGCTAGAATCAGACATAGAAGAGCAAGCCAATTATGCTAAACTACAAGGCGCAAAAGTGACCGATAAATGTCAATTTCTAGAAAGCATTATCAATAATAAATTGTTGATTTACGAAGCAAAAAAGGACACCTTAATTGAAAATAGAAATGATGTCATCAAAGAAATGGCGGCTAAAAAATACGACCAAATTTTAGGACAATTTCCAGACGAAAAAGCAATGTTGGCGCAGTATAAATTCCGTACTTCATACGAAATGAAAAACGCCATCGAAAAAATTGATACAGATTCTTATTATGCACAGCAAAAATACGCTTTGATTACAGATAACGTAGATGTTTCGCCAAATGAAGTTACAGATTTTTTTAATCAATACAAATCACAATTACCAGAAGTGAAAGATGAGGTTACTGTTGCTCAAATCAGCATTTACCCTAAGTTAACAGAAGCGCACAAAGATGAAATCATTAAAAGATTAAAGAAAATAAAACAAGATATTCTAGATGGTGAATCGTTTGAAAGCCAGGCAAGAATCTATTCAGAGGATCCTGGTTCTGCTCCAAATGGTGGTTTGTACCAAAATATTTCCAAAGGCAGAATGGTAAAATCTTTTGAAGCAACAGCTCTCAATTTACAAGAAGGTGAAATTTCTGAACCTGTAGAATCTGACTTTGGTTATCATATAATTCAGTTGGTTAAAAAATCAGGTAAAATTTACGATGCGAGTCATATATTGCTAAAAGCTGATCCAACTGCAGACGAAATTAAAACTGCTAAAAAAGAAATGGACAGTATAAAAACACTCATTACTTCAGGTAAAATGACTTTCAAAGATGCAGCTTATCGTTTTTCTGACGATAAAAAAACCAAGTTCAATGCAGGTGTTTTGACTTCTGAAGAAGGTAGCGATAAAATTGAAAAACTGAATCTTCCACCAAGTTTGGGATACCAAATTGCAGGTCTGAAAATTGGTGATTTAACAGAAGCTTTCGAAGATCAACTCAATCAAAGAAAAGTGGTTTGTTTGGCAAAAGTACAAGACATCATCCCAGAACATAAAATAGAATTAGCTACAGACTTTGACCGAATTAAACAAATGGCACTAAATGCAAAGAAAAATGAAACAGTTGATAAGTGGAGTAAATCCAAAATACCAACCATTTTTATTTCTATTGATAATAGGTACAAAGATTGCGCCTTCAAAACCAATTGGGGAACAGCAGCAATCACCAAATAATTTTTTTAATTAAAAAAATAAGAATAATCTCTGAAAATTTTCAGAGATTTTTTTTTGGATTTTTCTAAAAAATAGTCAATATAAACTAGAAAACTTAGTAAATTTATCTTTTATAAAAATTCTAAATTTTCAATTCAAAAAATAAAATATGAATAACAACAAAATCACCGAACTTTTCCAAATAAAATATCCAATCATACAAGGTGGTATGATTTGGCATTCTGGTTACAAATTGGCTTCGGCTGTATCTAATTGTGGCGGACTCGGATTGTTGGGAGCAGGTAGTATGTATCCCGATATTTTGCGAGAACATATACAAAAATGCAAAAAAGCAACCAGTAAACCTTTTGGTGTAAATGTCCCAATGTTGTATCCTAATTTAGAAGAAATTATTCAAATAATAATAGAAGAAGGCGTGAAAATCGTCTTCACTTCTGCAGGAAATCCAAAAACCTATACTGAAATTTTGAAAAAAGAAGGCGTGAAAGTGGCACATGTAGTTTCCTCGACCAAATTTGCTATAAAATGTGAAGATGCAGGTGTTGATGCGGTGGTTGCGGAAGGTTTCGAAGCAGGTGGACACAACGGTCGCGATGAAACTACTACATTTTGTTTGATCCCAAATGTTCGAAAATATATTTCTACACCGTTGATTGCAGCAGGCGGAATTGCAACCGGTGCACAAATAAAAGCAGCAATGATTTTAGGTGCAGATGGTGTACAATTAGGTTCTAAATTTGCCGCAACTATAGAAGCAAGTTCTCACCAAAATTGGAAACAAAAAATTGTAGAAACCAATGAAGGCGATACACAACTTACTTTGAAAGAATTGGCACCAGTTCGATTGGTGAAAAATAAATTCTTTTATGAATTAGAAGAAATTTACAAAAAAGGAAGAAATACGGAACTTTTACAAGAAAAATTAGGAAAAAGACGGGCAAAACTCGGGATGTTCGAAGGTGATTTAGAAGATGGTGAACTAGAAATAGGGCAGGTTTCTGCTTTAATAGATGAGATTGTACCAGTAGAAAAAGTTTTTGAGCAATTGCTAAACGAATTTGAAAGAGCAGATTTTGAAAAATTTTGATTTTTTTTTTTAGTATTTTTTTTTTGAAATGAATTTTGGCTTAGTTTTTGAATATTTATTTTCGTTAGTTATTATATAAAAATTCATCTATGAAAAAATTCTATAAATTAATTGAAAAAAAATATGCTATTTTTCTCAAGAGAATTAAGGAAGAAATTTTTGTAGGGAACGTTATATAGCAAATGATGAGAATTAAATTTGCCGAAATTATGTAAAAGTAATTTCGGTTTTTTTTGTGGAAATTTTTTGAAAATCAGCGTATTAAATAATTAATTTTCGTTGTAATTGGTCGCCAATTAATTGTAAATTGGTTTCGAAATTATTGGTAAACAAGCTCCCCGTTCCTAAACCTTGTGGTAAATTGGTTTTCTTGGTTGCAGTATATTGCGCAATTGCATTGAGACCTATGTTGCTTTCTAAAGCAGAAGTAATCCACCAAGAAATCCCTAATTTTTCAGCAATAGAAATCCATTCATCGGTGCCAGAAAATCCACCAATAAGTGCAGGTTTCAAGATGATGAATTGTGGTTGTATAGTTTCCAGTAATTTTTTCTTTTCGGGAAGATTTACCACGCCAATCAATTCTTCGTCCAAAGCAATTGGAGTGGGAGTTTTGGAGCATAGTTCTGCCATTTCATTGCGAGATGCAATTTTATCTTCCAACTTCCAACTTCCAACTTCCAACTTCTTAATCGGTTGTTCTATGGAATGAATTTCCAGTTCTGCTAATTCTTGTAAAACAATTTTTGCTTCATCATAAGTAAATCCACCATTTGCATCTACTCGTAATTCTAGTTTATTAGCAGGGAATTGTTTCCTTAATTTTTTTAAAATTTCTTTTTCAGATTGCCAATCAACACCAATTTTTAGTTTGATACAATCGAAACCTTGTTTCAATTTTTCTTCAATTTGTTGTTGCATAAATTCGGTGGTTCCCATCCAAATCAATCCATTGATTTTTATAGATGTTTTACCTTCGGTAAAATCACTTGGGAAATATAAATCTTGCCCAAATTGTAGATTGAGAATTGCCTGTTCATAACCAAACCAAATAGAAGGGTAGTGTCGTAATTGCTCTTGTAAAAATTTAGGATTTTGGTGAATATTTTCGCAAAGCCAATGCAATTTTTCTTCGTAATCAGTCACATCATCATAACTTAACCCTCTGAAAAGTGCACATTCACCAATTCCTTTTCGGTTGTTTTCTGAAATTTCAAGCAGGTAGGTTTCTTTGGTGTGCAAAACACCACGAGAAGTTCCGCTTGCTTGTTTGAATTGGAGAAAATAGGGGGTGAATTTGGCTTTCATTAATGAAAAAAATAGTTGATACTGAATATTATTTTAAACCGCAAATCGAAGATTCGACGGAGTCAAAAGTACAAAAAGCAATAATCTCATTATAAGATATCCAAAAGCTTATAAAAGTTAGAAAATTGAAGGTTTTCTTTAATGAAAAAATAAAAAAAATCTATGATATTTTGGAGTCTTTACCGAAAATCCAATAAACAATAGTTCCTACAAATAGCGAAAAAAGCACAAATAGAAACCATAACATTTCAGAAGTAGGATCTTTGAAATCGCTTTGCAAAATATCTTCTAATACAAAAAGCCAATCAAAACTTAGCAAAATTCCGACGAGTAAAATAAAAATTACAAGTGCAGAACTCAAAATCAGAGTGCCAAATTATTGTTTATGCTTTGTATTTTCCATAAATTCTTCGGCTTTCACTACCATATTATAACTTCCGCAGAAAAACGGAACACGCTGATGCAGTTCTGTTGGCTGAATTTCTAGAATTCTTGTAAAACCATCGGT
Organism: uncultured Flavobacteriales bacterium; assembly: GCA_937876095.1. GTDB lineage: Bacteria > Bacteroidota > Bacteroidia > Flavobacteriales > Weeksellaceae > CALFIE01. Next base: position 13,700 of record CALFIE010000007.1, on the reverse strand, counting down.
GCATTTTCCGCCGGCTTGTTCTGCCAAAAATGCCATCGGATTACATTCGTACAACAAGCGTAATTTTCCGTTGGGTGATTGTGAAGTGGAAGGATAAATATAGATGCCACCTTTGATCATATTTCTATGAAAATCCGACACCAAACTACCAATATATCTCGATGTATAAGGTCTATCTTCTTCTTCTAACTGGCAATATTTGATATAGTCTTTCACGCCTTGTGGAAATTTGATGTAGTTACCCTCATTTATAGAGTATATTTTACCAGTTTTTGGGAATTGCATATTAGGATGAGAGAGGTAATACGTTCCCAAACTCGGATCCAGCGTAAAACCATTTACACCATTCCCAGTCGTGAAAACAATCATGGTAGAAGAACCATAAACTACATAACCAGCTGCTACTTGATTGACTCCTTTTTGCAGAAAATCTTCTAAAGCAACCGTAGTTCCTGGTTCGGTAACACGACGATAAATCGAAAAAATGGTACCTACAGAAACATTTACATCTATATTTGAACTGCCATCAAGTGGATCTATAAGTACTACATATTTGCTCAAATGTGCATTTGGTCCGGATTTTATTTCGATGAAATCATCACTTTCTTCTGATGCAATTCCGCAAACTACTTCACGCTGAGACAAAGATTCTATAAAAATTTCATTGGCCAAAACATCTAATTTTTGTTGTTCTTCACCTTGTATGTTTTCATTTCCTGCTTTTCCTATGATATTGGCAATTCCTGCTTTATTTACCTCCCGATTTACCACTTTAGAAGCCAGTCTTATTGCACTCAGTAATCTAGAAAGTTCACCAGTAGAATACAGAAAATCTTCTTGTTTATCAATTATAAATTCACCTAGCGTTTGGAAATTTTGATCGGACATAGTTGTAATACTTTTGTTTTCCCAAATTTCGGAAAATTCCACGATATTTTGGTAATTTCTTTACATAAAATTCATAACAATCTAGAAATAAAGACTTTTTCTTGGTAATCTTCGGATTCGTTTTTTTTTCTCATTCATATTTTATAATTTTGAAAATTGGTTCTAAAAAAGAAATTCCCCCGAAATTATTTTTAAGTTATTGATTGTAAGGTACGTAAATGAAAGTTTTTAAATTTGGAGGTGCATCTGTAAAAGATGCAGAAAGTGTAAAAAATGTAGCAAAAGTTTTAGAAACTCAAGGTTTTGAGAAATGTTTGCTCGTAGTTTCGGCTATGGGAAAAACAACCAATGCGCTTGAAAAAGTGGTGGAATTGTACTTTAATAAAGAAGATTACCAAGCAGAAATAGCAATCGTAAAAAAACAACATATAGACATTGCAAACGGACTTTTCGGTGAAAACCATACCGTTTTTGCAGAAATTTCTTTGTTTTTTGATGATATAGATTCGTTTTTGCGCAGAAATAAATCCCCCAATTACAATTTTGTGTACGATCAGGTGGTGAGTTGTGGCGAAATGATTTCTTCTAAAATTCTGAGTAATTATCTGAATGAAATTCAGTTTTCTAATCAGTGGTTAGATGCAAGAGATTATATAAAAACCGATGAATCTTACAGAGATGCAGTCGTAAATTGGGAAAAAACCCAAAATTACATTACCAATTTGTCCAAAGATTTATGCTATGTTACACAAGGTTTTATAGGATCAGATAGCAATAATTTTACGGTAACTCTCGGTAGAGAAGGCTCAGATTATTCCGCTGCAATTTTTGCCTATTGTTTAGATGCCGATCAAATGACCATCTGGAAAGATGTTCCTGGTGTAATGACAGGTGATCCCAGAAAATTTGAAAATGTGACGCTTTTGTCTAATATTTCTTACGAAGAAGCCATAGAAATGGCATATTACGGAGCAAGTGTCATTCACCCAAAAACATTGCAACCACTTCAGCAAAAAAACATTCCGTTTTTTGTAAAATCCTTTGTAGATCCTACAAAACCCGGAACCAAAGTTAGTGTAACTGCAGAAAATCAACAAGTAGAAAGTTATATTTTAAAAGAAAATCAGATTTTGATGCACATTTCTACCAGAGATTTCTCTTTCATAGCAGAAGAACATATGAGCGAAATTTTCAAATTTTTGGCGAAATATAAAATTAAAGTTTCTCTGATGCAAAATTCTGCCATATCTTTGGCGTTGTGTTTAGAAGACAAGTTCGGTAAAATTGATGATTTATTTAATGAATTAAATAAAATTTTTGAAACCAAAATCACCAAAAACGTATCACTTTTCACCATTAGAAATGCTGATTTAGAAAAAACTAAAAATTATTACCAAGATAAAAAAGTCCTTTTAGAACAAATATCTAATCAAACCATACAACTAGTAACCATTTTTAAAAATTTTATATGAGCCTCATTTCTAAAAATGATTTAATTCTTGCAGGTGGCTTAGATAAATTCGGATTTCTAAAGAATCCAATTGCTTCTGCACTGATGCAAGTCACCAAAATAAATCAAGTAAATGAACTCTATGACAAAATAAAGGACAAAGAAGGAAAAGATTTTTTTGATTCATTTGTTTCTGAGCGAAATCTGAAATACGTTGTCTTCGAAGAAGATTTAGCAAAAATTCCCAAAACAGGACCTTTTATTTTGGTTTCTAATCATCCTCTTGGTGCGATTGATGGTATTCTGATGTGTAAAATTTTCTCAGAAATTCGACCTGATTTCAAAATTATGGGAAATTTTTTGTTAGAAAAAATAAAACCACTAGAACCGTATGTAATTTCTGTAAACCCTTTTGAAACCAGAAAAGATGCTTATAGCAGTACCAGTGGAATGCGAGAAACACTTAAGCATTTGCAAAATGGCGGTTGTATTGGTATTTTTCCGGCAGGTGAAGTTTCTAATAAAAACAATGAATTTTCTGAAATTCTAGACAAAAAGTGGGAAATTCCCGTACTGAAACTTATCAGTAAAACAAAAGTTCCGGTAGTTCCTATGTATTTTCATGCTAAAAATAGCCGACTTTTTTATCAGGTTTCTAAATTTCATCCGGATTTACAAACACTGTTGTTACCAGCAGAAATGATGAACAATCGAGAAAAACCAATCAGAATCAGAATTGGTAGACCAATTTCGGTGAAAGTTCTAGAAGAGCAAGAATCACCAGAAGAATTAGGAGCATTTTTGCAAAAGAAAGTCTATATGTTGAAATCGTATTACGATAAGAGAAATAGCCTTTCAGAAATGATGAAATTACCTAATTTATCATTGAAATTTTCACTTTCTAAAAACGAAAATATAGTACAAAACATTATAGATGAAACTCCAAAAGAGGAGTTAATTGCAGATATTGTACGATTAAAAAAAGCAGATAAATTGCTTTTTAACAATGGTAATTATGATATTTTCTTTTGTGATTACGACGAAATTCCTGCAATCATGCGAGAAATTGGGAGACAAAGAGAACTTACCTTCAGAGCAGTTGGTGAAGGCAGCAATCTCCCTTTTGATTTAGATGAGTACGACAAACATTATGGTCACCTTTTTTTGTGGGACAATTCCCAAGAAAAATTGGTAGGAGCATACAGAATGGCACTCGGAAAACAAGTAATGAAAACCAAAGGAATAGACGGTTTCTACACCAGTTCTCTTTTTGAGTTTGATCCAGAATTGCAGCCGTTTTTCAGAAAAGTGATCGAAATGGGACGAGCTTATATTTCGCAAGAGTATCAGCAAAAACCATTGCCACTTTTCTTGTTGTGGCGAGGAATTGTACACGTTTGTCTTAGAAATCCAGAGCACAAATTTTTGATGGGTGGTGTAAGTATCAGCAACAAGTTTTCAGATTTCTCAAAATCGTTGATGATCGAGTTTATGCGTTCCCATTACTATGATGCTGCAGTTGCGCAATACATTCACCCAAAAAATGAATTTAAAGTTCGGTTAAAAGAGCGCGACAAAAATTTATTTCTGAACGAAGTAGAATCAGACCTCAATAAATTAGATAAAATTATAGACGATCTTGAACCTGAAATGCGATTGCCTGTTTTGATCAAAAAATACATCAAACAAAACGCAAAAGTAATCGCCTTCAATGTAGATCCTAGTTTCAATGATGCGATAGATGGTCTCATGTACATTAGAATAAGTGATTTACCAGAAAGTACCATAAAACCTGTCTTAGAAGAAATGAGTGAGCAAATTCGCAGTGAACAAGAAAATAATAATTCTGAAAATCAGGAAGTTTAATCGCTTTCATAAAAAAATAGACAATTCACTTGTGAGTTTTATAGAAAGTGTGTATTTTTGCACCACTTCAATTGAAAAGGTTTCTTAGCTCAGTTGGTAGAGCAATGGACTGAAAATCCATGTGTCCCTGGTTCGATTCCTGGAGAAACCACAAAACCGCCTTATTTAGGGCGGTTTTTTGTTTTTAGTGAGGTTATTTTCAATATTTATTTCATCATTAATGATGATTTATTTTTTTAATTTTAATTAAAATAAAAAAAGTACTTTCCCATCAATAATATTTGTTGGAATTGGCACGTTTTTTTATACAATATTCTGTGTAATACAATCGTACAAAATAATTATCTTAGCAAAAAAATTAGTATAAAAGTAAGATGAAAAAAATATTATCCGTTTTTCTGATTTTGGTGGTTGCAATTGTGTATTCACAAGAAGGAATTCAATTCTCAGAATTAAGTTTCAATGAGGTTTTGGCCAAAGCAAAGAAAGAAAATAAGTTGGTTTTTTTAGATGCCTATGCATCTTGGTGTGGACCGTGCAAAATGTTAGATAGAAAAGTATTTCCGTTAAAAACAGTAGGTGATTTTTACAATAAAAATTTTGTAAACACGCATATAGATATGGAAAAAGGGGAAGGTCCACAAATAGCACAACGCTATCAAATTCGTTCCTATCCAACACTTTTGATATTAAATAGTGATGGAGAAGTAATCCAAAAAACAATGGGTTACACTGAAGAAAAAGAATTTTTAGAATTTGGGAAACAAGCCAGTGATCCCAAAAATAAACTGGGAACTCCCAAAGAACGTTTTGAGAAAGGCGAAAAAGATCCTGCATTTTTGATGAATCTGATAAAATTGAATGCCAATTCTGATTTCGATTTGTCTAAACGTGCATCTGAAAGGTATTTTGCAAACAAAAGCGATCATGAATTTTCAAAAGATGAAGTTTCTATACTTTTCTATTTTACCAAATCGGCGCAAGATCCCAATTTCAAGACTTTGAAAGACAACAAGGCTGAAATCATAAAATTGGTACCCGAAAATTCTTACCAAGAATTTATGGGACAAATTGCTGTAGGTGACTTAGCTGAAAAATCAGTAGATGTAGACAAAAAATTGGTAAATGATGCCTATTTTTTGCAACAAGCAACCTCAATTTTGGGAGAAACAGAAGCAAAAATTGCGCTTAATAGACTGCAGGTTAGTTTCTATGCACAAGTAGAAAATTACCCAGCTTACGAAAAAGCAGCACTTGAATATTATAAAAATTATGATAATTTTAATGATCAAGAATTAGAAAAAGCAGCATGGATTTTTTGTGAACAAGTGAAAAATATAAAATCATTGCAAGAAGCCACAAAATGGGCAGGAAAAGCTGTAATGAATTCAGAATCACCAAGTAACACCTATGTTTTGGCGAAGTTGTACCAAAAAACGGGCAACAAAGAAAACGCCAAAATGTTTGCCGAGTTAGCTAATAGTTTAGCTAAAAGCAAAGCAATGGATACCGCACTTTCAGAGCAATTGTTGAAAGAACTTAATAAATAATTTTTGAAAAAATTACTTGTTGTTTTATTACTTTTTTTTCAACTATTTTTTGCGTTTTCGCAAAAACCACGTTCGATTTATGTTAAAGCAAATGCTGTTTTTTTACCAATTGCCATAGTAAATGCAGGTTTAGAATATCAGTTGAGTGCAAAATATACGTTGCAAGCAGATTTTTTCTGTTCACCTTGGAAATCTTTTGCAGGTAAACACGCCCAAATCTATGCAGGACATTTAGAAGGAAGATATTATTTTAAAGAAGCCTTCCAAAAGTGGTACGTAGGAATTAATGCAGGAACTGGAGTTTTTGATATCACCAAATGGAATTATTTTCATTCCCAAAAATACCAGCGCGGTTTTAACATGATGTTCGGAGCAACGGTAGGTTATCAATATTGTTGGAAAGAACGATGGAACATCGATTTTTTTGTAGGAGCAGGAACCGTGCAATCTTTTTATCACGGATATGAGTACATTCCGCCAAGTTTATTCAGATATGATGGTGCCGAGAAATGGAACAAAAGTGGTGAGTTTTTGCCTTACAGAGGCGGAATTATGATTGCTTATAAATTACAATAATGAATATCAAGAGTACCAAATTTGCAGTAATTGCAGTAATTTCGTTTATCATTTTATTTTTGATGAATTATCTGGGAAATCCTGCTCCCGACAAACTTTCTAGAGCTTTGATGACTGCAGTTGCAGGTGTCATAGGTTTAACCATCGGTTTGTGGTTTGTAGAGCGCAACAAAAAAGACGATACACACCACGATTTCGATTAGTTTTTGAACCACAAAAGTAACAAAAGGTATTGATTTTCTTAAAGAATTCAAAAGGAAATATAAGCAAAAAAAATCAGAGATTTTTATTAAGAAATCGATTAGGTTTCAAACTTTTGTAATCTCATATAGATTTTATAATAATTTAATATCCAAAAATAAAAAAGTATAACTTTTGCTGCTTTTGGCTACGCCGAATCTTCGATTTGTGGTTACTATTTTTTTTGTTATGTATAAGCATCAATCTGCATATTGCACATATTTGCTTCGGATTTTTTGAAAATTTTGCAAATCTTTTTGCCAGGAATTTTTAATTTCTGCAGCGGATTTTCCTGCAACGATTTGCTTTCGCAACTCATCTGAACCAGCCAAAGTATCAAACCAAAGGTTTTTCAGGAAAAAATCCTGACCAGGATTTTTGTAGTTTTTGTAGGCTTTCAGAACCCATTCTAAGTTAAGCGCTTGCAAATTTTCGGTCGAAGATAAGTTTTCACCGTAGCACAATTTTCCGTTTAGAAATGGATCTTTGGCTCCAGAATTGGGTTTTGGTGTGAATTGGTATTGGAAAGTTTTGGTCCAAGGTGATCCATATATTTGAAACGGAAGATCAGTACCACGACCAACAGAAACTTGAGTTCCTTCAAAAAAACATAAACTGGGGTACAGATTGATGGCGCGATCGTTTGGTAAATTTGGGGAAGGTTTTGCCGAAATCGGATAGCGTAATTTTTTGTGATAATTCATCAAAGGAATCAGCGTATATTTTGCTTGAACTCCGTTTTTCAACCATTTTTCACCATTTACCATTTTACCATATTCACCAATAGTAAGTCCGTAAACTACGGGAACCTGGTGCAAACCAACGAAACTTGCCCATTTTTCTTTGAGAACAGGACCATCTATATAACCATCTTGTGGATTTGGGCGATCAAGAACTACGATTTCTTTGTTGTTTTCTGCACAAGCTTCCATCACGTAAGAAAGCGTAGATATATAGGTGTAAAAACGTACTCCAACATCTTGAATATCAAACAGAACCAAATCTATTCCTGCCAATTGTTCTGGTTTTGGCTTCTTGTTGTCGCCGTACAAAGAAACTATGGGAATTCCAGTTTTGGTATCTACACCGTTTTTCACGTGTTCACCTGCATCTGCATCACCACGGAAACCGTGTTCTGGTGCGAAAATGCTTTTGATTTTGATGTTATTTTTTACCAAAAAATCTACCAGATGTGTTTTATCTTTCAACAGTCCGGTTTGGTTGGTTACAATTGCGATGTTTTTATCTTTCAGGAGTGGTAAATAGAGTTCTGGTCTTTCTGCACCTGTTCTGAAACAGTTTTTATCGGTGTTTTGTGCAAATGAATATTGCCAAAAACCAAAATAAATTAGGCAAATCAGAAGTAAATATTTATTTTTGATACTTAAATTCATTGTTTTGAAATTTCCTTTATATTTTTCTAAAAAAATTGCGTTATCCAAAGATAACAAAAATAATCTTTCGAGAGTGATTGTTTTCATTGGTAGACTGTCTGTTGCTTTGGGAATCATAGTTTCGCTGATTACAATTTCTACAGGACTTGGTTCTAAAAAAGCCATCAAAGAACGAATGGCAGATTTCAGCGGACATATTTCTATAAAATCTACGCGCTCCAATTCCTCTTATAATTCCTCTATTTTAGATGAAAAATCGGTAGATGTTGCCAAAATAAAAGCAATTCCCGAAGTAGAAACCACACAATCGTATGCTACTGTAACTGGAATTTTGCGAAATGAACACAGTTTTTCGGGAATTGTAATGAAGGGAATTGGTAAAGATTTTGACCACGATCGTTTCAAAAAATTCCTAATTGCCGGTGAAACGCCAAAAATTACAGAAGACGGTTACAACAGTGGAATAGTGCTCTCTTCTAAAATTGCAGGTGAACTTCACCTGAAACCGAAAGACAGCATTGTTGCGATTTTTTCTAAAAATGCAGAAAAAACCATTTATAGAAAATTTGAAGTGGTAGGAATCTATAAAACCGATATAAAATTGATTGATGATCAGGTGATTATAGGCGACATCAATCACGTTCGAAAAATACAGGGAATGAGCAAAGACCAAGTTGGTGGAATAGATGTTTTCCTGAAAGACGTGGAAAAAATTGATGAGGCGTTCCCAAAAGTGGAGAAACTGATCGGTTACAAAAACTACGCCGAAAAAGCGACCGATAAATATCCACAAATTGTGGATTTTATGAATATTTTTGATACCAACATCACACTGATTATTACGATTATGCTTTTGGTGGTGGTCATCAACATCATTATGGTTTTGCTTATTTTAATAATTGAGCGTACCAATTCTATTGGTCTGCTAAAAACTTTGGGAGCAAATAATTGGCAAATTCAAGCGGTTTTTATCAATTATACTTTGTTGATTATGATTCCGGGATTGATTATAGGGAATGTAATTGGTTTGGGATTGTTGTTGCTACAGTATTTCTTTGGAATTATTACGCTAAATCCCGAAAATTACTATGTAAGTACGGTACCTGTGAACCTAAATCCGGTCTATATTGTGGGAATTTCTGTTGGTATTTTGGTGATTTCTGCATTGGCACTTATTTTACCAAGCTATTTGATTTCTAAAATTTCGCCGGTGAAAACGATAAAGTATAATTAAAGAGTCTTTTCGAGGAGCGGAACGAAGTGTAGCGACGAAGCAAGCTTTGTAATTTTTTCTCACAGATTGCACAAATTTTCACAGAAATTACTTTTTTTGGTTGAGAGTGATTGAGTGATTGAGTTTTTGAAAAAAAAATCTCAAGGAATTGCTCAGATTTTCATAGAAAAATATCGTGTTTTTTTACCACAATGTTCACCAAGTTTTGCACAAAGTACACAAGGCTTTATTATTAAAAATCTGTGCATTCTGAGAGCAATAAAATCATCAACAACAAACCGAAAAGAGAAATATAGCCCTGATTGCAGCGGAAATTCTTTTTTTTGTAGGAACGCGCCAAAAAGGCGCGTTCAGAATTAGGAAAAAAAGAATTGCAGCGGAAAACAGGCCTGCAAATGAACTTTTGACTAAACGTGGTGCTTCAAAAATAGAAAAAATTATGGCATTTTTTTAAATTCTCTTACAATTTATTATTGTATTTTTGCACTTCAAATTTTTTTATGAAATACGCAAAAAATATTCTAGAAACCATTGGAAATACGCCACTTGTGAAACTTAACAAAGTTTTGGGAGATGATTTCCCAGCATTGGTTTTGGCAAAAGTAGAGACCTTCAATCCGGGAAATTCTGTAAAAGACAGAATGGCCCTGAAAATGATAGAAGATGCCGAAAAAGACGGAAGATTGGTTCCTGGTGGAACAATTATAGAAGGAACTTCTGGCAATACAGGAATGGGATTGGCTCTGGCTGCAATTGTGAAAGGCTATAAATGTATTTTTGTGACCAATGCAAAACAATCTAAAGAAAAATGTGATATTTTGAGAGCTGTAGGTGCAGAAGTGATTGTTTGTCCGACCGATGTGAAACCTACGGATCCGAGATCGTACTATTCGGTTTCTAAAAGATTGGCAACTGAAACGGAAAATGGTTGGTATGTAAATCAGTACGATAATCTATCTAACAGAACTGCGCATTATGAATCTACAGCGCCAGAAATTTGGGAACAAACCGAAGGTAAAATGACGCATTTTGTAGTTGGAGCAGGAACTGGAGGTACTATAACTGGTTGTGGAAAATTTTTTAAAGAAAAAAATGAAAATATCAAAGTGATTGGTGTAGATACTTATGGTTCTATCTTAAAAGAATTTCACGAAACTGGTGAATTGCACTACGATCACGCCTATGTTTATATCACCGAAGGAATTGGTGAGGATATTATTCCAGAAAATTATGATATGTCTGTAATTGATCATTTCGAGAAAGTGACCGATAAAGATGGAGCAATCTACGCTAGAAGATTGGCGAAAGAAGAGGGTATTTTCTGTGGCTATTCTGCAGGTAGTGCTATTTCTGCACTGGTACAGATGAAAGACCAGTTTACCAAAGATGATGTAATTGTAGTATTACTACACGATCACGGTTCTAGATATGTTGCAAAAATATACAATGACGATTGGATGCGCGAACAAGGTTGGCTAGAGTAGTATCTTCTTTGTAGGAATTTTAGGAAAATATAAATCCTGGACTTGAAAATCACCGAATGAGAAAAGAGGTTTTTGGGTTCCCCTCTTTTAGAGGGGTGTCGAAATCGAAGATTTTGACGGGGTGTTAAAAGAATAAAAAAAAGCAAACAAAGTTTGCTTTTTTTGTTTTTTATAGAACCTGTTTTGAAATAAATAAAAAATTTATTTCGAAATCTTTTCAGAAAATTCTTTAGCAAAAATAGTGCGGTCTTCTTGCATTTGCTCCAAGGTTTTGGGTAAAATGTATGCGAAAAGTACTTCGTTTTGTTCATCTAAAAATTGCAATTCTTTTTCTTCACCATCAATCAATTGAGCGAATAAATCCCACATAGAATGGTCTCTCAATTTCAATGTTTCGAAAAATGGTTGTGCTTGTATTTGTATTTTTTTCATTAGAATCCTAAAAAATTAAACTTAAATTGTATGGCAAAATTGTCTTTGAATGCAGGAGTTGCATAGTAACCAACTCGGTAAAAGAATCCCAAATTGAATTGGGTAGAGAGAAAATTATTCCACTCTACACCAACTTCCTGATACAGATGATCTAATTTTTGAAATTGATATTGGTGATTTTCTGTATTTTGCATATTACCAATTATTCCACGATAGACCACATCTAAACTCGATAAATTCTTGCCAAATGTTTTAAAATACCACGGAATTCTATGTGTGAGATATGTCCCTACAAATTTATCATTGTAGTATTTTCCTGATAACATTGTTGCAAAACCAAGGTAAGAAGTTAGGTTGAAGTTCACCTTGTCGTAACTTGAACCTAATCCATTCATCTCGAATTGGTGCCAAATTGGTGTATTTCCTAAAGTAATTCCGGCATAAATTCTAGTTCCTGTAACTCCTAATTTAGTTCGGAATTGATGATTAATCAGAGCATCTATTCTAGAATAGTTGAGTTCGCCACCTGCAAATTTTGCACCTTGCTCGTAGTTGAGGTATATTTCTGGAAAATTTTGTTCATAAGTAAATTTACCAGTTGGAGTCATAATGTTTTTTGAATTTGGTGCATATTTCAGGGTAACTAAAGTACTGAAATTTTGAAAAGTACTCCCCAAATTCATAAATCCGTAATCGAATTTTGCTTCTTCACTTTGTTTTTTTGCAGAGACATTGAGTGTCAAAGCATTGCTAAGATCACTTTCATAAGCTAATTTGAATCCTTTGTAGTGAAAGAATTGATTGTTATGTAAATCTAAACCAGAATTCATAGCTTTCATTTTGAAATTCCATAAATTTTCATTGAATCGTCCTGCAGAAACTACATCATCAAAATATTCTGCTCTGAAAAAAGAATTTCTTTCTAAACTTGTTTTCATGTCTATTCCGACTCCATATTTCCATGCTTCATCTTTAAAACCATAACTTATATAAGCATCTGGTGAAAAATAAGGGTTGAATTTCTCATTAAGTTTTACACCTACTCCTAATCTGAAACCTTCATACATATTGTATTTAAGTACCTGAGAAACGTCTAAATCTACTATTCCTGCTCGGATTTTCCCTTTCATTAGGTTGGTGAAAAAACTAATTTTTTTCTCAATTTTATATTTTTTTCCCAGACTATCAATTTTCTCATAAGTTTGTACTTCTCTTTCGTTCAGACTGTCTTTTCTATATTGTTTTAGCAAACTACCATCTGCATTTTTTACTGAGAAAGTATAGCCTTTAAAATCTTTGGCATCTTGTTCTTGGTTCACAGTAAAATCAAAATAATCATTTTTTATGTACAAATAATTTCCAAAATTTTTAGATTTTCGTTTGGTTTTTTCACCTTCTTTTTGGGGTTCCTTTTTCTTTTCTTCTAGATCGAAACTTTGTTCTCCCATTCGTATTTTCATTCGCTCATTATCCAGAAACCATTTGTTGTTAATTGGTTTCCAAGTAGAAACTATTGTTCCTTCATTTTTTTTCTTGCTGTTGTTTTCTATTTTTTTTATGGCATAACTATCACAATCTACATAGATAAAACCAGTGAATTTTCGTCGGTTTTGTGGCTGTTTTCGCTCGAGTTGTCGAAATTTGATCACAAAATTCTTCCGACCATCAATTTCTATGGTATCGGTCAAAAAATATCTGTACAGATTTCTATTTTCTGGTCGCACTTGTCGCGGAATTTTATTGAGGTTAGAATTCAGTGTCAAGAGTTCATATATAGGGTTTTGGAAGCCCGAAATTCTATTGTCTAAAATGGTAATTTTTTCCCCGTATTTTTTAGAAAATTGGTATTTCTGTACTTTTTCCCATAGAAAAAACTGACTGATTTTCACGGTTTCTATGAAATCTTCTTCTATCAAAGAATCTTTTTTATCTTTTTCTGATTGTTTCAAATCTTTTGCAGTTAGGTGCATAAGAGAATCTTTGCGTTTTTCTACAAATTTTTTGTAAATATCTATGGTATCTTTATCAAAATCAGCAGCTATTTTACTGTAGGAATTGAAGGAATAGGATTGTAAACTCAGTGGTGAATTCTCATCAAATCGATCATTTATTTTTTTTAAAATTTCCAAAGCTCTCGGATCACTTCGATCTTGTAGCAAAATGGTTTCTATTTTTTTTACTTTGGGATCATTTATTGATAGCCAAACTTCCATTTTTTTATCCACTTTCACCTCTTGTTTTTCAAATCCTTGTAATTGGGTCGTTACTTTTTTGCATTTGGTTTCGAAGGTTAATTTTCCTTCAGAATTGGTGTAACCAATTACAGAATTGTTGCAAAGTATGGCTACTTTTGGCAATGGTTTTTCGGTTTCGGTAGAGAAAATGGAGATTGAAGATTGTGCTGAATAAAGCACTGAAAAATAGAGGAGTACTAAACTGAAAAACTTATTCATACAGAATTTTTATTCTTCAAAAATAAGCTAAATAGCCCAATCTATAAAGTGTGTCAGCTTTTTTAAAGCATAAATTTATTTGATTATCCGTTTAATTACCCATCCCTGTAATGTTAGCAATAATAAGCCTATC